>JAGANS010000010.1 GCA_017624155.1 Muribaculaceae bacterium | reverse complement strand
TGCTCGCTGAGGTCTCCGAATCACCGCCTTTGGAACATGAAATTAACTGAGAGGGCTTGTCATACACTAAAAGTAAGCCCAACTTCTCACCTTCAAGAAGTTGGACTCACTGCTTTATGTTTTAGCGGACAGTAATAATTTATAATACTAATTGCAGCCTTGACAGGCCTGCTCGGATCCTGTGGCGACTCACGGCTGAGAACCACTCTCGGCAGAGCCGAGGCGGTGATGAACGAGCATCCCGATTCGGCGCTGGCTCTGCTGACGGCGGTTGACCGCAGCAAGATAACAAGCCCGCGCGACTTGGCCATACATGCTATTCTGTACGCGCAGGCGCGCAGCAAGTGTTATTATTACGACAGCTGTGACACAGACATCCGCCGTGCCGCCGATTATCTTACCGACGAACGTTCGCACTACGGCATGCTCGCGGCATTCTATGAGGGTGATATACTGTATAATATCGACCGATATGCCGAGGCGCTGGAATATCAGCTCAAGGCTCTTGAAATTGCCACGGAACTCAACGACGAATATTGGATGGCGCGCTGCCATGAGGCCATCGCCGACTGCTATCAGGAAGCCTATAATATGGACGGCCTGCGGTACCACCTTCGGCAAGCTATAGATGGATTCCTCAAGACCGGTTATGACCTGAACGCACAGTATGCCGAATTGCTGTATATAGCCTCGGTAAGTTACTCGGGCCACAAGGAAGAAGCCGTAAGGCGACTCGACAGCCTGCGGCTTAACAATATAATCAGCGACTCGACATGCAAGGCGATGATGTACAAGGAGTATGCCCGGCCACTGATGGGACTGGGCCGATATAAGGAGGCTCTTGAATATATTACGCTGGCTGACAGATATCTTGATGGGAATGATCAGTATTATATAATTAACTGGCCTGACGTGGCGCAGCTACTCACTCACGACAATCAGCTCGACAGTGCCCGCCGGCTTATCGACAGGCTCGACCGGGAATATGAGGCCCTGCCGGCGTCCCTCCGCTCGAATCTCCACTGGGCGCGCTACGAATATTACAAGGCCACCGGCGATATGGCCGCGGCTCTCACCGAACATGAAAAGGCTACCGAGAGCAAGAATGAGCTGCAGTCGCATGCCAACCTCAACAACTTCCGCCTCGTGGAGCAGAATTTTTACCGGCTGAATGCCGAGAGGCAGCAGGCCTTGAAAACAAGGGCTTACTGGATCACTGTGTCAATGGCGCTCCTGTGCGCGCTGATTGTAATGATCATACTGTTTTTCTACAAGGACAAGCTTAGCGAACGTGAGCAGGAGTTCTTCAAGCTGTCGCAGGAGGTGTCGCGGCATTTCGCCAACGAGGAAAAGCAGATGAAGTTGCTGTCGCAGCTGTCGGCGCTCCTCGACATCAGCCACCGGTGCCTCGAAAACCGCAATTCGGAAGAGAAATGGCAGAAGTGGCGCGAGCTGTACGACAAGGAGTTGCAGAAGATACTGGCGCCTGAGTCGATGGACAACATGATAAGCACGGTAAATATGCGCCACGACAGGGCTTACGACATCCTTACCGACGAGTTCCCGGATATGTCGGAGAACGACCGCCGGCTGTATGTGCTGGTGGCATACGGATTCTCGGCGAAGTCGGTGTCGCTGATTCTCGGCATACCGATCGAAAATTATTACAACCGGCTGTCTCGTCTGCGCTCGCGCCTGCGCACATCGCCCGATGGCCGCCTGCTGCTCGCTCCGCTTGAGATGTAGTATCCGGTTATTCCTCGTACAGCGAATAGTTGATGAAGTCGACAAGCGGCTTGAGCGGACGCATCAGCTCGGAGCACCGCTCGGGCCACGCCGGGTCGTCGAAAAAGCGGATGTCGAGCTCATGCTCCTTGCCGTAGTCGAGCAGGCGCAGCAGCGGTGCCTGAGGATGATCTTTGGGCCAGCCCTTGGGGATGGTCTTGAGCGCGTTGCCGCACCAGCTCGGATACAGTCGCTGCAGCTCGGGCGCGGCGAGGATTTCCTCCAGTTCCTCGATATTGTCGACGATGGCGTGTCGCATCTTGCGCAGCATGGCCGCGTCGGGGCACCACAGCCCCCCGAATACGCCGCTGTGGCCCGGCCGGATGTCGGCCTGCAGATAATAGCCGGCCACCGAGTTGCTGCGGCCCCGGCAGCTCATGCCGGCCGAGAAATATGTCTTGTATGGCGTCTTGTCGGGCGAGAAGCGCGTGTCGCGGTATATGCGGTAGGTACATTCCTTGCCCGAGAGGCGTCCGAGCGAGGGATCCCACGCCGAGGCGTGGGCCAGCAGCCGGTCGAGGTCGCTGATCCAGCGCCCCCGCAGTTCCTCATACTGTCCCTTGTGCTCCATGAACCACGGGCGATTGTTGTTGGCGGCAAGCTGCCGCAGAAAGTCGGGTAGGCTTATTGACATAAATTTGCGGATAAAAACATTAAGGGCCTTAAAGACTTTAAAAGCTCCAAGGCCCTTAACGTTTACAGAGTGCTGATTATTTTACCGAAGCCTTCACGCGGGCGAGGTAATTTTTGATACCGTCCACCACCTTCTCAGCGATGCGGGTGCGGTATTCGGGATCGGAGAGCAGCTCCTCTTCGGGCAGCGACGACATGAACAGCACCTCAACGAGGGCGTTGGGATAGTCGGTGGGGCCGTTGAGCGAGAAGTTGAAGTTGCCGGTCAGGCCGAAGTTGGCCACGCCCAGTGTGAGTACCGACTGATGCAGGTCGCTCGCAAGCGCGCGGTTGGAGATATGCTTGTAGTAGGCACTGGTGCCCATAGGGGTGAGAGGGTTGCCCGAGGCATTGTTGTGGACGCTCACGGCCAGGTCGACTTTTCCTTCCTTCCAGATGGCCTTGCGTTCGGTCATCGAGGGGCCGGTGTCGCCGTCGCGCGTCAGGACAACCTTGGCGCCTGCCTTGCGCAGCATGTCGGCGGCCTTGAGCACGATGTCGAGGTTGACATCCTTCTCGGCGATGCCCGAGGGTGATACGGCGCCTACATATTCGCCGCCGTGGCCGGCGTCAAGACCGATGGTGAGGTCGGCCAGCTCGAGCGATGCCGGGCGGTGGCGCACGTCGATCACCAGGTTGTTGCCGTTATAGTAGGTCGAATATCCCCACTGATATTCGTCCTTGAGGCGGATGTATACGGTGAGGACATCCGACTCGTCCTGGCGCAGGTCCACATACTCGATCATCTCGGGAGTGTTGTTCTGCGTGAGCCAGTTGGTGTTGTTGGTGGCGCCGTATACCGATACGAGGATGGTCGACGGGTCGATCTCGCTGCGGGTCCAGTAGGGCAGACGTCCGGGCAGCGACATGGTGATGCGGTCGCACGGACCGATGTTGGCCACCGATACCGAACCGGTGTTGAACACATTGAAGCCGGGGCCGCCCGCTTCTGTGCTCGACTTGGGGATGTAGGCAAAGTGCGACTGTCCGAGTGCCACCTGATACAGGTTGTCGGTCTCGCCAACGGCAGTCAGGGGAATGTCGGCGTCAAGGAAGTTCATCTTTGAGCCGCCGAGGCGGTCGCCGCCGTTGCCATACTGCATGTAGGCGCCCTCCTTGGTGTAGATATTGAGCGGTGTGGCCAGCGGAGCGGTCTGCTCGGGCAGATTGCCCACCACAAAGTGGCCGTCCTTGTCCTCGGCGCCGTGCTTCACAGGCTTGGGCTTGGGCTTCTCGGTGAGATATACAAAGCGTACCTCGGCCTTGGTCTTTTTCTTGCCGAGCTGCACCTGTACCGGGATCTTGTTCTCGCCCGGCTTAAGCTCAACCTGTGCGCCAAACGAGCCGGTCTTGTACACATGAGCCTCCTTGCCGTCGATGGTAGCCTTGGCTCCCGGATCGGTGATGGCGATTACATACTGTTTGGCGGCGTACACAGTATCGTTGCGGCGCTCGCCCTTGTAGATTTTCAGTGCCGGATTCTCGGCGGCACCTGCAAAGGCCACAAGCAGGGCCATTGCTGTAAGGCAGTGTTTCATTTTATAGATAGGTGTTAGTAAAAATGTGATGTCTATCTTACGTCTTCCCACACGGCGTCCTCGATCTGCGATTCGGCACGGAATGTAGTGGTATTGCCTTTCCCGTCAGCCGGGGCCGACGATGAGGCCGACGACGATTCGTGGATTTCTTCAAATGCCACGTATTCGCCTACATTGGGGTCGATTTTTTTCTTTTTGCGGCGGGGTTGCTGCCGGGCATCGCCCGCAGTCTGCTGCCCGTAAGCGCGTGCGTATGCGTCGCGCAGATTGGCCGTGGCGTCCTTCCAGCGGCGGTGAAACTGCCAGCCGCGCCACAGCAGCCGGCACACCGGTATTACCACAAAGAAGATAAGAAGGAGGAGGATAAATGTTCCCATCAGTTTGATAAGGTGGATTTTAGAGATTTAGCACAGGACGTTGTCACGCCTGCTGATACTTGCGCAGGGCCGCCGACATGAATATGTAGAGCACGATGGTCCACATAAGGCCGGATACGCCCCAGCATATCACAAACACTGCCGCTGCTGCCAGCAGCACATAGCGCCTGAAATTCTCAGCCCAGCCGAAGTTCTTGAATTTGAGCGAGAACATCGGCACATTGGACGTCATCAGCCATGATATGGCCACGATCAGCACTACCATCACGCCCGTGCCGGGATAGAGATAGCGTTCAATCCATGCCGCGGCACCTATCCAGAATATGGCATTGGCCGGGATCGGCAGGCCCTTGAACGACGTTGTCTGCTCCTCATCGACATTGAACTTGGCAAGCCTGTATGCCCCGAACACCGGTATGAGAAGCGCGGCAAAGCACAGCCATGCATGCAGGCTGTGGCCGAGCATCAGATTGAGCATCATCATGCCCGGAGCGACACCAAAGCTCACCAGGTCGCTCAGCGAATCGAGCTCCTTGCCGATTTCGGAATAGGCATGCAGCCCCCGGGCCGATGCCCCGTCGCTGAAGTCAAACACTGCTGCGGCCGCGATTGCCAGCCACGTCCAGTGCAGCCCGATCATGGGGCCTATCGTGTCGTTGAGGTGGAATGCCATATACACGGCGACGCAGCCCGACAACAGGTTGCAGAGTGTTAAAAGGTTTGGTATGAATCCTACAACTTTTTTAGGCATAGTGTCTTATGTGTGTTAGTTACCGCAGGCTACCGAAGCTCGGGGCGCAGGCGCCCCACCTGAGTGATGCCTCCGACCGTGGTATCGCCGATATTCACATAGGTCTCGGTGCCAAGCGGCATGTAGATGTCCACCCGCGAACCGAATTTGATGAAGCCCATGTGGTCGTCGACATGCGCGTCGGTGCCTTTCTCGGCATAGGTCACGATGCGCCGCGCTATCGCCCCGGCTATCTGGCGCACAAGCACCAGCTGACCCGCAGGCGTGCGTATCACCACAGTCGACCGCTCGTTCTCAGTGCTCGATTTGGGCAGATAGGCTCCGAGGAAGCGCCCGGGGTGATGGCTGGCGAATATTACCTCGCCGTTTACCGGAAACCAGTTGGCATGCACATTAAATATGCTCATGAACACCGACAGCTGGATGCAGTTGCATTTCAGATATTCAGGCTCGTACACTTCCTCGAGTGCCACCACCTTACCGTCGGCGCTTGCCACAACGGCATTGCGCGTGTCGCCCTCGAAGTGGCGACGTGGCGAGCGGAAGAAGTTCACCGTCAGCAGGTACAGTACGCCTAATACAGCAGTCACCGCTATCGGCCATGCTATCGGCCTTACCCATAACCACATAGGCGTAATCACCACAGCTATCGCCGCGGCGCTTACAAGCAATATATTGGTGCCTTCGTGGTGTATTTTTACTCTCATCTCTGTGCCCGCGGGCCGTTTAATCATGCAAAGATAACCTAAAATATCGAATATACCGCGTATTTTAATAATTTTTTTAATAACAACTGCCCCTCTGCTGCGGTTTACGCCCCACCGCAATTACCCCACACGCCCCGTGAGTATTTCATTTCGCAGGAATTCATATACGTAGACGGCGCCTTGATAATACAACCCGCAACGAGGATCGATAACACATGCAAAAGTCTGTGATTTATACAGCTCGTCAAGGGCGTGCCGTATATCCCATCCGAATTCTTCCATCAGCATTTCTGCAAGTTCGGCTGTGAGACATTCTATCTGGAATTGTATGTTAGGGTTCATGTTTTTTGGGGATAAGATATTTCAATGCATTCATGGTTCCAAAAAAATATTGGACGGCCTTGTCTCCGTTATATTTCAGTTCCTCGACAAGAGCCGTCACCGACATGAAACCCATTACGAAACGCCTAATCTGCACGCCTACAGTATCATCGGCAATAGGGCCGATTACGACATCGTAGTCATGCACCGGTTTTTCGCCGCGATTTTTACGGTTCATTACGACAAAATCAGCCCACTTCTCACTGTAGTCATCAAACACAAGGATGTTAAGGCCGTCGGCAATCGCTTTGTCGAGGTCGAATTCAAATGCTGATAATACCGGCTCTCCCTTACCAATGATTCGTGTGGTTCGCTCAGCCATTGACATCGCCTGTTCCTTGTTGGCGTTGAGATAAAAACCGCGTCCAAAATCCTTTCCTTTTCTACTTTTGGAAAGATCAACTTCAGTAATATGGACATTCGAGCCGTGATAAAGAGTAATCATCAGATATGCCCTCCCTCGCGCTTGCAGATATATTGAAGGTCGGTTACCGCATCTTCAATAGACAAGGTGTGCTCGGCCTCATAGCAGTCGAGCAGGAAGTCTATTCCGGTAAACCGGCGCAGATAAGCATAAGCCTGTGCATTGTTCAGGCTGAAACGCTCGGCAAAGGCGCCGACACAGGCTACGACATACTCTATCCGGTTGAATATTTCTTTTTTGTCCATATATGCAAATTTAGTGAATTATTATCGCCTGTGCAACTTATCAGCCTTATTTCCGCCCGAAGTCGGCGGGGATCTCGCCCCAGTTGTCGGTGTCCCACTTCAGCAGGGGATTGGCGATGCGGCCGCCGTGCGCAGCCAGCCAGCTGTCGGCCCGGCGTAGCAGCTCCATGATGCGGGCATTGCCCGGGCCGGGGCTTATCGTGCTGCGGCTGTGACCCGCACGCACCCACGACAGCGCCGTGCGCGAGTCGCTGTATATCGGCGTGCTGTGGTCGCCGCGCTTGTCGAGCAGCGCCGCCATGTGGATTATAGCTATGTACTCGCCCAGATTGTTTGTGCCTCCGTCAAAGGGGCCCATGCGGAATATCTCCACACCGTCGGCCACGCGCACCCCGCGGTATTCGGTCGGCCCGGGGTTGCGCGAGCATGCCCCGTCAACGGCCACGGCGTCGAGCCTGATGCCCGGGATGGTTGTGTAGTCGACCTTGGCCGCGACGCCGATATGCTTGCCCAGCTCGCGCGCGAAGGTCAGTTGCCTGGCCGGGTCGCCGCGATAAGCCTCGGTGGCCGCCGTCTGCGACGTATACGACTTGTACTTCGCCCCCGGATAGCCTTCCACCTGCTCCTGGCAGTCATCCCAGTTGTCATATATGCCGGGCTCACGGCCCTCCCATACTACGTAAAACTTGCGGTCGGCCATCACGAAAACTGTATCAGCAGGTTTATGTCGATCGAGCCCGACAGGCCCATTACCCTGGCAATGCGCGGGTTCACTATCTTGTCGCGGAATATATACACGGCGTCGCGCAGACCCTTGTTGAATCGTATGGCATTCGTCAGTCCGTCACACACCACGATGTCATCAAACAGTGTCAGCAGCGTGGTGCTCAGCGCCATTGCCGCCGTGCGCGGCACAGCCGAGCCGGCGTTCACATAGCACGTGCGCACCCGGTAGCGCGGATTGCACTCATCCGGGCATGCCTCGGCCAGGTCGATGCACGCCAGCGACGGGAATATCGACGAAACCTCGTTGCGCGCCAGGTCGAAGGCTATCACTCCGCGCTTCATCTCGTCCACCACATCCACCCCTATCTCCACCGGATAGCGCGTGGGCGTGGCCACCACCACGTCGGCTGTGCGCAGGGCCGACGCAAACACTCGCGGATGCATCGCCGAGCCGATCACCTTCTGATGACCGAGTTCGTGCAGAGCCTCGCGCAGGCGGTATACGTCATTGTCAAACATCCTCACCGTCGCACCCAGTCCCAGCGCCGAGCGTGCCGCAGCCCGCGCCGCTATGCCCGAGCCCACCACCGTCACTTCGCATGGCACGATGCCGGCGATGCCGCCCAGCAGTATGCCCTTGCCGTGCACTGGGTCGGCGAGCAGCGACGACGCTATGGCCATGGCTGCGCGGCCGTCCACCTCGGCCAGTATGTCGGCAAACGGGCAGTGGCCCGCATCGTCGCACACCTCGTCGAGGGCTATGGCTATCACATGCCGGCGGGTCATGGCTCTGAGCGCCGCGGCCGTCTGCTGCTCGGGATGCAGCAGGCCCATCAGCACGGCCCCCGGCTTCATGTATGAGGCGTCCGAGGCCGCGAGGGCCGGCAGGTGTATTATGATGTCGCATTGCAGCGTCTCGCGCCGGTCGGTGATCTTCACTCCTCCGCGGCGATAGGCGTCGTCGTCAAAGTGTATCACATCGGCGGCTCCCGCCTCCATCTTTACCTCGAAGCCGCGCTCGCACAGCATCGCCGCTCCCTCGGGCGTGAGCGGAAACCGCCGTTCGCTCGGCGCGTTGGCCGCCGGCAGTCCAAGCGTCACCTTGCGTCTGGACTGCAGCACCTCGCACGGCTGCTCCAGTGGGTCATAATGTGTCATTCGTCAATGATTTCAGTTATAAAACGCTTTACTGATTCCTCTATCTGCGCCGGAGTGTCGAGCCGCGACGAATCAAATCGCCTGTGAGCGCGGCTGTAATACCGCTTGCGGGCAGCCTTGCCGCGCTCTACGAGTTCGCGCAGCCCGGCGGCGTCGAGCCCTTCAGCCAGCGGGCGCTGGCCCGGCGCATCGAGCAGTCGCCGCACCGTGATGTCCGTGTCGGCATCGAGCCACACCACAGTGCCGCAGCGCAGCATCAGATCCATGTTCTCTTCGCGGCAGGGCGTACCACCGCCACAGGCCACCACACGGCATCCTCCGGCGGCACATACCCGGCGTAGCGCCTCCGTTTCCATGCGGCGGAATTCGCCCTCTCCATTCACGGCAAATATCTCGCTCACCGGCATGCCGGCTTCGCGCTCCACTTCGGCATCTGTGTCGGTGAACGCTATGCCCGTCGCTGCCTCAAGCGCGCGGCCCAGAGTAGTCTTGCCGCACGCCATGAAGCCGATCAGAAATATCGGTCGCTGTTCGTCCAACGCACCGGCCTTATTTCTTTCCGGCCTGCTGCTTCAGCAAGTCGCGGATTTCGGTGAGCAGCTCTTCCTGAGTCGGACCGGCGGGTGCCTCGGGAGCCGGGGCCGGCTCCTCTTCCTTCTTGCGCATCATCTTGTTCATCACCTTGATGGCAAGGAATATGCAGAATGCGATGATCAGAAAGTCAACCACGGTCTGCACGAAGGCGCCCCATGTGATGGCCACCTCGGGCGTGATGATGTCCTGTGTGCTACCGTCCACAACGGCCTGCTTCAGCACGAACTTGAATTCCGAGAAGTTGGCGCCGCCGGTCAGCACGCCGATGCCCGGCATTATGATGTCGTTGACAAGTGATGTGACGATCTTGCCGAATGCCCCGCCGATGATCACACCGACTGCCATGTCGACTACATTGCCGCGCATCGCGAACTCTTTGAATTCCTGGAAAAATTTTTTCATATAGATGATAGTTAGTTATGATTTTCGGATTAAATAAAAAAACGTGCCGGCGGGCATAATGTTCAGCCGGGTTCAGTCCTCCGGAGCCGTGAAGCCGGCCGATACAAACTGCAGTATCTCGGGCAGCCCCGTGCTCCAGTATGTCCACGAGTGGTCGCCGTTGCGCATACGGTTCTGAATGGGCACACCCTTATGGCGCATGGTCAGGTAGAAGGCCACGTTGCCTTCATACAGAAAGTCGTCGTCGCCGCAGTCCGAGTACCAGCGCACGCTCCTGAGCTTGTCGAGCGTAGCATCGTCGGCCTCGGCCACATATACCGTAGGGTCGGTGTCGCACACCGATCTGATATAATCGTCCTTATCCGTTTTTCCGAATCGCTCGGCGATCTTTCCTATCAGGCCGCTCAGCGTGCATGCCGAGCCCCAGTATTCGGGATAGCGCTGCCCGTATGCTATAGCGCCGCCCCCGCCCATCGACAGGCCTGCGATGGCACGGTGCTTCTTGTCGGCCTTGGTGCGGTACTTAGAGTCGATTTCGGGGATAAGTTCCTCGTAGAAATATTTCTCATACTCCCAGTCCGGCTGGTTGAAATAGCCCATATTCTTGTTGGTTCCGTTCTGCCCCGAGGCGTCAGGCATCACGATTATCATCGGCGCCACAGTCTGCGAGGATATTGTCAGGTCGGCCACATCCTTCATGCGGGCGATCTTGATCCAGTTGGTATGGTCGCCGTCGGCGCCATGCAGCAGATACAGCACCGGATAGCGCGCATCGCTCTTATCGTAGCCGGCCGGCAGATATATCGAGTAAGGCTTCTCTGTTCCGAGCGTTTCGCTGTACATTGTATCACTCCTTACAGTGCCTCTCTGGGCCGCGGCTCCAAGCCACGCCACACACACGGCTATTGCTATTATCAGTCTTTTCATGGAATAAATATTAATAAGTTTCTACATCAATCTGAAGGATTTCACGTGCCATGGATTCATTAACCACCTTCAGCGCTGTCGGCCGGATGTTCCAGGCTCGGATGAAGTGCCGCAGCTCGGCCTCTATTGCCGCCTTGACAGGCGCAAGCCAGTCATCTGCAAAGCCTTTGATCACTAATACGAATATCGGATGCTCGCCGCTTCTGATAGTCTTTTTCCCGGCGGGGATATTCAATAATCCTTTGGATGCATTATGAAAGCCTGTGTCGATCGAATGCCACATCGAGAATGAATCAATGAATTTTTGGCTTATGTCACGGGCATAATTGTCCAGTGGCGTGAGAAGCCGCCAGTGTTCCGTGTCTATCGGGGTGCCGTCGTTTGTGACTTTTCCTACTATGCAGTTCGCCCTGTTTGGGGCCGATGATTTGGCCTCGATGAACACCACTTTGTCGCATAAATGACCTTTCTGTGGATATACCACGCATTCGCATGTCTTTACGTGACCCTTACAGGTCGCCAGCTTGTCTTTCTCCTTCTCTATCGGGAAAAAAGTTTCGTCCTCAAATCTGAAAAGCAATCCCGATTCGCGCATCTCTATCATAGCGACATCTCCTCTTTGTACAATTCGACAGACTGGCTTATAATCGGATTGTCGGGCATACCGTGTTGCAGGTCGGCATACTGGATGTTGCCGTTGTTGCCAAACGATATTACCGGAAGCGACTCATTTTTTTTCTGCGCTATGAGATAGAGTTTCTTGATTACGAAATATGAATGCGAAGCTATGAACACCTGTATTCCGCAATCCGACAGCATACTGATGATATCAAGAAATTTCACGAGCAGTTCGGGATGCAGGCCGGCCTCGGGTTCGTCGATGAATATTATCGAACTTTTTGACAGATAGTGGTTTCCGAGCAATGTGTCGAGGATTGCTATTTTTTTAGTCCCTTCCGACGTCAGTGTTATGTCAAATTTTTGCCGTCCCTGGGTGAATATCCACTTCTTCATGGTTTTGTCATATTCCAGACGACCGTCTATGAGACCCTCGAGTTCCTTGCGCGATTTTGAGAATACCTTGATGTTTTTGCCCTGAGTGGTGGGGCGCAGGGCCTTGGCAAGGTCGTAATAGGTATCATCAAAGCCAAATCTTTGTTCCTCACGCGATTGTATTATGATATCGAGGAGCGATAATACCTCTTTGGCCGGAATGAATACCGAGTCGTTGTTGCGGGCGGCGCACGTATTGCTGATGTTGACTATCTGCTTTTCGGTCTTGGACGAGAACGAGTAGCTCAGCATTCCGCCGTCGTCCTCAGTCATACTGAATGTCAGCGCACCATTGTCGGGTCGGCTTGCGATGTCTCCTATGCGGTCCGACTGAAAGGTCCAGTACAATTTGTCAAACAGCAGTTCGTTGATTTTCTTGATATTCTTGCCTCGTCCATACAGCTCCACAGCCTTTATGGCCGAGTACATGGCTTTCAGTAAGGTCGTTTTGCCGCTGCGGTTAGCGCCTATGAACAGGTTTATCTTGCTGAATTCGCTGTATGTCAGGGATCTGATTGGCCCGAAGTTGCTGAGTCTGACTCCTTTTATCATTGCTATTGAATGCTGTTTGTGCTACAAGGTAGCCGTGTTACGATGCGTGATTTCACAAAATTACAAAAAAATAACGAATATCATGCTTCTTTGCAAAAAATATTCACAATTCGGCCCTCCGGAGTGTCCTTCTGTTACATAAAAAAGCTCAGAGCTGTCCTCTCGACGCCCTGAGCCCAATACACAATTATCTATAAAACAACTATTTTTTTGCTACTTATGCTATTTCCAAATGCTGATGAGGTACCGATGCACCGCATCGTCCGCCATGTCCTGGCGACCAATCGGATGTTGAGAGGTGGGGGAGTCGGAGTGTCGCGCCGCCTCAGTGGCTTTGCAACTTATACTCAACTTTTGGTCGTTTGTCAGGCGTTTTGTGCTGCAAAATTAAGGATTATGCAAGGAGTATGAAAATCTTTTTTATTAAAATAAGTTAATACGGTAATGCGCACTACCTTTACCGATAGTTTTTCCACCTTTATGTGCTTATGCATCAGTCGCTTGTTTTTTACACACCTAAATATGCCGCCGGCGTTGCACGAATCCGCGAAATTACTTACCTTTGCCTTATGCTCACGATCTACAAGGCTTCTGCCGGCTCGGGCAAGACATACACCCTGGCTTACGAATACATAAAACTGCTGCTCGGAGTGCGTCTCGACGATGGACGATATGTGCTCAACCACCGCCGGTATCTCGGCGGCGCAGCCCCGGTGCAGCGCGCCCACGCTCATATACTGGCCATCACCTTTACCAACAAGGCCACGGCCGAGATGAAAGACCGTATCGTGGAGAAGCTCAAGGCCCTCACCCGCATGCCTGTCTCCGGCGCCCGCGACGCCGACTATGCCGCCGACCTTGTGGCATCCTACGGCTGTACACGCGAGGAACTGTGCGATGTGGCTCAGCGCAGCCTCCGTGCTCTGCTCAACGATTACGGACGATTCAACGTCAGCACTATCGATGCATTCTTCCAGACTATTCTCCGCAGCTTTGCCCGCGAGATCGACCGCCAGGGCGACTTCCGCCTCGAACTCGACGAGCGCACTGTCGTGAGCCAGGCACTGTCGCTGCTTTTCGACGAGGTGAATCTCGACCCCTCGGGCCCGACCGCACGGCCTATTGCCCGCTGGCTCGACAATATGGCCGACACCCGCATGCGCGACGGCAAGGATTTCAATCCCTTCAACCGGGGCAGTTCCATGTACCGCGACCTTGTGGCGCGCCTGCTCCAGGCATTCTCCGAGGATTTCGTGGCGCGACGCAGCGAGATGGATCTCTATCTGGCCGACTCCTCGCGCCTGCACCGCCTGGTGCAGTGGCTCAAAAGCCGTATCGACGACCTCGATGCCGCCGACTATGCCGCCGCCATGGCTATCTCGGCCATCCTCTCCCGCACCGACCCTATCGCCAACCTGATCAAGTACATCGATTCGATAGCCGCAGCCCGCGGCATCCGCGATGACGCTCTGCGCAAGCTCGACAAGCCCGCCGGATACCAGCAGTCGCTCCTCGATGGCTCCACCGACGGCCTGTTCAGGAAAAACGGCCGTCAGCCCTCCGATGCCGATGCCGCCGCCATGATGCGGGCTTTCGCTTCAATCGTTGACAATGCTTACCGCCGCGTCCTCTATAAAGCCCTCCTCGACAACACCGACTCGCTCTACGCCTTCAACTATATCTTCCGCTACATCGACCGCTATCGCCGCGACAACAACCTCATTGTCCTTGCCGACACCGGCTCGCTGCTCGGCGCCATAATCAGCGAGAGCGACACACCATTCATATACGAGCGGGTAGGCGTCGAGCTGCACAATTTTCTGATCGACGAGTTTCAGGATACCAGCCGCATGCAGTGGCACAACCTGCGCCCTCTGCTCGCCAACTCGCTGTCGGCCGACAACGACAACCTTATCATCGGCGACGTAAAGCAATCGATCTACCGCTTCCGGGGCGGCGATCCCTCCCTGCTCGGCTCGCAGGTCGAACACCGCGATTTTCCCGGCATTGCTACCGTACGCGGCAGCCGTCCCGGCGAGAACACCAACTATCGTTCGAGCCACGAGCTGGTGCGTTTCAACAACACCCTTTTCCGACGCATAGCCGCGGCCTGCGCAATCGACGGCTATGACGGCGTGGCCCAGTCGCTCGCCACTGGCATGGCCGATGTCCCCGGGTATGTGTGCCTGCGCGACTTCACGGCCGACCGCCTCGGCGCCAATGTGGCCCGCTTCTTCACGCCCGACGAGGCCGAGGCGATGCTCGCCGGAGATTCTCCAGCCTCGCCACGCCGGATCTGCTACACGCTCATGGCCACTGACATCCGCCGTCAGATTGCCGACGGGTACCGACTCGACGAGATTGCCATCCTGTGCCGCAGCAACAGCGAGGCCGCCGACGTCGCCGAGTTCCTCATGGCCGGATACCCCGACATACGCATCGTCAGCGACGAGGCCCTCAAGATATGCAACAGCCGCGCCGTCAAGCTTATAGTCAGCGTCCTCGAGATCATCGACAAGAGCTATGGCGGCCGCGAGCGCCCCGACATCATTCCCGACACACCCGTGGCCGGCGGATTTGTTACCCAGCCGGTATTCGACGAGGCCCGAGCCCGCCGATATGCCAACCGCCGCCGCCGCGCCATGCTTGCCGACAGCTTTGAATATTATATGGCCCACGGCAGCGACGCCGGCGAGGCCCTGCGCCTCGCGCTCGACAGTTCGGCCCGCGCCGCAGCACGCATCACCGGCTCCGCGCCCTCCGTAGCCGCGGCTTCTCCTGACGGCACGGATGCCCCGGTAATTTTCGACGACCTCGACCGCATCCGCCGCATCGCCCCCTCCAACCTTTCAGCCCTCGTCGAGGCTATCATCGACCTCAAGATACCTCGCGACGAGCGTGCGCGACAGCTCCCCTACATCGCCGCCTTCGTCGACCTTGTCGAGGCATATACCCGCGACTTCGTCCCCTCCGTTCACTCCTTCCTCGCCTACTGGCACGAGCGCAAGAACGAATTTGCCATCTCGTCGGGCGAGAGCCGCAACGCCGTCACCATCATCACTGTCCACAAAGCCAAGGGCCTCGAATGGCCCTGCGTCCACATCCCTGCCATGAGCTGGCCGCTCGAGGCCCGGGTATCGCCGATGTGGTTCGATCTCGCGCCGCTGAGCGACATTCCTGCCGACATCCGGCCGCCCATGATGCGCCTCAATCCCGACAGCTCATTCGGCCGACCCTCATGCCCGCTCGCCCCGCAATATCTGGCCGCCGGCGCCGAGAGCGTCGCCGACAACCTCAACGTCGCCTACGTCGCATTCACCCGCGCCGTGCGCGAGCTCCATATCAGCTTTATTTCCGATACAAATCCGCGCACCCGCGCCCTGCTGCACGTCAGCGACGCCGTGGAAGCCGCTGTCGCCGTCCCCGCCACCACGCCCGACGGCGCCGACATCTACACCGACCTTGCCACCGGCCTCGGCCCCGACGGCAACTACACCCTCGGCGCCCCGACCCGGCCCGTCCGCAAGGCCTCCCCGGCCTCTGATGCCGACACATCAGCCGTGCCCCCGCCCGTGTTCGACGTGTCCTTCCACGCCCTCAACAAGCAGCTCACCCGCCTCGTCGACCTCACCGTGGCCTCCGATGTCGCCGACGACCCCGACATCGGCAACAACGCCCCCCGCGAAATTGTCGATCCACCCGTCGGCACCGTCATGGAGGAAGCCGCCCGCCGCGGACTCATCCTCCACTCCATCCTCCAGCGCATGTACACCATCGACGACCTCGACCGCGCCATCGACTACCACCGCACACACATCCCCGCCGCCGAGCTCGACATCTACCGCGACGACATCAGGCAGGCCTTTGCCCTCGGCGGCGAGCACCCTCAGCGCTGGTTCAGTCCCGACAACATCCGCGTCCTCGCCGAGCAGACAATCTACCACCGGCCCTCCGACATCTGCCGCCGCGCCGACCGCATCGTGTGGACCGCCCCCGACGTCGTCGAGGTCATCGACTACAAATTCACCACCGCCCCGCGCCCGTCACACTACACCCAGGTCCGCGACTACGCCGCCATGCTCTCCACCATGCACCTCGGCACCGTCCGCGCCTACCTTTGGTACCCCCTCCTCGGCCGCGTCATCCCCGTATAGCATTTTGGTCCCCCCCCCGATAATGAAAAACCCCGGGAGGACCCGGGGCTTGCGGGGTGGACGTCTCACGACGTCCACCCCGCGGTGCTTATAGTTAAACTATTACAAATGCTAAGTTTTAGAGAAGAATCAGCGGACAACCACCTTTTCAACCCGGTTGCCCGAGCGGCGCAGATACAGGCCGTTGGCCGGCTCAGCCACACGCACACCCTGCAGATTGAAATACTCAACCTCGCCATTCCCCTCAGCCTCGATATCAACGATACCCGAAGGATCGCCTGCAGAGAGTTCGAAGCTGATGGGCTGCAACTGGTCATTGCCGTTGAATGATGTACGTACACCTGTTACGTCGTATGTTTTTCCGTCGGTCGGGAAAGTAACGTCGTTGAAACGTTTGTAGAGTGCGAATGTGTTGCCGTCTTGCGAAATGCTGTTGCCGCTTACGGTTACGCCTTTCACCTCAACGTACGCGCAGTTCGATGCATTTGCGAGGTTGGCGACGGTGTACACTTCTGGTTCGAGAGGAGTACCCTCGGTCTTGGTGCCGAGAGTGTAGTTTATAAGTTGCGGATTGCCGCCGTAAGCGCCGACAGTACCCTCAATGTAATCGTATGTGTCACCGTTGTTCACAGTGGTATTTATGCCATAGAGCAGCGCATATCCGCCGGTAGCATCTTTTACATACATATAGACGCCGCTGGCAAAGTAAGCTACAATAGGACCTTCAACCTTAGCGGTTGTACCATCACCTTCTGCAAAGAGGGCGGCAAATGAATCGTATGTAGCAATATATTGTGCAGTATACGTCGTTACCTTGCTAAGCTCTTCACCCTTGGCTGCGATAGCCTTTACAGTTGTAGTGGCAGTGATTGCAAACG
>JAGANS010000060.1 GCA_017624155.1 Muribaculaceae bacterium | reverse complement strand
TATACAGGCTCGACCAATGCAAATACACGGAGTACACGTGGACAACATGATCTTACCGTAAATCTGTCGCACAGGTTCTCTGATAAAGTAAGAATCGGTCTCAACGCAGCAAACGGATTGCTGTATTACAATTCTGACGTTTCAAAGACTTCGGTGCATTATCATCCGTATTACCGTATGTATTTCAGCTGGCTTACAAACGACAAGTCCTCTGTTTCAGTTAATGGAGGAATAGACCGTTTTACCCCCGGAATCTCAGAGCTCAATGCTGTGGCACGACGCACCGACGAATTGCTTGAGATTTCCGGAAACCCCGATATAATCCCGCCGACCAACTATAATCTGGGTGCTTCATATTCCTTGTATCCCGGTTCATTATTCGATATAAGCGTCACCTTAGACTGGGTACACACACCCAATACGATAGTAAATCAATACAGCTATCATGAAGGGACGGTATTGAACCGGCCGGTAAACAGCGGAACATATAATAAATATGACATGTGTATTACAGGGTCATTACGTCTGTTCGACAGGAAGTTTATCATATCGCCGTTCATAGGCTTTACGTACATAACCCGCAGCGGTATCTCACCGGGCAGCGTATGGTCTCCGGCGGGATTCATAACATTCAGTTATCTCCCGATACCGGGCCTGTCGTTTGCCTTGATTGCATGTACACCTACAGGCAAAAATCTCATTGACGACGGATTCAATCACAATAAAAATTGGCAGGTGCGCTTCTCGGCGCAATACAAATACCGCAACTGGTACTTTGAACTCGAATCCGACCCCTTCACAAAATACAGAAATACAACGGTCACTAAGTCGACAAACCATTTCTACAGCCGGTCATACGTTCATGACAAAAATGGCGGCAAATATGTACAGGCATCTGTGCGCTTCAACTTCGGTTACGGCAAAAAGATGGATCCCGTCCGGGACTTCGGAGCCTCCATCGGCCAGTCGACCAGTGTAAAATAACGACGCATAATGCCCCGCAAACCCCGGTTGGTAAAGCAGCGCGACGCCATGCAGTGCGGCGTGGCATCGCTGGCGATGGTATGCTCATGCTTCGGCAGGCAATACTCGGTCGACCGCCTCGAAGCGTTCTGCACCCCTACGCGCGAAGGGGTGTCGATGAAGGGCATCGGCGACGCGGCCACACGCATAGGCCTGGAGCATGAGGCGGCGCGGCTCACGCCGGCACAGCTTGCAGAATGCCCCTTACCGGCCATTCTGCACTGGAACGACCGCCACTTCGTGGTGCTGTGGCGCATAGGCCGCGGCAAGAAGCCCTACTGCATCGCCGACCCTGCGGCAGGCATGATGAAGCTCGGCGAGGACGAGTTCAGGCGCTCGTGGTGCCCGCAGGGCGAGGGCGTGGCGATGTTCTTCGCCCCCGGCGACGGTTTTGGCGACGCAATGCCCGAGCAGCCGCCCCTGCGCTCGCTCGGGCTCATAATGTCATATCTGGCCGAGTACCGCAAGTGTTTCTACCAGATTGTGGCGGGCCTCGCCATAGGATGCGTACTGCAGCTGCTGCTGCCATTCCTCACGCAGAGCATAGTCGACAAGGGCATCAACGACAGGAATATACCGTTTATATGGCTGGTGCTGCTCGGCGAGATACTTATCGTGGCGGGCCGCACGGCTACCGACTTTGTGCGCCGGCGGCTGCTGCTGCACATATCGATGAGGGTCAACATATCGCTCGTGAGCGACTTTTTTATCAAGCTGCTCAAGCTGCCGATGGGCTTCTTCGACTCGAAACTTCAGGGCGACCTGCTGCAGCGCATATCCGACCACACGCGCGTGCAGTCGTTCCTTACCGACCAGAGCCTCAACGTCATATTCACAGTGCTGAGTTTCTTAATATGGGGTGTGGTGCTGTTGGCGTACGACTATGTGATATTCCTGATCTTCCTGCTCGGCAGCACAGCCTACGGTATATGGATAGCCACCTTCATATCGCGGCGCAAGACTATCGATTACCGTTTCTTCGAGCAGCATGCCCGCAATCAGGACAAGACCCTGCAACTTGTCACCGCCGTGCAGGAAATAAAGCTGCAGGGCTGCGAGACACGCCGCCGCCATGAGTGGGAGGACGTGCAGGCCGATCTCTTCGACGTGCAGCTCGAAAATCAGAAAATGCAGCAGAATCAGGAGGCCGGCAGCCTCTTCATCAACGAGATAAAGAATGTGCTCATAACCGTATTCGCGGCAACCGCCGTGATCGACGGGCAGATGACCCTCGGCGCGATGCTCGCCGTACAGTTTATCGTTGGACAGCTCAACTCGCCCATATCGCAGCTGATGTCGTTTGTATTCGCCATCCAGGATGTGAAGCTGTCGCTCGAGCGCATCAACGAAATCAGGCAACGCGACGATGAGGAACCGGCAGACAAGCCGCTCACTGCATTCGGCGGCGACAAGAGCATCAATCTCGACAATGTGGACTTCCGCTACGACCGCCACGCGCCCGACAAGACCATCGACGGCATATCGCTGCACATACCCGCCGGCAAGACCACTGCCATTGTGGGTGCGTCGGGCTGCGGCAAAACCACACTGATAAAGCTCATGCTCGGATATTATCCGCCCGAAAGCGGCGGCATAAGCATCGCAGGGCGCCCGATAGGCGATTACAGCCTGCGCTGGTGGCGCTCGCAGTGCGGGGTGGTGATGCAGGACGGCGTGATATTCTCCGAGTCGATAGCCCGCAACATCGCCGTGGCCGACGGCGATGTAGACATGGCCCGTGTAAGGCATGCCGCCCGTCTGGCATGCATAGACACATTCATCGACGGCCTGCCATTGGGATACTCCACCCTCGTGGGCAGCAACGGCACAGGCCTCAGCCAGGGACAGCGGCAGCGGCTGCTTATCGCACGCGCCATTTACAAAGATCCCGCCTTCATCTTCCTCGACGAGGCAACCAACTCGCTCGATGCCGGCAACGAACGGCGCATAGTCGACAACCTCGCCGACTTCTACCGCGGACGCACGGTAGTGGTGGTGGCACACCGGCTGTCGACAGTGAAAGACGCCGACAACATAGTGGTGGTCGACAACGGCCGTATCGCGGAGCAAGGCACGCACGCCGAGCTTACCGCACGCCGGGGAGCATACTATTCACTTGTGAAAAACCAACTCGAATTAGGCACATGAACCAGCAGCCCGACATACATTCTGAAAAAGTGAAACGCCTGCTCGGCAATATTCCACGGGGAGTAATACGCGCCGGATGGGCGGTCAATGCCGTGATACTGGCCCTGTTACTTGCCGGCTGGCTGCTTTTCCGCTGACAGCAGCCAGCGCTTGGCGGCGAGGCCGCCGGCATAGCCGCCGAGGCCCGTCGCGGCCACCACACGGTGGCAGGGGACGAACAGCGACAGGGCATTGGCACCCACGGCACCGGCCACAGCGCGCACTGCCCGGGGACGCCCTACCCTGCGGGCAAGTTCGCCATACGCGACGGTGCCTCCGCATGGTATGCGCCGCAACTCATCCCACACCGCACGCTGCAACTCCGTGCCGGGCATGAGCAGCGGCAACCTTTCTATGATGTGACAGTCGCCGCGTATATATGCGTCAAGGCTCGCCGCAGCCTCGGCGAGCAATGGCGTGTGGCCGGGCCGCAGGCCGGCGCCGAGCATACGACATACACGGGCGGTGGCGCGGTGCCCGGGCCAGTCGGCCAGACACAGGCGTCCGCCGAAATCGCCCAGCAACAATGTGCCGCAGGGCAATGTATATGTGAGTGTTAAAATATTGTTGTCCACACCACAAAATTAGCAAAATATTTGGCCATGGGCAAAAAAAGCACTATCTTTGCACCGCATTTTCCGCACCGGGCATGGCAAGCGAGGCCGCGCAGCGGCGTCCGCCCGACGGGTTAACTTTTATAATTATATATTATAATGTACGTTATCGTAGAAATTCAGGGCCAGCAGTTCAAGGCAGAAAAGGACCGCTTCCTGTATGTTCACTATCTCGGCGACGAGGTGAAGGAAGGCCAGACCGTAGAGTTTGACCGCGTTCTGCTCGTTGACGCCGACGGTGCCGTTAAGGTAGGCGCTCCTACCGTTGAAGGAGCCAAAGTAGTATGCGAAGTCGCCGAACCCCTCGTGAAGGGCGACAAGGTAATCGTTTTCAAGAAGAAGCGCCGCAAGGGCTATCGTCGCAAGAACGGTCACCGTCAGTACTTCTCCAAAGTCGTGATTAAAGACGTAGTCGCTTAACCCTTAAAAACTTACAGAAATGGCACATAAGAAAGGTGTTGGTAGTTCAAAGAACGGCCGTGAGTCAGAAAGCAAGCGACTCGGTGTGAAAATCTTCGGCGGACAGGCCTGCAAAGCCGGCAATATCATCAAGCGCCAGCGTGGCACAGTCCACCATCCCGGCCTCAACGTGGGTCTGGGCAAGGATCACACTATCTACGCCCTCATCGACGGCGTGGTGGTGTTCACCGAAGGCCGCAACGGCCGCAAGTTCATCAATGTAAAGCCCGTGGGCGAAGCATAAACTTGCATTCGTAAAAAGACTTACCCGGGTGCGGCCTCTGTGCCGCACCCGTTGTTTATAAACCTCTCAGCCTCCATTAATGTCTTCTCATATCGATATGCTCCACGGCCCCACGCTGGGCAAGCTGCTGCTGTTCGCCCTGCCGCTGATAGCCAGCGGTGTGCTGCAGCAGTCGTTCAACTCGGCCGACATCGCTGTGGCAGGCCGCTGGGCCGGCAGCGAGGCCCTGGCCGCCGTGGGCAGCAACGGCCCGGTCATCAGCCTTATCGTCAACCTCTTTGTAGGCATCTCGGTGGGCGCCAATGTGGTAATCGCCCGCCTTATAGGTCAGGGCGACAGGGAGCGTGTGCGCCGCGCCGTGAGCACATCGGCCGCCGTGGCTCTCGCCGGCGGCCTGCTGCTGCTCGTCACAGGCGTGGCCGTGGCCCGGCCCATCCTCGAATGGCTCGATACTCCCCCCGAGGTGCTCGGCCTCGCCGTGGAATACCTGCGCATCTACTCGCTGGGATTCCCGTTCATGATGATCTACAACTTCGGCGCGGCCATCCTGCGCAGCTTCGGCGACACCCGCCGGCCCTTCTACATCCTGGTGGCCTCGGGCATAGTCAACGTGGCTCTCAACATGCTGCTCGTCATTGGCTTCGGCATGGGCGTGGTCGGTGTGGCCGTCGCCACGGTGGTTTCCAACGCCGTGAGCGCCGTCATCATCACAGTGTTGCTGATGCGCGAGCCCGAGCCCGGACGTCTCGACCTGCGCTCCATGCGTCCCGACCGCCGCGCCCTCGCCCGTATATTGCAGATCGGCGTTCCGGCCGGCGTGCAGGGCATGGTATTCTCGATATCCAACGTATTCATCCTCGGCGCCATCAACAGTCTCGGTGCCAAGGTACTCGCCGGCTCGGCCGCAGCACTCAACTACGAGTGCTACTCCTACTTTGTGATCAGCGCCATCGCGCAGACCGCCGTAGCCTTTGTGAGTCAGAACTACGGCGCCGGCTACTACGACCGCTGCCGCCGCATATTCATGCAGTGCATGATGCTCAGCCTCGCGGGCAGTGCCATCCTCAACATAGGATTCTGCCTCGACAAGCCCTTCTTTGCCGGCATATTCACCGCCGACCCCGAGGTCCTCGTCTACGCGGGCCAGCGTATGCAGTACGTGCTGCTTGTGCAGTTCATAGCCTCGTCCTACGAGATCGCCGGCGCAGCCATGCGCGGCCTGGGCTACTCGATGACGCCCACCGTGCTCACAATCTTCGGCACCTGTGTGCTGCGCATCGTGTGGCTCCACACCGTGTGTGCCGACAATATCACCTTCCGCCGGGTGATGCTCGTCTATCCCGTGTCGTGGGCCATCACAGGCGTGGCGGTGCTCGCCGCCTACTTCATCGTGGCCCGGCGGGCCTTCGCCCGCGGCGGAGTCACCGAGCCGGTGATGCCGGAGGCACATTGCGCGGAGCGTCGGGCGACGCCGTGATTCCGGGCGCCCGCTTTGGCACCACACGGGTCGATGCCGGCCCGTCGGGTGCCTTCGGATCCTGGAAGAACGGATACGGCACTCCATATACAAGGTCAATATCGCCGCCGGGACTCAGATAGCCGTCCACCACAGTATCGCGGCCCGAAGGATTCTCGAACGTATACAACTGGAAGAACCGCAGCATCGATGCCAGATGCTCGAACACGCCGTCCTGTATCGCCTCATACGGGAACCACTTCGACGTAGCCGTGAAGCAATACACCTGGAAGGGTATGCCCGCAGGCGTCTGCGGCAGTGTCGACACAAAGCAGTCGCTGTCGTGGGCGATATGCGGATTGGCGTCGAGCCACATCTTCATATATGCGCGGAACAGGCCCAGATTCGTGTCCAGACTGCCGTCCACAAGGCCCTCCGGATTGTCCACGTCGGCCACACGGCCGGCCGCCTGCTGGGCCAGCTTTTTGGTAATATATTCATCCATGAAGGGCACCTTGCGTATGTTGTCGAGCATTGCGGGCGTGGAGGGCAGCACACTGTCGGCGTCGATCATATAGCTGCGGCATATACGGCGCGTGTTGCTCTGCTGCATCGAACGGTAGTTGGTGAAGCTGCCGCTGATAAGGCTGTATGGCGGCAGCGTCGTGGTGGTCTTGTCCCAGTTGAGCACCACCACCGACGTGAGGTTCACCTCCTGCACCGTGCCGTTGGCGTCAGTGCCGTTCACCTTTATCCAGTCGCCCACGTGCAGGCTGTCGTTCTCCGACAGCTGTACCCCGGCCACAAGACCCAGTATGCTGTCCTTGAACACCAGCATCAGCACCGATGCAAACACGCCCAGGCCGGCCAGCAACGTCGCCGGCGACTTGTCGGCCAGGATACATACTATCACTATGGCCGCTATTATCCACAATATGCCCTTGGCGAGCTGCGCCAGCCCCTTGAGCGGCAGCTTGCGCTTGTTCTCGCGCTCGTCCACATGCCGCCACACCGCTATTATGAGCGCCGAGAAAGCTATCGCGGTCACTATCACCACGTATATCAGCGTAAGCTTGGTGAGCACATTGCTAAGACCGTTGTGGGCCGACAGCGTGAACTGTATCAGAATCAGAAACACCAGCGCCGGTATCATGCGGCACAGCTTCTCGAAAAAACGCACTCCGCGCAGGGCCTGATACACCCCGCCGTCCCACCGCCGGGCTATCTGCCGCAGTATGGCAAATATGATCCACTGCGCCACATAGCCTGCCACGAGCGACACGCCCAGCACCACAAGCGCATACAGCACGGTGACGAGCGTCTGATGGTGCTCGAGACCGAATACCCCTAATATCCAGTCTACTATATTCATTATCAGTTGGGCTATGCGGTACGACTGGCCGTCGGTGATGTCGACAAACCGATGCAGTTCGCCTCCCGGCGCCGCAGCGGCCACTATATTGTATATGTGCATGTATGACATAGGATTGTGTTTCTAAGGTGTCTGTAATACAAAGACAAGCGACCGACCGCAAAGGTTCGCGCCGCGATACACGCCCGAAGCGTTATTTTTTGTTAATTCGCAGACATAACGTCTCCAAGTGCTTAACTTTGCACTCATGTTACTGATACACAATGCCACCTTCCCCGACGGCAGCCGCGGCTGGCTCTCGGCCGACGGCGCCGTCATAGCAGCGCGCGGCACCGGCGATGCACCAGCGCAGCTGCTCACCGAAGCCACCGAGGCCGTCGACGCCCGCGGAGCGCTGCTGATGCCCGGCGTAATCTACGCCCACGTACACTTCCGCGAACCCGGCCTCACCGCCAAGGCCACTATCGCATCCGAATCGGCTGCCGCACTCGCCGGCGGCGTCACGTCCTATATCGACATGCCCAACACCGTGCCGCCCACCGTCACCCTCGACGCCTGGGCCGACAAGATGGAGCGTGCCGCCCGCACATCCGTATCCAACTATGCATTCATGCTCGGGGCCACCGCCGGCAACCTCGCCGAACTGCAGCGGGCCGACTACAGCGCCGTGGCCGCCGTCAAGGTATTCATGGGCTCCTCCACCGGCAATATGCTCCTCGACGATGACTCGCCCCTGCGCGCCGTATTCGCCGACCAGCCGGGACGCATCGTCGTCCACGCCGAGGATCAGCATGTAATCGACGCCAACCTGCGGCGCTTCTCACCCCTGCCCGACCCCGCCGACATGATGTGGCACACCCGCATCCGCTCAGCCGAGTCCTGCGTACGCGCCACCGAGCGCGCCCTCGGGCTCGCCTCGCGCTACGGAGCCCGACTCCACGTGGCCCACGTCACCACCGCCGCCGAGACAGCCCTGTTCGACCCCGCACCTACCCCCGCCGGCAAGACCATCACCGCCGAGGTGTCGCCCCACCACCTGCTCCATTGCCGCGATGACTATCCACGCCTCGGCGCACGCATCAAGATGAATCCCGCCGTAAAGACCGCCGCCGACCGCGACGCCCTGCGCCGCGCCCTGCTCGACGGCCGGCTCGACATCATCGCCACCGACCATGCACCCCACCTCCTTGCCGACAAGGCCGGCGACGTGCTCCACGCCGCATCGGGCGCCCCGATGGCACAGTTCTCGCTCGTGACGATGCTCGACATCTTCGACCCCGCCACCGTGGCCCTCCGCATGGCCGAGGCCCCCGCCACCCTCTTCGGCATCCGTGGCCGCGGCCGGCTCGAACCCGGTTGCTATGCCGACCTCGTGCTCGTGGAGCGCCTCGCCGAGCCGCACACCATCACCGACGCCGACGTGCAGAGCCTCTGCGGCTGGACGCCGCTCCGGGGCTACACCACCCGCCACCGCGTGGTGCGCACATGGGTCAACGGCGGCACCGGCCCCATGCCGCTGCAGTTCGATTGCTGAGAAACAGCCGAAAAAAGAAAAATGTGCTCTAAAACATAATTTTTATCAAAAAAAGTTTGCATAATCAAAATAAAGCTATTTACTTTGCAACATCGTTAGTTTCATTATCCAAAAGCTTCAAAAACCACCGAAACGACCGATAAACACAAACACAATAAAACTCTCTTAAAAATCATCACGCATGAAGAAACTCTACACCCTCGCACTCGCTGCTGCAGTGGCCGTTTCAGCTTCAGCAGCTCCGCACTTCTCGCTGAATCGTGTTTCTTCGTTCAATAGCGTTAGCTTTGAACAAGGAAATGCAAAGGCCGACATGATAGTTAAGGCCAATGAAAACAACACACGTCAGAAGGCTGCCACCAATGCACCATCATCTCTTGATGGCAAACAATTCCTCTTCGCGTTCGGTCTTCAGAATGGCAATAACTATTCCGTCAACTCTTCATTTGTCGACTTCTCGTTCTTAAGCACCGATAATGAATCAGGCCTTGACGTCTACCAAATGGACGGTCTGTTGGATGGCATTTTCAACAATATCACCGTTCATCCTTTGCAGGTAGGTTACGATAAAGCTTCTGGCCTCCTTGTTCTTCCTTCCGGTCAGGATTTTGTCGACTTTAATACCAATGTCTGCTCTATTTGGAACATGCTCGGCGAATATGTATATCCCGACGTGCCTTTCTACTTCGACTGGAATGGCAGTGGTTTTACATGGGATCCGGTCGTCAAATTTAATGATGGGACCAGCGAAAATTCCGCCGGAATATTTGTAGGCCTTCAGCAAGAGGACGGAAAAATCAGCGGCCTTTTCTCAATCGATGACTTTAAGATTCTTGCAATTAACGGCAAGATGGCATCAACATCAATTAATCCCGAGACCGAAGAAGAAGAAAACTACAATGACCCCGTGGCTGTAACCATCGATGGTAACGATGTTGTTATCTATCAGTTCTATGGTATGTTCGACGTACCCTGCACCCTTGACAAAGATGCCAAGACTCTCACAGCTACAAAAGTACAATGCGGTAATGTAAACTTATCTTCAGGAATTGCTCCCGTATACCTGTCTGAGGCTGATAATGATTATGCTTCGGGCTATGCCTACAATGCAAATCCGACCGGCACATACGAGCTTGTCATGACCTTTACAGTCGCTGATGGCAAGACCCAGATTACCGTTCCCGATTGGAATGCATTCGTAATGGATGGCAATGAAGACTATGAGTGCCTGCCTTTGACCAAGAACTCAAGCATCTCCCTTGATTTCGACATCACTGCCGAAACTCAGGGTGTCAGCGATATCATCGCCGACGACGCAAATGCGCCTGTTGAATACTTCAACCTTCAGGGCGTACGCGTAGCCAACCCCGAAAACGGCCTCTACATCCGTCGTCAGGGCAACAAGGCTCAGAAAGTTCTCGTGAAGTAAATCACCCCCACATATCACAAAAACGGGTCGCGACATCGCGATCCGTTTTTTTTGCACAATTTTGAGTTGGTTTAAGGTTTAAATTTTCACCCCTAAACCCTCAACTAAAACCCTCAACCCACCAAGAGGCGCGCGGAGCCCGCCGATTTACTCGTAACCGGGCCCGTCGAGCCCTAAAGGCGAGACGTGCCCGGGCAGTCATCGCTCTTGACTTGGCGTCCGTAGGCCGCCGATTTGAGCCACGATGCCCAATGCTGCGCCGTTGATATAATCGGCGGCCTGCGGGCGCCTTTCACGGATGGGACTTCTGTCCGCGTGCACCTCCGCCTGATGGCTCCGGTGAACGCGGTTACGAGTAAATCGGCGAGCTTCGCACGCCCAAAAAAATCATGTTTAGGGTTGATGGTTTGGGGTTAGGGACAGCGACTTCAATATTCAACATTTAACCACCCAAGAGGTCAGCCACTTACACCGCTATCATATAGCCGAGGCCCGAGCGGTTGACGATACACGAACCCAACTCGCCGAGCTTGCGCCGCAGGCGCGATATATTGGTGTCGACGATACGCTCGTTGGCACCTGTGCCGTCGGGCCATATCTTGCGGAAGATCTCTATACGCGAGGTATAGGTATTGGCATTGTGGAGCAGCAGCTCCAGGATAGCATACTCGGTATTGGAAAGGTTGACAAACTCGTTGTCGATCGTCACCGACTTGCGGGCAAAGTCCACCCTCATGTCGCCGAGGGTCATCACCGGCTCGGGCGCAGGCACGGCAGCGCGGCAGCGACGCCGCATCACGGCGCGGATGCGCGCCAGCATCTCGCGGAGCGAGAAGGGCTTGCACACCGAGTCATCAGCTCCGGCATCGAGGGCGTCGATAAGCGTGCGCTCCGACTCGTATTCGGAGAAGAATATCACACCGATGCGCAATCCTGCAGGAGTACTCTTAAGTGCAGAGATAAATTGGAAACCGCTGGGATTCTGCCGGGCTGCATCAACCAGCACGAGGTGTATATCACGCAGGTCCGACTCCCTGACATCGGCGGTATGCACCTTCACAAGCACATTATACCCCTCGCTGCACAGATTGAGCTGCAGCAAGTCGGTAATGGCCGTATCGTCGTCAATAACGAGAATGTTGCCAAGTGTTGCCTGTGATTGCATAATGCGTGTGCCTTACTTGATTGGTTTAATCTTAATACAAAGTAAACAGAAAAAAAGAAAAAAAGCAAGTCTGTAACACACACTTCTGTGAATTGTCACTAAAATTTAACCGAAACCCGCTTGGGCAGTACATTCTCAGGCATATCGGGTAGCCGCGAGGGTGATGACGCTTATGGCGCGTGGCGACTGCGGGGCCAGCGCCTCAATGACGCCCGACACCGTGGCGCCGGTGGTGAGGATGTCGTCGACCACAGCCACATGCATGCCCCGCAGATCGCGCGTGGCACGGAAACGTCCGCGGGCATTCTCTGCCCTGGCATCGCGGTTGCTGCCGGCCTGGTGACGCCGTGACCGCGAGGCTCTCACGGCGCCGCGCAGTAGGGGAATTCCGCTCGCCCGGGATATAGCCAGCGCCAGGAGCTCGGCCTGGTTGTATCCGCGGCGCATGCGCCTGAACCAGTGCATCGGCACAGGTATCAGCGCGTCGATGCCGTCAAGGACACCGTCGGCCGCAAGGCGCCCGGCAAGAAGCCTGCCGAGCGCGACGAATATGTCGGGCCGGCCATTGTACTTGCCGCGGCGGATCAGGCGCGCAACATCGCTGTCGTGGGTATAGCTGAGCCATGTAGCCACGCGGACCACGGGAGCGTGGCGCGTGATGCGCGAGGCGCGCAGGTCGGCCTCGGATTCATGGCACACCGGAAGAGCGGCCACACAGTGCATACACAGTGTTTCCTCGCCCTGCAGCAGGTCACGGCCGCATATTTCGCACTGCCGTGGCAACATAAGTCCTGCCGCGAGGTCGAGGAAACGCATATTCACAGGCCGTTGATCATTTGCTCTTGAGACGGGTGTAATACAGCCCGAAGAGCAGCAGCATCGCGGCAACCGAGGCTACCATAAGCCAGGGGAAGGAGGCTATGGCACCGGCGCCGGATATAAGGCCGGTGGTGTAGTTGAGGGTCGTCTGGCCGCACAACGCTATCACCAGCGCTATGCTGAATGCCGTGCCCGACAGCGAGGCGAAGCGGCTGCCGAGAATACCGAGTATCACGGGGAATGTGGATGCGAGACCGGCGCCGATTATCGTCATCGCCACGTATATCATGACGGGCGACGCGGTGAAGGCCAGCAGGCAGAATCCCGCCGCCGTGGCGATAAGGCTGACGACGAGTACCGATACCGAGTTGACGCGGCTGAAAAGCCAGGTCTGCACGAGTCGTGCGGCTGTAAGGCCGATGAGCATCCATGTGAGGGCCTGCAGGGCTGTGGCCTCCGACTGACCGGCGGCGCCGAGAAATGATGTCGTCCAGTTGTTGGTAACGCCTTCTACACCGCTCTGGAAGAAGAGTACGGCGCTGAGTATGAGCAGCAGCGGATTGGTGATGATTCGGCCCACCTCCTTGAGCGGAAAGCCCTGAGGCTGCTTGGGCGCCGGGAAGCGCACGGCTACGCAGTAAATGATGCCTGCGGCCATTACCACACTGATGCCGCCCAGAATTGCCTCGACACTGAACGATTCTTCAAGCCTGCGCAACATCACCGGGATGGTGAGGGCTCCCAAGCCATAGAACACGCCGAGCAGGCTCAGACGCGAGTTGCGGCGGTTGCCGTCGTATATCTCTGTGACAAGAGCGTTTGTCTCGCCGTTGAGCACACCGCCGCCCAGACCGATGAAAAATACGGCGGGGCTGAGCAGCGCCACCGTGCCGGCGTATGCCACGCCGAGCACGCCGAGGAGCACCAGCACACAGCTGATGATGAGCAGCAGCTTGTGGCCGAAGCGGTCGACGATGGGGCCGAACACCAGCGAACCGGCCATGATGCCTATCGGCAGCGATGTGACGAGGCCGGTAGTCTCGCCCGATGTGAGGGCGAACCGGCCGCTGAGCCACGGGAGCACCGAGCCGAGGGTAATCATCGATATGCCGAAGAAGCACATGCCTATGCATGCGGCGATAAATACGACGGTGGTATTGAAAGTTTTGGATTGGTTCATAGCGAGTTGTGATTAAGTGCGATATAAGCTGCGCCCGAGAGGATGGCGTTGTGGGTTGTACGCGATGCTATAAGGCGCACCTGCTCCATGGCCACGGGCTGGGCCCACTTGGCGGCCTCGGTGCGGATATCGTCGATAAATCGTGTGGCAGGGCCAAACACGCCGCCGCCCCACACTATCACCTCGGGATTGAGCAGGCTCACGAGGTTGGCCGCAAGCATGCCCCACAGCTCCACAGCGCGGTGAAGCACGGCACGCGCCACATCGTCGTCGGCGTCATAAGCGGCAAACACGTCGTGCGAGGTAATCTCGTCGACCGACTTGGCACCCGGGAGCATACAGCCCGTGTGCCCCTGCGCGAGCAGATCGCGGGCACGGGCGCCGATACCGTTGCCCGAGGCATAATACTCCAGGCAGCCGCAGGCATCATACTTGTTGTGATACGGAGGCTTGAGGGCCAGCCAGCCGCCGGCGCCCACGATATCGCCGAAGCCGTGCAGCACATGGCCGTCGATCTTGATGCCGAGACCTATGCCGGTGCCGACGGCCACAAACACGGCATTCTGCACGCCGGCTGCGGCGCCGAGCCACGTTTCGCCGTATATACAGCAGCTGCGGTCGCTGTCGATAAATACCGGCACATCGTGCGGCAGCACGCGCAGCAGCACGTCGCGCAGCGGGAAGCACTCCCAGCCGGGAATATTAGGGGCCCATACCGAGCCGGCCTCACGATTGACGATGCCGGGTACGCATACACCCACTGCGGTGATATCTACATCAAGAGCTTTGGCCTGAACGAGCAGGCTGCCGACCATTTCGGCGGCTTCCTCACCCACGGCAAGACCGACACGGTCGCCATGCAGAGTACGGAGACTAACCATGATGGAACCGTCGGGAGCGACAACCGCACCTTCGACCTTTGTTCCACCGATGTCAAGGGCTATAACAGCCATAGGATAGTGTTTTAGAGATGTGTAATATTTGATTCAAGGCAAGCGCTTACGCGCCATAACACCTGCGAAGTTAACAATTATTGTCGTAAAAACCAAATAAAATATCCTAAAACTTTTGCCATTTTTACATTTATGTAAAACATTTTTCGTAACTTTGCGTTGTAATTTCAAACGCAAAGAATTATGAGCGAAGTAGAACTCCTCTTAGTCAACAGCAGCGACCGTTGCACAATGTACACAATTCAGTTCCTCTCTGACGATATGAGCGAATTTGAGAAATTCGTTACCAAATTCAGACAGGATGCAGAACTGAATCCCGACTTTCAGGCAATAATGAGATTTGTTGAACAGATTCTTTCCAATGGCGCTTTAGAGCGGTACTTCCGCAGAGAGGGCAAGATGAGCGATTCCGTTGTTGCCTTACCTGTTTTGAAATCAAAACTTCGTTTGTATTGCCTTCGTCTTACCGACAAAATCCTCGTCCTCGGCAACGGCGATGTAAAAAACAGCCGGACATACGAGGAAAACGATACGTTGCAGGGGTATGTTATGGACTTGCAGAAATTCGAGCGTCTACTCAAACAGGAAATACGGTCAGGCAATGTGAAAATTACTGAAAAGGAGATTATAACCGATAAAACCTTTGACTTATGAGAACCGCCAACATTTCTTTACAGGAAATCTTCAATGAGATTCCCCTGGAGAGGCGGGAAGAGACAAGGCTCTCTTTTGCCATCTCCAACAGGCTCGACACACTTATGCGAGAAAAAGGCCTGAATAAAAAGCAGTTTGCCGAAGCTCTCGGTAAACGGCCAAACGAGATAACGCGTTGGCTGAGTGGCGAACATAACTTCACAATCTCTACTCTCGCCATGCTTTCCTCATTTTTCGGGCAGCCGATTATCACAGTCAGTTGACGTAAGCGAGTTGCATGGCATGATCGCGACCGTCATATCGGCCGGCAAAAATCAAAAATGAGCCGGGCTGCTTAGGGCAGTCCGGCTGATGGATTGGTGTTTTAGCGCTTATCGTAATGGTTATTTGGGCAGGTGGAACACGGTGGAAATCTCCTGCATCTGGGCGTCGGTCATGCCGTCGGGGATGAAGCCCATCGATCGCGCGCACATGTATATGTTGGCGCTCTTGTTGAGGACATCCACCTGATCGAAGGCCGACATGATGTCGCGCTCTACGGCAAACACACCGTGCTTCTCCCACATCACCACATCGTAGTCGTCGGCGATAGCCCGGATGGTCGCCTCGGCAAGGGCATTGGATGACGGCAGCATATATGGCACCATGCCAAGGCCGCGCGGTGCAAAGGCCTTGGTTTCGGGAATCATCGACCACAGCAGCCGCGTCAGGACGTCTTTCCTGAGAAATTCGGGATTGTGACTCATGGCCACAAGCTCGATCGGATGGGTATGAAGCGATGCCTTATAGTCGGAGCCCTTGCCGATCAGGTAATTGTGCACGGCGAGGTGGGACGGCAGCTCGGACGTCGGCAACACGGGCAGGTCGGCCACTATCTCGTAGTGGGCGCAATCGTCGAGGATACGTATCACCGAGCCGTTCTCCATCGGATGGCGGGCCAGGTCACGCATACGCTTCTGCGTGCCTTTGCAGTAGAACCAGCAGCCGCGAAGATTGCCGAGAGTGGCGCCGATGGCTGTAGGGGCGCTTATCGCAGGTAGACGGCGGATGTCGTCATCGATATATTCGGTGATGTTGACGGTGATGTTGCCGCCATTGCGTTCGGCCCAGCCTTTCTGCCACAGATAGCCGGCAGCCTCGGCGATCTGCTCTATCTGAGCGGTCAGATCGGGCCGGTTGGTAAGTATCGACATGATTTCAGATGATTTGAGGGATAAATGTTGATATGACGAGCACTATGATGCCGGCGACAAGCACGGCAATAGTGGCACGGGAGCAGCCCCGCCACTCCTTGAGGATGATGCCCCACACATTGGAGAATACCACATTGAGCGACATAAGGATGCACCAGGCAAATGCGAGCAGGGCAGGCGACGAGGCGAGGAAGCCCTTGCCGAGCGACAGACCGAAGAACTGGCTGTACCACAGAGCGCCGGCGATGAGGCAGAATATGAGGTTGTTGCCCCACACGCGGCCTTTGGCATAATCGCTCCAGGTATGATTGCGGGTATTCTGCGCAAAGCAATACACGGCATTGGTAACGAAGCCGCCGAGCGTGACGAGGAAGGTGGCGGGGAGGGTCTCGTACATCGGGTCGACGCCCTCATAGCGGATTTCGCCGCCAACGGCCAGGCCGAGTGCGAAGCAGGCGCTCATCATGCCGCAGAGCAGCGCCACGACAATACCTTTTGGGAAGTTGAAGTCCTTAACGGCCTTGCGCTTCTCCTCGTCGCTGAGCGTCGCCGACTTCATCGAGCCGGCAACGCCGATTATCGCTATTCCGACGAGTGTCACCACCACGCCGGCTATCACCGACCATGTGAGGGTGGCGAGCATCCCCTGACCGGGATACAGAATGTTGAGGACAACCGGCCCGAGGATTGTGCCCAGTGCGGCGCAGGTGCCGAGTGCTATCGACTGGCCGAGCGCCACGCCGAGGTAGCGCATCGACAGTCCGAAGGTAAGGCCGCCGACGCCCCACAGCAGGCCCATGAACACCGTAAGCAGCGAGGCCTCGGGGTCGCGGGCAAAGAGCCCGGTAAGAGACTGGCCCTCAGGTATGGCCAGCATAGCGCCGAGCAGCGGCAGCACAAGCCATGCGAAGATGCCCTGCACTATCCAGTAGCTTTCCCAGCTCCAATCCTTTATCTTGTTGATCGGGACATAGCATGAGGATTGGCAGAAAGCACCTATCGCAATTATCAGTAGTCCGATAAAAATCATTTAATTTATGGTTTATGGTTTGGGTTTATGGTTTAGATAATACTTTGTATAATCGATTGAAAGTGCTAAATTTGCAAAAAAGATAATATGGAGTTTAGTTTTGAGAAATTGGTCATCTGGCAAAAATCCCGGAGCATCGTGAAAGAGGTTTATAAAATCGCATCAATGTTCCCGGACCAAGAGAAATATGGCTTGTCAGACTAGATTCGGCGTGCCGCAATATCGGTATCATCAAATATAGCCGAAGGCACCGGGCGTTTTTCAAATAAGGAGAAAATCCATTTTTGCGAGATTGCTTATGGTTCACTTATGGAAGTAATGTGTCAACTTACTTTAGCCGTTGATTTAGAAATGGTTTCTGAGAAAGAAGTCGAAAAATTACATCCTATTATAGAGGAGTTATCGCGACAACTTTGCGCATATCGTAAATCCATGCAGAAAGAAGAGCTATTACCTAAACCATAAACTCAAACCATAAACTCTAATTACATTATCTCTTGCTTGTTACATCGGTTTCGTATTTCTCAATCTCGGGGATGAAGGAGTGTCCTACGGGCACACCGTTGCGGAGACAGAACATGTCGTAGACGGCATTCCAGGGCATATTCTTGCACTCCTCAAGCAGAGCGAGGCGCTGGAACTTCTTGTTCTCCAGCTCGTAGGCGCGCAGGGTGTCGATCGGCTCGAGTAGCGCGCGGAGCATACACTTCTGGGCGGCGCGGCTGCCTATCACATAGGCGCCGATGCGGTTGATGCTGCCGTCGAAGTAGTCGAGACCGTAATGCACGCGGTTGAGCGCACCGGCACGGACGATTTCGCTGAACAGATCCATCGTCGGGTCGTCCATGATAGTCACATGGTCGCTGTCCCAGCGCACGGGGCGCGATACGTGCAGCATCAGTTCGGGCACGAATAGCAGCATGGCGCTCACCTTGTCGGCCACACTTTCGGTGGGATGGAAGTGGCCTGTGTCGAGGGTTATCATCATGTCGCGTTTGGCGGCATAGGCAGTGTAAAAGTCGTTTGAGCCTACTGTATAGCTTTCAAGGCCGATGCCGAAGACCTTCGACTCCACCGAGTCCTTCATCCAGTCGTAGCGGTGCTCGAAAATCTGATCGAGCGAGTCCTTGAGCAGTTCGCGATAAAGGTAGCGGTTCACGGTGAGATCCTTTGAGCCGTCGTGCACCCATGTGTTCATGATACACGGATCCTGCTGTGCCTCGCCCATAGCCTGGGCAATGGCGCGGCAGCGCTTGCTGTGTTCGATCCAAAAGTCGCGGATACCCTTGTCGGGGTTGGCCAGCGACAGATCGCCGCTCTTGGGATGTGAGAAGGATGTCGAATTGAAGTCGAGCTTGATGCCGTGGGCGCCGGCCCAGTCGATCCAGCTCCGGAAATGCTCGACGGTGCATTGGTCGCGATCCACAAATTTGCCCTTGAAGTCGCCGTATATCTCATGAAGATTGAGACGGTGCTTGCCCGGGATAAGCGACATTGCGTAGAGGATGTCGGCACGCAGTTCGTCGATATTGCGGGCCTTGCCGGGATAGTTGCCGTTAACCTGGATGCCGCCGGTGAGTTCGCCGCCTGTCGTTTCAAATCCGGCCACGTCGTCGGCCTGCCAGCAATGCATGCTCAGGTGGAAATCCTGCATCTGTTCCAGCACCTTGTCGGTGTCTACGCCGATCGCGGCATATCGTTCGCGGGCTATTTCATAAGCCTTTGTTATGTTGTTGTCGTTCATTTTGTCTGATGTTGAGGTTTATATGTCTTTGTTGAGGTTGAATTTACGGACACGCGGTGCATGTCGGCGAGAGTATCGAGGTCGCCGGCAGCGCGGAGCTGTACGAGGACATTGCCAAGCGCCGTACATTCGGTGGGGCCGGCCACCACGGGCATCCCGAGTTCGTCGGCTGTGAGCTGCATGAGATATTTGTTCTGCGATCCGCCGCCGATCACGTGCAGGCGGTTGATCGCATGAGGCGAGAGTTGCCGCAGGCGGTCGAGCACCGTGCCGTAGCGCCGTGCCAGCGAGCGGAATGTGACACGCACATAGTCGGCCACGGTTACGGGCACCGGCTGCTCTGTACGGCTGCAATAAGCATCTATAGCCGCCGTCATCGACGCCGGATGGGCAAACGACGGATCGTCGGGATCGATTATCGAATCACAGTGTGATTCGGTGCACATAGCCGCCAATGCGCCCACATCGGCCGGAGCATCCTTGAACTCCTCGCGGCAGCGCTCGAAAATCCACAGCCCGCAGATATTTTTCAGGAAGCGGATAGTGCCGTCGATGCCGCCTTCGTTGGTAAAGTTATAGAGCAGACTCTTCCCGTTGATAATAGCTGCGGGCGATTCTATGCCGAGCAGCGACCATGTGCCGCAGCTCAGATAAGCATAATCGGCGCCCGCAGCCGGTACGGCCAGCACAGCCGATGCCGTATCGTGGCCTGCGACAGCCACCACGGGCACTTCGCCGAGGCCTGTGGATTCCTGTATCTGAGGTGTCAGCACGCCTATCTTATATCCGGGGGATACCATCCTGCCGAATTTATGACGCGGGATACCAAGTACATCCAGCAGCCCTTCGTCGAGATCACCGGTGGCGGGATTGAGCATCTGGGATGTCGACGCCACGGTATATTCGCACACCGCATTGCCGGTAAGCATGTATGCGAGTGCGTCGGGGATGAAGAGTATCTTGTCGGCGCCGTCGATTATCTCGGGCGAATCGCGGTGTATGGTATCGAGCTGAAACAGCGTGTTGAAATCCATGAACTGAATGCCTGTGCGGGCATATACCTCCTCGCGCGGCATCCGGCTGCAGAAACGGTCGGCAGCGCCGTCGGTATGGCTGTCGCGGTAGCAGTAAGGCAAGCCCGACAGCGAGCCGTCGGCATGGAAGTATGCCACGTCGCAGCCCCAGCTGTCAATGCCGATGGATGTCAGCGGCACATCAACCTGCCGCAGGCCATCGAGAATCGACTGATAGATAAGCGGCAGATTCCAGTACAGGTGGCCGCATGCCGGCATCATCGGGTAGCGGAAACGCGATATCTCGTGCATCTCTACCTTGTCGCCGTCATAGGCCGCGAGGATCGTGCGCCCCGACGTGGCGCCAAGATCTACGGCAAAATAATATTTCGTGGCCATATCAGAGAGCCTTTTGACTAAGCTTCACACTGTGGGTGCCGGCTGTATAGAGTGTCTCCTTATCCTCGCCGGGAAGTGTAACACGAGCCTTGGCGCCTGCGGGAACAGTGAATGTCCACAGCCAGTCGTCACCGTCGTATTTCCAATGGCTCTCAATCATACCGGCCGGCGAGTTGAACCGTGCGTCCATCGAACCGAGACGGCGGTCGGGCACCGGTTTCATAACGATTGTCCTGAAGCCCGGATCGGCCGGATCGGCGGCGATGCCGGCAGCCGTTTCCCATATCCACTCACATACGCAGCCATAGGCATAGTGATTGAAGCTGTTCATGTCCTCGGGGCCCATGCCGCCGTCGAGGGTATAGCTGTTCCAGCGTTCCCAAATTGTGGTGGCGCCGTTGTCGACGGAATAAAGCCAGCTCGGATTCTTGCGCTGGAAAAGGAGCTCGTAGGCAATGTCCGACATACCGTTTTCGGTAAGTGTCGGCATCAGTATCGACGTGCCCAGGAAGCCCGTCTGCAGGCAGTTGCCATGCTCGGCAAAGTTCTTGCGCAGGCGTGCGATCATGTCGTCCTTTGCCTTGCCGCTGACAATGCCGTTGCGCAGGGCAAAGAGAGCGGGGGTCTGCATGGTGTTGAGAATCGGTGTGCGGAATGTGCCGTCGGGATTGAGGAATGTGTGCGATATGTATTCGCGGGCTTCGCGGGCGATACGCTCGATGTCCGCGGTGTCGCGGCCTGTTGCACGCGCCATGTCGAGCATCATGTTGGCGTCCATAAGCCAGTAGGAAGCGCACAGATAGTTCCAGTAATCGTATATCTCGGGATTCTTGAAACGGTTGCCGGCGGCATCTTTCACATACATGTCACTGCCGTGGCTCTCGAGCGGCTCGTAGCTGAGCCAGTCGGCCCACTGATAGTCGCCGTTCTCGCGGCTGAGGCAGTGATGGTTGTACTTCACGGACGATATGTGGTCGAAGTACTTCATCATCGCATCCCAGTTCTCGTTGACTATGGCTGTGTCGGCATACTGCTTCCATATCACCCAGGGCACAATGATGCCGGCGTCGGCCCATCCCAGGCGCGAATAATCGCTCGCATCGGCGCCATACTGCGCCAGCGGAGCCACACCGGGGAAACTGCCCTTGGCGCTCTGCGTGTCGCGCATGTCGCGCATCCACTTGTGGAAGAAATCGCGCGTGTTGGCAAAGTAGGTGCCTGTCTCGGCAAACACCTGTGTGTCGGCCGTCCATCCGAGGCGTTCATTGCGCTGCGGGCAATCGGTAGGCACCGACAGATAGTTGGAGCGCATGCCCCACTCGGTGTTGGAGATAAGCTTGTTGATAAGGTCGTTGCCGGTAGTGATATAACCAGTCTGCAAAGCAGGCGAGATGGAGCTGACGGGTATGGAACGTACCGCACTGACAGTAACGTCGCCATCGGCTGTAAGCGACACATACCGGTATCCGTAGAATGTGCACATGGGACGGTAGGTGACGGTCTTGCCGCCGGAGCCGAATGTGTAGTCGAGTCGAATAGCATCCTCGTGCATGCGCAGGTTGCGGCGGTGTACGCTGCCCTCGGGGCCGTCCATGCCGCGGCTCTCGGCGCCGTTACCGTCGTTGAGCAGCTCGCCGGGGAGGCAAGTGAGCCGGGTGCCTTCGGCGCCTTTGAAGACAAACTCGGGCACAGCAGCGCAGTTCTGCCCGAAGTCGATGACGATTGTCTCGCCCGGTTTAAGCGTCATGTTGCGGCCGCCGTGATATTCGGCGGTAATGTTTACCTTGCCGTACTCGTTGTCGGTGGCACCGCTCACGCCTTTCCATTTATAAGCTTTTACCGGTTTGAGGGCGAGATCCTCGAGAAAGTAAACCTCGGCTCCGGCAGTCGGGAATATTCTGCCGGCAAACTCGTTGTTCACCTCGGGTGTGGAGAGAAGCTGGGGTGTGGCGAAACCGGGAGCCACACGGGCGTCATATTCCTCGCCGTCGAATATTGCGGCATGGCGCACCGGTCCGGCAATGCCGGCCTTCCATTGCTCTGTGTCGGTGCCGTAGTATTCCGTAGTGCCGTCGGCCATTTTCAGCTCGATCACGCCGCGGAATGCCGGCTTGTGACCTGTCATGCCCTCCTGACCGCCGGGGGTCACGATCTTGTCGCCCCACCAACCGGGAGTCGACTGCACGGCAAATACGTTTTCGGCCCCGGCCTTGCGGCTGATAGCGCCGGTAATGTCGTAGGTGTAAGATATTTTAGTTTTGTCATGATGGGTGAAGCCGGGCTTGAGGATTTCCTCGCCGACAGGCTTGCCGTTGATATAAAGATAATATACGCCAAGTCCAGTGGTCATCCATCGGGCGGATACCACCTTGGCGGGATTCTTCACAGTGCTCATAAACCAGGAGGCACCGTCGGCGGCACGCTCGTTCTTGCCCTCGATACGGCCGGTCACCACCGGGGCATCGGCAGCCGAGATCCATTGCGAGCGGTTCCACAGCGAGTCGGAAAGCGCATCGGTGAGAGGTGCAGTAACAGCCGCGTTTGCCAACGGGCAAAACATGGCAAGCAGCAACATTGTTTTAAGTCGGAAGTAGTTTGTCATGGTATTGTGTATTGTTAATTTCGATTCAAGGCAGGCGCCCGAGCGCCGTTTGCAACGGCGAAGTTAACAATTATTGTCGGATTTAAAAAGCTTCGCGGCAAAAAATTGATTAAAAATACCGGCCTGCTCACGCAGACCGGCACCCTAAAAAATAATCCCAATTACTGAGGAGAGAGTATAAGGTATGACTATATCACTGTATGATGAGTTTGGTGTATGTGCGGGTACCGTCGCTCTCGGCAACAAGGATGTAGATGCCGGAAGCGGCATCGGCGGTAACATTGCTGTCGTCGCCGACTCCGCGGGCCACGACAATACCTGTGCGTGCGTCAACGAGCATGAGCATGCGGGGCGAGGCGGAAGGAACTGCCACAGGCGAATCCACACCCAGGCTGCCGCGTGCCTCGTAGCGCTCGGCCACTTTGTTGGCACTCATCGCGCCCCCCATAACAGCGAGTTCGTCGAGCGAACCCTTGAGAGGATTGTCGAAGCCAACATTTACATTGCCTATGACAAGCGGCTCGTTGTTGTCGGATATATCGCCGGTGGCATCGGCAGTCTGGGCCATGAGGCGGCCGTCGATATAGAGTTTCAGGCTCTTTGTGGCGCTTTCGCGAACGGCCACGATATGATGCCACAGGCCGTCGAAGCATTGTCCGGCGGCCACTTTGGCCTCGGACTTCACGACATTATCGTCGATGGCAAATTTGAGGTCGCCGCTCTTGTATTCAAGGCCAACCCACTTGCCCGAAGTTCCATTGTCGGAGTTGGCACTCATGCTGCCCTTGTGTATGATATAGGCGGCATCGTCGGTGGAGCGGAGCCACATCTCTATGGAGAAGTCGCGGGTGCCGAGCTGTATTTTATTGTAGGCGTCCTGAGTGAAGTAGTCGGTGGTGCCATTGAGCGCAGCGGCATTGCCGGCAATGCCCTCGGCGGAGGCAGGGGCTCCGTGGACCGTGGCGGCGCCGTATACGGCATTGGGCGTAGTGGCGCCGAGTGTCTCGAAACTATACACGGCCAGCGGCTCAAGTTCTACAGGCTCGGTAACGGTGATTGTGCCGCTGAGCGTGCCCTCGTCGACATTGCTCGTAGCTTTCAAGGTGTATTTGTATACGCCGGCAGACGTAGGTGTACCTGAGATCGCGAAGGTCTGGTTTGCCTCGTCGACCGAGAATTCCACTCCCTCGGGCAGGCCCTTGGCCGTCATGGTCGTAGCTTTGGCAAACTTGCCGGATATGGGTACTATCTGATAGCCGAGCTCTACGGTCTGCGAAGCTTCGCCGCCGGTGACTGTTATGACGGGCTTGGTGGACATACGGTCGGGCAGATAATATCCCAAATGGGGCGGCTGGTTATAGCCGACGTTCTGCCAGGCGATGGCCATGCGGTAGTTGTGATCCTGCATGAGGCAGGGCACGCGGTAGCTCGATGTGATGGTTGTTGTGAATATCAGGAGGTCGGACGAGTTGTCGCCGTCCCACAGTATGAGTTCCTCGCGCCAGTCGCCCAGGATGTCGGCCTGCAGGCAAGGGGTTGCCTTGGTGGTGTTGCAGCTTTGGGCCTTGTACTTGGCAAATGTCCACTTGGAAGCGTCGGAGGTGAGGTCGGCACTGCGCTTTACGATGACCGGGGCCGATGTGGCCGTTGTCTTGTCGTAGGCGCCGTCAAACAACTCGTCGAGGAGGTCGCCGTCCCAGTAGATGCGGAAGTTGCTCGACGCGCGCTTATGGGCCACGATATTGCCGCGGCAGTCGAATGTGACGTCGTCGCGCTGGCCGCCGGAGAAGTGTGAGCCGGGCCATACCTCGTAGCCGTTCCACGAGTTGGAGAGGTTGGCCACCAGGCCGCGGCCAATGTCGTTGCCGCTATTGGCCACGCTCCATATTATGTTGCCGGTGGCTGCGTCGCGGAATTCACAGTCGTAGAGCTTCTTTTTCTCCTCATGTACCATGAACACCTCGAGGCCGTCGTGGCGGGGGTCGAAGTCGCCCAGATGGAGTGCGTCGCCATGTCCTGCACCGGTGCGGTAGAGCAGCGAGCCGTCATGATCGATACATGCCGATCCGTAGACGATCTCGTCGCATCCGTCGCCGTCGACATCGCCCACGGTGAGTGAGTGCGCGCCTTCGCCGTATGCTCCCCGGCCTGCGGTCTCGCTCTTATGGAGCCAGCGCTGCGTCAGGTTGGTGCCGTCAAAGTCCCATGCGCACAGGTATGCCGCCGTATAGTAGCCGCGGCACATCACCAGCGATGGCTTCTGGCCGTCAAGATATGCCACGCAGGCCAGGTAGCGCTCGCTGCGGCCGCCGTAGCTGTCGCCCCACTGCGACGAGGTGCGCACTCCGCGCCCCGGTTCGTATGCCACAGTGCTGAGCGCTGCGCCGGTACGGCCGTCGAACATTGTAAGATATTCGGGGCCCGAGATGACCTGCCCCTTGGACGAGCCGGACTTGGATGAACGGTAGTCGGCATCGGCCTTATCGCTGCCCATCAACACATTATTACCCAAACCGTCGACCGTGCCGGGGGCTGTCTTGCAGGCCATCTCGGCGCTGCCGTCACCGTCAAAGTCATATACCATAAACTGAGTGTAGTGGGCGCCGGCACGGATGTTGCGGCCAAGGTCGATACGCCACAGGCGTTCGCCGTCGAGTGTATAGCAGTCAATGAAAACATTGCCGGTGTAGCCGCCCTCGGAATTGTCATGCGAATTGGACGGATCCCACTTCACGAATATCTCGTAACGGCCGTCACCGTCGACATCGCCGACGGAGCAGTCGTTGGGCGTATACGTGTATTCCACGCCGTCGGGTGTCTTGCCTCCGGCGGGTCGGTCGAGATGGAGCCGCTTGTACACGTCGGGTTCCACACCGGCCTCGGCCGAGGTCTCCACCACCCTGCCGTCAAATGTAGCTGTCACCACATACTTTGAATCGACTGTGCCCTTGCGGTCGTTGAGATTGGTACCGCGGGTTATGGGCGATGTATTCACCTTCTCGCCGTCGCGATAGACATCAAATGTCATCGTGGCAGGATCCTCTTCAAGGGATCGCCACGACACGAACACGCCGTTGGCAGTTTTCACGGCGACAAGGCCGCGGTCGAGCTTTTCGGCCTGCGGAGCTGCGACAGCCGTAGCGGCAGCCGCCATCAGTATGGCAGTGGTTATTGCGTTTTTCATGTTGCAGTATAAGGTCGTTATTTTACGGATGCAAAGTTACATGCGATCACACAACTTCACGGGGCAACATCGACCGCCAAAGGCCGAAAAATTATCGCAAAAGGTGGAATGGCCTACCGTCGCCCGGCTTCATACTCCAGGATGTGGCGCTTCAGACCTCCGTACTTTATCCGGGTATCAATGATTTTGAAGCCCTTGGCAGCGAAGTTGTCGAGGCTGTGACGGTTGTCGGGCGACACCGTTGCAAGCATCTTCGAGGCGCCGGAACGGTCCATGCTCTCAAAGGCTCGGTCGATAAAGAAGCGGTGGAAACCATAGCCGCGCCAGTCGGGATCGACGGCCACTGCATCAAAGGTAATGGTGTGCAGCGGGTCGGCACCTGTTTCGGCGGCAAGATTACGGTCACCGCCGCGCGGACCCACAATCACCGCAAAGGCCACGAGGCGGCCATCGTCGGTGAATATTCCGGCGAGCCTGTCAAGATGTATCGACTCGAGAAGCTCCTCGCGCGACAGGGCAAAGAACATATCCGTGTCGGGGAGCGAAGCGACTGCCCGCTCCTGCACGTGCATTATCGAGGCCATGTCCTCGAATTTCAGTCTTCTGAACTTGAAATTTCTGCCCTTGAGCGAAATGTCCCTTTCAGGCAGCATATCGTCGGTACAGATCTCGTGCATATACAGCTTGTCGCGCAGATACCGGTCCGAGAAGCGGTTGTTATATCCGGGAATGCGACGTTCACCGCCCGGTGTGGAACCGTTGATCTTCTCACGGTAGGCTATCCAGGCTGTGTATAGCTCGAATATCTGAACATACGACGAGGAGGTGGGCAGAATGTAGTTTTCCTGGATATAGGCATTATTCATGAACAGGAAGAAGCGGTAACCGAAGAGGTCGTCAAGGTCCTCTATCTCGGCAATGTGGTGTCGGTAAAGCAGGTAGAGATTCTCGAAAAAGGTGCAGTACTGAGCCACTTCCACGCCCTTGACATCGCGCCATATCGCCTTGGTGTCGTCGGGGCGCACGGCATTCTCCTCCAGGGCTTCGTATACTTTCATCAGCCGGTCGCTGTCATGGAAATAATTGTTGAGATCGATAAGCATGTCGCTGCACGTCACATTCTGGCTGTTCTTGAGTTCAATGGCAATGAACATGGTGCCTATCAGCGTCACAGCCAACGAGAAAATGCCAACGCTGGCCTCTTCGCCTGTCTTGAACCACATCACGGCCATCAGGCAAATAAGACAAAGAATCAACGAGGAAAAAACGAGCAGTATGGACACCCGCTTGTCGTAGCGTATCTGTTTCATGGCATTGTATCAAATCGGGGGTAAAGTCTAATCTTTGCAAAGATACTAATTTTTTGTTAATAATCACGTTAAATCGTTGTTTATGTTATGATGTAATACATAAACAGCAAAGGCCCCGCGGGTGTCGACATCACCGGCGGGGCCTTGCTGCAAGGGAGAAGGGAAGATGGTTTATGGTTCTCTTTCTCTTGCGGGAGGGCGCAGGGCCTGCCCTGCGCTGAAGCCGGACGCGGCTGATCAGGTTCTACTCAAAAACCGGGCCGGCTTTGCCGCCTTTTCCAAGGGGCGGGCTTTTCCATCGATGTCGGGAACAGGATCGCTGCGCGGGTGACCGGGAGGCGGGGAGCGGCAGGAGGCCTTACGGCGAGGGGCGATGCCGGTATCACAAGGCGTCTCTCCGAGACTTATTCTTGCCGGTTTTTGCCTGACCCCAGGCTTCACCCGGGGTTCTCTCACTATCTGAGGGTCTCCGACCCTCGCGATGCCGGCTTGCCATCCGCTGTAGGAACGCTCGGGCCGTGCGTCCCTACAGCGGTGGTGGCGGGGGGCATGCCCCGCTCACAATGGACAAAAACTGGCGGGTGGCGTGCCGGTAGCACAAGACGTCTCTCCGAGACTTATCCTTGCCGGTTTTTGCCTGGCCCCGGGCTGTACCCGGGGTTTTCTCATTATCTGAGGGTCTCCGACCCTCGCGATGGCGGGGACATGGGCCATGCGAGCATACGGGTGGCGAGGGCGTGGGCCGTGTAGGCATACGGGGGCTCTACTGGTCCTCTCGTCCCGGTCTGCGGCGGGATATGCCCGGCGGGGCATATCTCTTTTAATGCTTGTGCATTGCCGCTTTTCCCGGGTGCGTGTCGTGTTCTCAATGTTCTCTTTGCTGCATTTCGGCTTTGGGCCGCGGTGTAGCTCCCGCTATGCCCGTCGCAGGGCGGGCGGACGTCCGTGCAGGGCATCCATTCGGAGTAGTGGCGGCGGCTGTACGGGTTGGTACGGGCGGCGCCGGGGGTGTGCGTGCCGGGGGGTGCGGGGCCTGGCCTCTGCGTTGGCCTCCGCTGTCGATGGCCCGGGCAGCTTGCGCCTGTAGCGCATCAGTTGGGCTATGACGGCCTCGGGGTGTAGAGCGTCGTAGGTGAGGAAGGGGGTGGTGCCGGGGCTCTCAATGGCGTCGTGCCATGCCTGGCGGAAGTGGTGGCGGCGGCTCGTGGCGTCGCCGTGGTAGATGAGCATGGAGCCGCGGATGTCGACCATGCCGGTGAGGGCGGCGCGGGTGCGCCAGAACAGGTCGCGGCCGAAGGGCCGGGGACCGCAGGCGTCGGCGCATACCACGAGGCCGAGGCGGGTGGTGAGGCCGCGGATGGCGTCGGGCCGGAGCATGGAGCGGAAGCGCAGCCCGGGCCAGCCGGGGCGGTTGATGCGCAGGTGCCGGGGGCC
>JAGANS010000059.1 GCA_017624155.1 Muribaculaceae bacterium | reverse complement strand
GGCGTGCGAAGCTCGCCGATTTACTCGTAACCGCGTCCACCGGAGCCATCGGGCGGAGGTGCACGCGGGCAGAAGCCCCAACCGTGAAAGGCGCCCGCAGGCCGCCGATTATATCAACGGCGCAGCCATTTGCATCGTGGCTCAAATCGGCGGCCTGCGAACCCCGGTAAGGAAAGTTGAACACCAGCACGGCGGCCAAACAAGATTGGCATGACATTATTCACTTTTTTAACTAAATATATTTTGTAATTTTAATATATGTGTTTATCTTTGCGTGGGATAAATGCAATTATTTTAGTAATATTTTAAAGAATTATATCTAATAATATGAAACAAAGATTTTTTATTGCAGCGCTTGCTATACTAACCGGCATCGGAGTTTTCATAGCAAGTCAAAACGTCAATGAAAACGACGAAGTCAGCAATATAACTCTGGAAAATATCGAAGCTATCGCCGATAACAACGAACGTCCGACCCTTGATTGCGAGCCGAACCATCCCGAAGACAGATGCGAAGTTGACGCATATCTTGCAGATGGCTCGTCAGTCGTATTAGTGCTTCCAGGTCACAGAAAGGTTAAAGAATAATCATCGCTTCAGAAGCGTAATTCCTGCACATTCTACATGAAAATATTCCGGTATGTATTCGTGGCACTTTGCCTGATGCTGGCCTCGTGTTCACCAAAAGAGAGCAACGATGGCATGGTCGAGACAGAATCTCTCACGGGGACTGTGATGACGATCCCCGAGGATTGCAATATGATGTTCCCTATAAGCATACACAACGGCACTGTAATAAGCAAGTCATACAATCCCGAATATCATTTCATACAGTCACATATACGCAATGACACTTTGTCGGACAATATTGGATTCATATCTTTCGGACAAGGCCCGGCCGAAATGCTCAATGCGTCGATAGCGACTGACAGTTCGGGCGAGTGCTACGTAATGAATACTTCGCTCGGCCATGCGGGCACTGTATACAAAGTCACCGACCACGGAGTGCTGTTGCCCGACGACAAATACGAGGTATTCCCTCTTGACCGGCTACCGGCAATAAGATTTACCGCATGGAATTTTATCGTGGTTGACGACAGCAACATCATGATTTTGGGCGACAAGTTCAAAGATCCTACATCTGTCGTATCTTTAATCGACTACCGCAGGCAGATACACAAGCCTGTCGGTTTTTGGCCCGAAGACGGCTTTGAAGGCAATCCGCGATGCAAAACTTCGGCATACCAGTGCAATTCCTCGTTAGTGACAAACGGCAAAGGTAAATATTTATTTGCCACCAGCGAAAGCAAATATGCAACGATATTCTCTATACAGAACGGCAAATGCCATATCGACAACATTTTATATAATAATCCCATCAGATATGAGGACGCCTCGGACACAGGTGAATTATACAGGCTTCTAAAAGGGGATTCGTTCGGATTAAAAGCCAAGGGAACAGAGAAAGCCATCTATATACTCAACCTCGACAAGGACTTTGACGGACAACCCGCCAAGCAGATAAAAGACGGCCATGACGGCGACTGCATCGATGTGTTTGACTGGAACGGCAAACTTATCCGGAAGCTGAAACTCGACCATACTGGCTACAACATTTTTATCGACAATAACGACAGCCTCCTCTATCTCATCCGCACAAATCCTGAAACAGGCGACCAACAACTGTTAAAATATTCGTTGATTTAGAGAAAGTGTCTTTTGACTATAGAGGCCGCGTAGCGGACGGGCGACGTTAGGCAGGGGCGTGCGAAGGCCGCCGATTTACTCGTAACCACGTTCACCGGAGCCATCGGGCGCAGGTGCACGCGGGCAGAAGCACCAACCGTGAAAGGCGCCCGCAGGCCGCCGATTATACCAACGACGCCACATTGGACATCGTGACTCAAATCGGCGGCCTGCGAACCCCGGTAAGGAAAGTTGAACACCGGCACGCCGGCCAAATAAGATCGGCAGGGTTTTATTCACTTTTTTTTAACTAAATATATTTTGCGATTTTAATATATATGTTTATCTTTGTGACTGATAAACGCAATTATTTTTAACGCTATGTCCCGCCAAACTCCATTCATCGCCTGCATCTGCATTACAGCCATTGCCGTATGCATTGCGTTGCCGTCGTGCCGCAAGGCCGACTCATCGGCCGAGAGGGTGAAGCAATGGATAGGACGGGAATTCCTTTTCCCTGTAGAAGATGCCAACGGTCGGCCGGCGACCGCGCAAGTGCCCGATCATAGACGGGTATGGTAATAACCTTTAACCTCTCTCCTCTTATCCTCCTTACATGAAACTCATAAACTATATTATAATTAGTGTATCTTCCTTAGTCATAGGTTCATGCGCTCAGACTGAGAATAATCAAGCAGAAGTAATAAATCTCACCGGCTCACCGGTTCAGATGCCGTCATCATATCTTGGCGGTTTCGATCTTCTATTTTCAGGAGATAGCCTTTTCTTACAGTGCTCTTATTCTGATACTCTATTCCGAATTGCCCGTCTAAAAGGCGATTCCCTATCTATTTTAGACGCCTTTGTCGGAAAAGGAATGGGTCCAAATGAAATGACAAATGGATCGATCGCAAGAAAAAACGATGGAGATTTAATCGTTATTGATAGTTCAATAGGTAGAATCCACAATATTTACGATATTCCTGTCAATTCCCTTCATGAATCATCCGGTTGGACTAAGTACCCGATTGATACGATCAGTATCATTAACGCAAGTTTCGTTTCGCTGAACGATTCCTGCATAATGCTTGCATCGGCGCCATCAAACAGCATACGATCGATATTTACTAAACTAAATTATAAGAATCAGACATGGGAGCCTATTGAGTTTTGGCCAGACGACGGTTTTGTCGGTCCTCCTTTTCAAAAAATGTTCATTTATATGGCAAATTCTGTTCTCAAAACAAATGGAAAAGGAAAGTACTTTTATCTATCCGGTTTTGGAAAATATGCGTTCATATTCACTGTCAGCAACGGGAAGGTGGTTATAGATAAATACCTTTACAATGAGCCGATGAAATATACCGCATCATCAGAGAGTCTGGACCCCAAATTTCGTACGCCTCCGGAAGTGTTAAGAGCATCCGTCAATTCAAAGCATATATATATATTTAAATATTCAAAAAAGGAAGACGGGTCACTGTCTGACGATTACATTGATACGGCGTATGGCGATGAAGTCGAAGTATACGACTGGAATGGTAAATTAATCCGGAAATATAACCTTGATAGGGGCGGTTATTATGTGAATGTAAACGGCGACGATACCGATATGTATCTATGCTCAAAGAATCCTGATACCAATGAATATCATTGGATACATTATAATCTCAAAGAATAATTCCGATATGAAAGCCATATTAAAGAATGTATTCTATCTGATATTTACCATTGGTATAATATCTTGCGCTAATAACCCGCAACGCATTCATAACGAAACAGAAACTATATCTTTGTCAGGAGAAGAAATGCATGAATCCTCTGATTACCTCGGAGGATTCACTCTTGATTTCTCAGAAGATACATTATTTCAACTGATTTCATATTCTGATTACATATTTTCAGCAGCAACTCTGCAGGATGACTCGCTTGTTTTACGGACTACATTCGGGAAAAGAGGCAACGGTCCCCATGAGATGATCAAGGGTAATATAATAAGAAAAAACGACGGAAATCTTCTAATTGTTGACTCGTCTGTCGGTTTTATATCAAAAATCTATGAACTCGCTCCAACTTTTATTCATGACTGTGATAAATGGACAGAATATAAAATAGGTGCGGAGGAATGTCTGCCTGGAGGGGCAGCTGTATCACTTAATGACTCTTGCCTACTGATGTTGACAGCGCCATTGAATGATGTAAAATCCATCATGTCAATAATTGATTATAAACATTCAAAGGTGACTCAAGCCGATTTTTGGCCTGAAGACGGTTATGAAGGAGCGACGTTGCCTAAATTTATGGTTTATATGTCAAATGCCAAATTATTTGCAAATTCTGACGGCAAAATTTTATATCATTGTGGCAACAGCGATCTTGATTTTATTTTCACGGTTGAAAATGGACATATCGACATCAAGACCTTTATAAATGACGAATATCCAGAATATACGGCTGCTAAAGATGGTATCAATTATTCGATGTCACTACCAAATCATGAATACAGAGCTTTCGCCACAGATGATTACATATATCTGCTTAACTATAATAAATCTGCTGACGGTAACGCGGCAAAAGATTATAAACAGCTTCGTTATGGAGATGAAGTTGATGTTTATGACTGGAATGGTAAAAAAATTAAAAAGTTGATACTTGAAAAAGGCGGATATTCAATAATCATAAACAGTGATGATTCCCACTTATTCCTGTGCTCAAACGACGAAGAAACAGGAGATTGTAAATGGATTAATTATGAATTAAAATAATAGGCACCCTAAGCTGTCCAGTATTCGGCTTTCGCATTTCGAGCCTTTCCCACAATTTCTTCTCTGCAAACTTAAAAAGATCATGAAATATCATTTAAACATTATAGCTGCCTGCATAATTCTGATGCTGACAGCCTGCCATAAAGAAAAAGTCAGTAAGGACGGTGTACTGTTTCCCGAGTGTTCTATCACTAACAACGTAAACGAGAAAACAAAGCTATCGCCGGTGTTTACCAAATACCGGATTGTCAATTTGCAAACCACCGATGAATCTTTGGTCGGCGGTCGGGCTAATAAGATAATCAAGAGTTCCGGTCGTTTCTATATCAAATCCGACAAGGAAATTTTGATATTCGGTAACGATGGCCAATATCTGTCCAAGTTGTCTCGCTTTGGCATGGGACCCGAGGAATATAAAGAGATTTATGATTTCGACGTAGTGCCTGACAAGGATGAAATATGGATATCGACTATCGACGGACTTTACCGCTATGGTGCCAATAGTGGTGAGTTCAAGGGAAAAATCAAATTTGATTTTTATATCAACGCCTTTAAATATATCGGGAAGGACCAGTTCATAGCCAAGACTCCCGACGACAAGGTTTATAAAATCTGCGATACCGATGGCAATGTACTTCAGTCTTTCTTCGACAAAGATCTTGCCAATTCGGCATATAAGCCGGTAAACTTCATCGAAATAAACGGCCTGATCTTAGATCAGTTGTTAGATTCGGACGATGCCGTATGCTATGATCCGGATAATCAGGAATTCTCCATGATAAAGATAATTCCGAACAACGGAAAACTAACAACAGCCCAACTCAACAGGGAGTATTACGAACGTTATGGTTATCGAGACCAACTCGACAAATTATATGAAGCATATATCGGCATCGGAGCGTTCAGAGCGATAGGCGATCAGATGCTAATGACGCTCCAATATCCCGGCGCTAAATGGGGACTGACCGTTAAAAAGGGTTCGGAATGCAAAACATATACGTATTATCCTGTCGAAAACGGATCTCTCATCAATGACATTTTGCCAAAAGCCGATCCCCGAATGTTCAACACAATGATCTGCACCGAAAGCCCTGATTCGTTCATATTCATTTGCATAAGTGACGACGATGAATCTAATCCTCTGCTTCTCGAAGTATTCTCGATACAGTGATGCGGAGCTACCTTCACAGTACTCTAAACAATACATTTAATAAGTAGGCTTTGGAAATTAGTTTGTATTATATTCGCAGTCAAAGCCCGATAAGATTTGACTTGACGAAGAATGAACGTAGCCGTAGCTACGTGATTGATGAGGAAAGGCAAAGATTGCGGTATTGGGCAAGAAGATGATATAAACTAATTTCCAATGACTACTTAGCCCCACTTTAATGCCGAGATTTAATTCATATTTCATATTGATAGTGCTTGCTATTACAAGCATTTCATGTGCACGCAACAGTAATGACGCATCTCCGGATATCCATACCATAGATGTCGGTTTGGATCAAATGGACATGGTGGAATTTCAGGATGTTTCTAATACATTCTCAGACATCTACGACTACCAATACTGGATAGCCAATGATTCTTTGGTATTGATCAAAAACGATAAGAGCAAAGGTAACTTTCTCGATATAGCTAATCTAAATACCGGAAAACGCATTGGCGCCTTCCTCCCTTATGGCGAAGGCCCTGACGAGATTTTGTTCGACGACATTTTCTTTGACGGCTCTCAGATTGTGGTTACCGACTTCATACGAAGCCGGTTTGCACAATTCACGCCCGACAAGCTAATGCAGGATTCATTCAGGCCTCGCTTCAACAAATTTCCGATTGAACTATATGCCACGAGCCCTCCGCTATTATACGGCAACGATTCTATTTTGCTAGTTAATCCGTTCAGATATATCAACAAGAGATATGGAATCGAACAGGATGAGCCCCGCTTCATAAAGATTCCTATCGAATATGAGTCTCTGCAATACAATACCACCGGGCTATATATCACAAACTGCGTCGGGCAGATAATACTTGCCGAGAATCCTGTCGACAAGCGCTTGTGGGCGGCAAGTTATGAAAAGAGCGTGATAGAAATCTACGACACCGCCACAAACCTCGAAAAGACTATTTCAATACCGAGCAAAGTCAGTCAGGACCCGCAGGTAGCTGTCGTCGAATCGCGCGGTGTTAAGGAAGTAGTGGCGCAAGGACAGCGATCTTCTGCTTTCCAAAGCATGACTTTCGACAAAAAAGACGGATCAGCGTACCTGCTTTTGGTAGGCGAGATATTCTTGAAAGGTCAGAAATCCAACGAAAAAGGGGCGTACATCATTCACCTCGACCACGAAGGCAATTTCATCAACGGCGCTTATTCACCTCGATTTATCCGTAATATAAGCGTTTCTAACGGCACAATATACGCTACAATCCTCGACGAAGACGAAAACCCGAAACTTGTCAAAGCCACCTTGCCCGATGAAAAATAACAAAGTGGAAGATAAGGCGATCACCAAATGCTGGAGAGTCTCGCATAAAGAATCATAGAAATTTTGCATTTGATACGTCTGTATATATCAGTCCTGGCCATTGTCATTCTTGTTGCATCCTGCAACAGCAGGGACGCCGCCATATCACATGCCCTCGATCTTGCCGGCGACAACCGTGCAGAGCTTGAGCATGTGCTGGCGGCCTGCGAAGACGACACTTTGCGCCTGGCGGCGGCTCGCTTTCTTGTCGCCGGCCTCCCTCACTGCGTTTCGGCGTCTTCCACTTCTTACATACCCGACATCACCACAATAAAGGCCGGGTATCTGACCGACAACATCAGCCTTGCCGCGGATGTATGGAGGTCGCGCCCATGGAGCAGGTGCTATTCCACACATGACTTCTGCGAATACATCCTGCCACACCGCATCGCCGACGAGCCGCTCGAGGACTGGCGCCGCGTATATCACGACCGCTATGCCCCGGTGCTCGACTCGCTCTATAGCGGCGACGACCCTGTGGAGGCTGCCCGGGCGATTATGGATTACCTCAAGGCCGAGCAGCCTTTCAGATACATCAAGGACAGCGGCTCGCCTCACAAGGGCGCCCTGTATCTGCTGCGCAACCGTGTGGGCGAGTGCCGCGAAGCCTGCGACCTGGCTACATACGTGCTCCGCGCACTCGGCATCCCTGTGGCCAACGACTGCTATATCACCTCACCATGCTACAACAGCCGCCATCAGTGGACTGCTGTCATCGACACCAACGGCGTGTCAGTACCCTTTGTGTACACCGATCGCCCTATTAGCCGCATACGTCACCACGACGAACGCCCGCAGGGCAAAGTGTACCGCTCAACATACAGCAGCCGGTCGCCGGTCGCCGACTTCAGTGGCGTGCCCGCCGAATCGGTGCCCCAGGCCCTGCGCAGCCGCTATCGCGCCGACGTCACGGCCACATACGGCAACGCAGCCCCGCTCGAGGTGACACTCTTCGACGGCTGCGATGCGCCCGTAGTGTATCTGGGTGTATTCAACAGCCGCGAATACATCCCCGTGGCGGCCGCGAATGCCCGCAACGGGCACGCCGTCTTCCCCGATGTAGAACGCGACCTCGTATACTTCCCCGTCGCATGGAACACGAACGCCGCCGCATATACCCCCTGCGCCTGGCCTCTGTCTCACACCCGGGTATTCGCGCCCGACACCTCGCATACCGTCCCGGCCGCTCTAACCCGCAAATATTCTATCGGCAACACCAAGTATTTCATTATGGCTCTCAACGGCAGCAGCATCGAGCTGTCGGCATCGCCCGATTTCGCCCGGCTGCACGAAGTGGCCCGCTTTGACAGCACAGACCGTGCCAACCACTACGAATACGACATCGCCGCACCGGCACCGGCCCGCTACGCCCGCTTCACCTGCCTCGACGAGATCAAGGCCGCCATCGGCGAGATACATTTCTACTCCCGCGGTCGCGAAGTGCGTCCCTCAAGAGTGTACAGCACATACCCGCTCTCCGAAAGCGAGATCGACCGCATTCCAAACATCAACGACAGTGTGTGGGACAGCTACCTGCTGCTGTCACAGCCCGGACAGCCCGTCATCATGGACTTAGGCCGTATGGAGCGCATCGACCGCGTGGAGTTTGTGCCTCGCAACGACGACAATTTCGTTCGCCGGGGCGACATCTACGAACTCATGTATTTCGCCGGCCCCGACGGCTGGCACTCGCTTGGCCGGCAGGCAGCCACCGGCGACACCCTGCGCTATCCCGACGTTCCTGCCCGGGCCATGCTGTGGCTGCGCAACCACACCCGAGGCAAGGAAGAATGGCCATTCTATCTCGACAGCCGGGGCCGACAGGTATTCAACTGACAGCTGCCGGAGGCGCATATCCGCGTGTCAATGCACAAACAAGGCACCGATTAAGGACTTAAAAAAACGCAGGTGGCTGTCTTATTTGCACCAAGTTTTAACTATAATTTTTTTGTGATTTCGGCGATTAATCGTATTTTTGCGCTTTAAGAGCCTGCCGGGCCGTCCCAGCAACGATGGCCCGTATATTTTTCTCAAGACAACGCCGTAAAAGGAAGATTATATGACTGAGGTAAGACAGATGACTCCCGAAGAGGAGGACCGCCTGATTGAAGAGGCCTTTGCCGATGTGCTCAACGGATACCTGCGCAGCAACCACCGCAAGAAGGTCGAGATAATCGAGCGCGCCTACCGCTTTGCCAAAGAGGCCCACAAGGGGGTGCGCCGCCGTTCGGGCGAGCCCTATATCCTCCACCCTATCGCTGTGGCCAAGATCGCAAGCCAGGAGATAGGCCTCGGCTCCACGAGCATCTGCGCCGCACTGCTCCACGACGTAGTCGAGGATACCGACTACACCGTCGAGGACATCGAGCAGCACTTCGGGCATAAGATCGCACGCCTCGTCGAAGGCCTCACCAAGATTTCGGGCGGCATCTTCGGCGACAAGGCCTCGGCCCAGGCCGAGAACTTCCGCAAGCTGCTTCTCACCATGAGCGAGGACATCCGCGTGGTGCTCGTGAAGATGGCCGACCGCCTCCACAACATGCGCACCCTCGGCTCGATGGCCCCCAACAAGCAATACAAGATCGCCGGCGAAACACTGTATATCTACGCCCCACTGGCCCACCGCCTCGGCCTCTTCGCCATCAAGACCGAGCTCGAGGACCTCGCATTCAAGTATGAGCACCCCAAGACCTACGAGACTATCTCGCGCAAGATCGCCGAGAGCGAAGCCAAGCGTGCGGCCGTGTACACCGACTTTTCCCTGCCGATCAAGGAAAAGCTCGACACACTGGGCCTTAAGTACGAGGCCAAGGCACGCCTCAAGTCGGTATACTCGATATGGAACAAGATGGAGACCAAGCACGTGCCGTTCGAGGAAGTGTACGACCTCTACGCGATGCGCATCGTGTTCGACTGCGACGACCCCGCCCGCGAGAAGGCCATCTGCTGGAATATATACGCCGTCATCACCGACCTGTACCGACTGCATCCCGAGCGCACCCGCGACTGGATCTCCACTCCCAAAGCCAACGGCTATCAGGCCCTCCACCTCACGGTGATGGGTCCCGACGGCAACTGGGTGGAGGTGCAGATCCGCAGCCGCCGCATGGACGAGATAGCCGAAAAGGGCTTTGCCGCCCACTGGAAATACAAGATAGGCGAGGGCGACGAGGAGAGCGAACTCAATGCATGGCTACGCACCATCAAGGACATTCTCGACAACCCCGAGCCCTCGGCAATCGACTTCCTCGACACCGTCAAGCTCAACCTCTTCGCCTCGGAGATCGTGGTGTTCACTCCCAAGGGCGAGCTCATAACCCTGCCTGCCGGCGCCACCGTGCTCGACGTGGCCTTTACTCTCCACAGCGAGATCGGCATGCACTGTATCGCGGGCAAAGTCAACCACAAGCTCGTACCCCTGAGCTCGCGACTCAATTCGGGCGACCAGGTGGAAATCCTCACTTCGCAGTCGCAGAGCCCCCAGCCCGAGTGGGCCGACTTCCTCGTCACCGCCCATGCCAAGACACGACTGCGCGCCGTTCTCCGCAAGATGCGGCAGCCCATCATGGCCAAGGGACGCGAGATGCTGCGCGAATGGCTCGCCGAAAACAATATTCCCGACACCAACGCCGTCATCTCCAAGATTATCGGCACATACCATGTAGCCAACCGCGACGAACTCTGCTACCAGCTCGGCAACGAAGAGATCATGCTCGGCGAATTCCTCGTCAAGGCTCTACGCAAGCCCGCCGAAGCCTCGGGCAAGACAGGCATCATAAGCAAGATACTCCGCATGGGCAAGAAAAAGGCCGACGCGACACCCGCCGGCGACGTCAACACCCGCCCGACCATCAACCCCAAGGAGATATATACCCTGCGCTGCGATGACCGCGGCAACGCCAACTTCTCCACATCCGACTGCTGCTCGCCCATCCCCGGCGACGACACCCTCGGATTCATCACCGACGACGGCCGCGTGGAGATACACTCGCTCGACTGCCCCCGCGCCCAACTGCTCAAGGCCGGCTACGGCCCCCGTATCGTGGCCACCCGATGGGAGAATGCCGGCGCCAAGTTTATGGCGCGCCTCCACATCGAGGGCATCGACCGGCATGGCATTCTCCAGGAACTTACCAACATGATTTCAACCCATCTGGCCATCGACATACGCAAACTCGACATCGAGGCGAGCGCCGAGGTATTCACCTGCGACCTGTGGGTGCGCGTGGTGTCAACCGAGGCCGTCGACGATCTCATCGCACGCATCATGTCGATCGACGGTGTCAAGTCAGCCACACGTATACAATGAATGTCTTCAGCAGAATAAACGAGAACAGCGTGCTCAAGCGGGTGCTTATGACACTCGCCGCAGCAATCGTCATCGTATGGTTCTACCCGCACCCCGGCACGCACAAGTTCATCTACGAGCAGGGACGCCCCTGGAACTACAACCAGCTTATCGCACCCTTCGACATACCCATACACCCCGACTCCCTCACCGTCCGGGCCATACGCGACACCCTCGACGCCCGCTTCGTACCCATATACCGGATGCAGCCCATGGTTGTCGACTCGATAATCGACGAGCTGCCGGCCGGCCCCCTGGCATCGCGCATGGCCTCGATAATCCGCAGGGCATACGGCCGCGGAGTAGTCGAGACATCCACCATGGCCCGAATACGCGATGGCGAATTGCCCCGCGTCCGCATCCTTGATAAAAACATCCTCAGCGAGGAGTCCACCACTGCCTTCACCACCCCGCGCGAGCTGTATCTCCGCATCGACAGCGCCATCACCGACCCCGCCCTGCGCCGCTATTTCCTCTCAGCCGACCTACACGGACTGCTCCGCCCCAACCTCATATACAGCGAGACCGAGAGCCGCCGCCACTACGACAACGAATACCAGACCCTCACCGCCGACCGCGGCGTCATACTTCAGGGTCAGGCCATTATCAACAAGGGCGACATCATCTCGCCGCAGGATTTCACCAACCTGCAGACCTACGAGGAGCTGCTCGACGCACAGATGTCGCGCCAGAGCCATTCCACACTGCTCACATGGCTGGGACAGTTCCTCTTCGTATCGATAATGCTCACTCTGCTTATCGGCTACCTCGCCATCATCACCCCGGCGATATACGCCAACTTCCGCGCTGTGCTCTTCATCCTTGCCATCATCACCCTGTTCTTCCTCATAGCGGCCGGCATCAACACATTCGTGCCGGGCGGCGTGTATATTGTGCCTCTGGCAATCGTGCCGATACTTGTACTTGTGTTCTTCGACGAGCGCACAGCCCTGTTCACCGCCGCCGTCACAATGCTGCTTATCGCCCCGATAACATCCTTCGCCCTCGAATTCATATTCCTTGAATTCTGCGCCAGCTCGGCCGCTGTATATTCGTTGCGCGAACTGTCGCGCCGCTCACAGTTGCTCCGCACCGCCGCCATCGTGGCAGCCGCATATCTGCTGGGCTACATCGCCCTCGAACTGCTGATGAACGGCTCGCTCGACGGCTGGACATGGCGCATGCCCGTGTTCCTCGGAGCCAACTCGCTGCTCGTATCGATTGCCTACATCCTGATGTTTGCCGTCGAGCGCGTGTTCGGATTCGTATCAGTCGTAACGCTTGTCGAATTGTCCGACACCAATCAGCCACTGCTGCGCCAGCTCAGCGACGTGTGTCCGGGCACATTCCAGCACTCGATGGCCGTGAGCAACCTTGCCTCCGACGCCGCACGCGCCATGGGTGCCAACGAGCAGCTCGTACGCGCCGGAGCCCTCTACCACGACATCGGCAAGATGTCCAATCCCGCTTTCTTCACCGAGACCCAGCACGGCGTCAATCCACACGACGCCCTGCCACCCGAGCAGAGTGCACGCATTGTCATCAGCCACGTCACCGACGGCCTGCGCGCCGCCGACAAGGCCGGTCTCCCCGCCGTAATCAGGGACTTCATCCGCGAGCACCACGGCGCCGGCAAAGCCAAATACTTCTACTATCAGGCCGCACAGGCATGCCCCGAGGGCAGCGTCCCCGACGAAGCCGCCTACACCTACCCCGGCCCGGACCCGCGCAGCCGCGAGACATCGCTGCTCATGATGGCCGACGCCGTGGAGGCCGCATCACGCTCGCTCAAGGACTACAGCCGCGAATCCATCACCGCCCTTGTCGACAAGATAATCGACGGACAGATCGCCGAAGGCCTGCACAGCAACTCCACCCTCGAATTCCGCGACGTAAAGCTTATCAAGGCTGCCTTCATCAAGCGTCTGATGACTATCTACCACACCCGCGTCGCCTATCCCAAGCCATAAACCATAGAGCCATATCAGTTGTTAGGATGGTAAAGGAAGGGATATATAGCCTCAACCTTACCGTTTCAACATTTATATGGATGACATATTTGTTATTATACTGCTGATATTACTTAACGGTGTGTTTTCGATGTCGGAGATAGCTCTTATCTCGGCCCGTAAGTCACGCCTTACATCTGATGCAAGAAAGGGCAGCCGTGGTGCGCGCGCCGCACTACAGCTTGCCGGTGATCCCGACAGGTTCCTGTCAACAATACAGATCGGCATCACTCTTATTGGAATACTTACCGGTCTGTATTCGGGAGCGGCCCTCGCAGGGGATGTCGCCGACATGCTGATGAAGGCCGGACTCGAACGGCATCTGGCCCACAATGTGGGTCAGGTGGCAATAATTGTAATCGTGACTTATTTGTCGATTGTTGCCGGTGAGCTTGTCCCCAAACGTATAGGGCTTGCTTTGGCCAATCCCGTATCGAAGTTTATTTCACGTCCAATGCGGCTGCTGTCAGTGATAGCGATGCCGGCTGTCTGGCTGCTGTCTGCATCGACTTCTTTGGCGGTGAGATTGCTTGGTCTGAAAGACAAAGGGAACACCGTTACAGAAGATGAGATAAAATCATTGATCAAAGACGGAACAGATGCCGGCGAAGTTCGCAAGGTAGAACAGGATATTATGGAACGCGCTCTTGTATTGGGCGATCTGCGCATATCGTCGATAATGACTCCAAAGGGCGATGTCGTCGCCATGCGTCTCGACATGACTGCAGATGACGTGCGCCATGTGCTTGCCGGAAAACTGTATAACGTCTATCCTGTGTATTGTAGCGGCACCCACAGCGGAATCTGCGGAGTGGTATCTCTCAAACGACTTGTGCTGGCTCTCGACTGTCCCGGTTTCGTGCTCCGCGATGTTGTTGCTGAACCTGAGTATTTTCCGGAATCCATGAGTGTCTACGATGCCCTCGACCGCATGAAAGAGCGCGGAGTGCATTTTGCCGTTGTCTGCGATGAGTTCGGCGATATGGTCGGTGTGATCACCCCTACTGATATTCTTGAGGGACTTGTAGGTTCTATCCCTGTACCATCGGTGAAATCGGGTATGATCAATAACTGTACCGGCAATGAATGGATTGTTGATGCACAACTACCGGTATATGACGTTCTCAGGAGTATCGGCTTCGAGGAGTTGTATGTCCCCGCCACATACTCCACTCTGGCCGGTCTTATCCTTGAGCAGTTGCGCCATGTGCCTGTCACCGGCGAATGTCTTGAATGGAACGGTATCCATATCAAGATACTTGGGATGGCCGGGGCCAGAATCAGCAGAGTGAAGTTACTGACACCTGAAGATAAACCTGCCTGAAAAAAAATGCGGGAGCGCCCGATCGGGCACTCCCGCTGTTTCTGTTCGCTGTGCGGCGATCAGTCCGAGCACTTGGCTTTGATGAACTCGCGGTTGAGACGGGCGATGTTGCTCAGAGGGATGCTCTTGGGACACTCGGCGGCGCAGGCACCTGTATTGGTGCAGTTGCCGAAGCCAAGTTCATCCATCTTGGCAACCATGGCGCGGGCGCGGCGTTTGCGCTCTACCTGACCCTGAGGCAGGAGGGCAAACTGGCTTACCTTGGCCGATACGAAGAGCATAGCCGAGCCGTTCTTGCAGGCAGCGACACATGCGCCGCAGCCGATGCAGGTAGCGGAGTCCATTGCCACGTCAGCTACCTCCTTGGAGATAGGAGTTGCATTGGCATCGGGTGCGCCGCCGCAGTTGAACGATACATAGCCGCCGGCCTGCTGGATCTTGTCGAATGCCTCGCGGTCGACCATGAGGTCGCGTACTACGGGGAAAGCGGCCGAACGCCATGGCTCGATGGTGATTGTCTCGCCGTCGTGGAATTTACGCATGTGGAGCTGGCATGTAGTGATTCCCTGCACCGGACCGTGGGGATGGCCGTTGATATAGAGCGAGCACATGCCGCAGATGCCTTCGCGGCAGTCGGAGTCGAATACTACAGGTTCTTCGCCCTGCTCCACAAGCTTCTGGTTAAGCATGTCGAGCATTTCGAGGAACGAGCTGCCTGTGGATACGTTGTCGAGGTGGTAGTTGACGAACTGGCCTTTCTCTTTAGGACCACGTTGACGCCAAATTTTCAGATTTACGCTGATTGTATGTTCCATAATTTGTATTCTTACGTGGTTGAGGTTTAGGACTTGTAGTTACGTGTCTGAACCTTGATGGCTTCGTAGTGGAGGGGTTCCTTGATG
>JAGANS010000009.1 GCA_017624155.1 Muribaculaceae bacterium | reverse complement strand
TGAAGCCGGACGCGGCTGATCAGGTTCTACTCAAAAACCGGGCCGGCTTTGCCGCCTTTTCCAAAGGGCGGGCTTTTCCATCATGTCGGGAACAGGATCGCTGCGCGGGTGACCGGGAGGCGGGGACCGGCGGGGCAAGCCCCGCGGAGGGGCGATGCATTACGGCGGGTGGCGATGCCGGTAGCACAAGACGTCTCTCCGAGACTTATTCCACTGGTTGTCGGCCTGGTCCCCAGGATTCTCCTGGGGTTCTCTCATAATCAGAGGGTCTCCGACCCTCGCGCTGCCGGCGCGCCATCCGGATGGATCGGACGCACGGGCCGTGCGTCCCTACGGGTAGGCGGGGTACCACAGCGGTGCGGGGGGGGCGCGGAAGCACGGGCGGGATGGTTCAAGTTTGTGGTTTTGTATGTTTTTTGTAACTTTGCATGTGTTTCGCGTTCTCGCGCGCGTACATTATAATTATATTAATCAAAATCTTAAAAAAATGGCAAATTGGTTTGAATGCAAGGTAAGATATGACAAGCTTCAGGAAAACGGAGCTGCAAAGAAAGTTACGGAGCCTTATCTGGTGGATGCCCTGACCTTTACGGAGGCCGAGGCTCGTATCACGGAGGAACAGCGCCCGTTTATCTCGGGTGAATTTGACGTCGCTGCTGTAAAGAGGTCGAAAATCGCGGAGATCGCGTTCAACGATGAGGGCGACCGCTGGTATCTGGCCAAGGTGGGCTTTATCACTGTTGACGAGAAGAGCGGTGTGGAGAAACGCTCGGTGAGCCAGATGCTGGTGCAGGCTACGGGATTCAAGAGCGCCTATGACGGCCTGATCGAATATATGAAGGGCACAATGGCTGACTATGACATCGTGTCGATATCGGAGACTCCGCTGGTAGATGTCTACCGCATGAAAGTAAAGGAATGATCGCCGAGAATCTACAACGCACCGTCGACGGGCTGCCCGCAGAGGTAAGGCTTGTGGCGGTGTCGAAATTCCACCCTGTGGAGGCTCTGCAGGAAGCATACGCAGCCGGTCAGCGCGTATTCGGAGAGAGCCGGGTGCAGGAGCTGTGCGAGAAGGCGCCGCTAATGCCGGCCGACACGCAGTGGCATTTCATAGGCCACCTGCAGACCAACAAGGTGAAGCCACTGATCGGCCTTGTGTCAATGATAGAAAGCGTTGACTCAGAGCGGCTGCTTGAACTGATAGATCGGCTGTCGGCCGAGCGTGGCGTGGTGACGCGGGTGCTGCTGCAGGTGCATGTGGCCGAGGAGGAAAGCAAGTTTGGCTTCACGCCGGAGGAGCTGCTGGGATATTTTGAGCGGCGCGGATTCGAGAATCTGCGCGCGACACATCTGTGCGGACTGATGGGCATGGCTACCAATACTGATGATATGGAGCGTGTAAGGCAGGATTTTGCCCGCATATCCGAGCTGCGCCGGCAAATTTTGGCGATGTGCCCTGATCTGCGTGGATTTGATGAGTTGTCGATGGGTATGAGTGATGATTACGGCATTGCCATCGAGGAAGGCTCGACATTGGTGCGCATAGGCACAGCCATCTTCGGCTCCAGATAAGCTTTTAGCACTCGGATTCCACGGTTTTACACGGATTATTTTTTATGCTATTTGAGGAAGATTTAACTTTTCTAATACGTGAGGCATGTTATGCTGTTCACAGTCACCTCGGGCCCGGTTTATTGGAAAGTATCTATGAAAAGGCTTTGATATATAAACTTCAATAAAGGGGATTCAAAGTGCGCTCACAAGTTCCTATTGAGGTTCTATATAAAGGTAAAAACCTTGGTGAAGGGTTCAGGCTCGACATCGTAGTGGAAGATACTGTCGTAATTGAGCTGAAATCGGTTGAAAAGCTATTGCCGGTTCACCATAAACAACTGCTTTCATATCTAAAACTGTCTTCATATCCGATAGGCTTTCTTATCAATTTCAATGCAAAATCGCTTGACGGAGAGAATTTCAAAAGATACGTAAATTAAGAGCCGAAATTATAATTATAAAATCCGCGCTAATCAGTGAAATCCGTGTGCAATGGGGTTGTGCCGGTGAGGGGGTCAGCTGTCGAGAGACAGGGGATCATAGGATGACCAGTCGGTCGGACGCACGGAACGGAGGCGGCGGAGGATGTCGTCGAGGAAGGCGTGCATTCCGAATTTCTCGAGGGATGTGCCGGGAACGGCGGGCTCGGTATCGAGCAGGCGCAGCATGGCGTTTACGGCCTCGCGGGCCTCGGGCATCTTGCCGAGGCGGAGCAGCATGGTGACATACATGGCGAATGCCGGATGCAGATTGGAAGCCTGACGGAGTGTGCCGTCGGGAGCTGCATCGGCAAACATGGCGATTGCGACGTCATACTTGCCAAGCTGATACAGTATGCGATACAGAAGGAAATCGTGATTGAGCGAGTGGCCCGACTTGGACTCGAATATCTGCAGGACAAGTGTAACGTCGGTCGACGAGCCGGCCTTATAGGCAAGCTCGGCGAGAGCTTTCCAGTCGTCTTCGTCGCGGAAGCCGTAATCATAGAAGTCGGCAAGGTATGCGGCGAGGTCGGGATGGGAGTGCTCAACTGCCTTGTCGATGATCGGCCGGGAGGAACGAGTATCGGCGGGCAGAGCGGCAATTATCGAACGGACCTTGTCGAAATCGCGGTGCTCCTCGGCGCGGAGGATGGCAAGATATGCCACGGACGAGTCGGCGGGGTCGAGGATGAGCAGGCGGTCGAGGAGGAAATCAATCTCGGGGCTGTCGGATTCGGGTGTAAATGAATGTAGGCGCGCCTTGAGGGCCTCGACGTTGCCGGGGTCGATGGCGAGGGCGTAGTCGATGGCTGTGCGGGCATCGTCGTATCGGTCGTGGCGCAGGTATGCCATGGCGAGGAGCGTCCAGTATTCGGGCGCGTATGCTTCCATCTCGGTGAGTTCCTCAAGGAGCTGAATGGCAATGGTATCGAAGATGTCGGATTCCTCGGCGGTGACGGCAATCTCGTAGAGGAGCGTAGGCAGGTAGCTGACCTTGGCCCGCACCCGGTCGAGATTGTCGACAAGCCATTTGTCGAGGCCGAGGGCATGAACGATGCGGACAAACTGAATGACTTCCTCGTCCTCGGCAAGGCGGTGGGAGGCAATGAAGCTCTCGACGCGCTCGCGTGCCTTGGCGCGGTCGGGGTAGGCGTCGCTGAGACGCATGATCTCGGCCAGTGGTGTGTCGAGCGACGGGTTGTCATCGATAAAACTGCGGAAGAGACTCATGTCGCGGTCGCTGTAGAATATGGCGCGACGAGCCAGAAGTGCCTGACTGTCGGGATACAGGCGGGCGCCGAGCAGCAAGGCTTCGGTGCGGAGGTAATCGTCGTAGTAATCGCCGGCAGAGTCGAATATGGCGATAAGTTCGTCCTCGGAGTAGTATCTCTCGGAGACGGGGCGCGCGAGGTCGGCTCGGAAGCGTTCGCGCAGGATGTCGCGTTCGTCGGGTTCGTTCATATTTATTCATCGGCCTTGCCGGGGCAAGGCCGATGAGGGGTATTATTTCGCTGCGCGAGTTATTATTTCGCTGCGCGAAGGGTTATGGGGTTATGGGGTTATAAGGTTATGTTTTTCTTTTTTCAGGCTTTTTTCTGTTCTTTTTCCCAGGTGTCGCGGAGGCCGATTGTGCGGTTGAACACAAGCCGGCCTAGAGCGGAGTCGTAGTCGGGTGTGAAGTAACCGATGCGCTGGAACTGGAACTTGGTGCCGGGCTTGGCGTTCTCGGCGACGAATGGCTCTACCTTGATCTGCTTAACGATGAGCGAGTCGGGATTGAGCATGTCGCGGAAGTCGCGGTCGGGCTCGGCGGCGGGATTCTCGACGTCGAAGAGGCGGTCGTAAAGGCGTGCCTCGGCATCCACGGCGTGGGCTGCGGATACCCAGTGGAGGGTGCCCTTTACCTTGCGGTTGGCGCCGGGGAGGCCGCTGAGGGTCTCGGGGTCGTATGTACAGCGGAGCTCGGTGATGTTGCCGTCGGCGTCCTTGACTACGTCCTCGCACTTGATGATGTATGCGCCCTTGAGGCGAACTTCGCTGCCGGGAGCGAGGCGGAAGAATTTCTTGGGGGGATTTTCCATGAAGTCTTCGCGCTCGATGAATATCTCGCGTGAGAATGGCATGTCGTGCGTGCCGCTGCCTTCCTGCTCGGGATTGTTCTCCATGCTCACGGTCTCGACCTTGTCCTCGGGATAGTTGGTGATGACTACCCTGAGGGGATTGATGACGCCCATGACGCGGGTGGCGATGGCGTTGAGGTCGTCGCGCACGGCGTGCTCGAGGAGGCTGACGGAGTTGAGGGCCTCGTACTTGGTATAGCCGATGGTGTCGATAAACTTGCGTATGGAGCGGGGAGTGTATCCGCGGCGGCGCATACCCGAGATGGTGGGCATACGGGGATCGTCCCAGCCGGCGACAAGGCCTTCCTTGACAAGGGCGAGGAGCTTGCGCTTGCTCATCACGGTGTATGTGATGTTGAGGCGGTTGAACTCGATCTGACGGGGGCAATATGTCTCATCGGCGAGTTCCTTCACAAAGTACTCGTAGAGGGGACGGTGAGGCACAAACTCGAGGGTGCATATCGAGTGGGTGACCCCCTCGAAGTAGTCGCTTTGGCCGTGGGCGAAGTCGTACATGGGGTAGACCTTCCATGTGGTGCCGGTACGGTGGTGGGGGTGCTTGATGATGCGGTACATTATGGGGTCGCGGAAGTGCATGTTGTCGCTGGCCATGTCGATCTTGGCGCGGAGGACACGCGAGCCTTCCTCAAACTCGCCTGCATTCATGCGCAGGAAAAGGTCGAGATTTTCCTCGGGGGTGCGGTTGCGGTAGGGACTCTCGGTGCCGGGGACGGTGGGAGTACCCTTCTGAGCGGCGATCTGCTCGGAAGTCTGGTCGTCGACATAAGCCTTGCCCTCCCTGATGAGGCGGCAGGCGAGGTCGAAGAGCTGCGGAAAATAGTCGGAGGCGTAGTACTCGCGGTCGCCCCAGTCGAAGCCGAGCCAGTGGATGTCCTCGCGGATGGAGTCGACATACTCGACGTCCTCCTTGACGGGGTTTGTATCATCGAAGCGGAGGTTGCAAGTGCCGCCGAACTTCTCGGCGACACCGAAGTCCATGCAGATGGCCTTGGCGTGGCCGATGTGGAGATAGCCGTTTGGCTCGGGCGGGAATCGGGTGTTGAGGCGTCCGCCGTTCTTGCCGGCACGGAGGTCGGCTAATACTTCCTGCTCTACAAAGTTGAGTCCGCGGGTGTCGGCAGACTCTGTTTCTTTAATTTCGGCCATAAATATGAAAGATGTGACAGTGATTCAAATAATGAGGTACAAAGGTATAAAAAAATCCGCAAAAACGCATTGGAAAAGCGTTGATAATGATAAAAACGCGCAGCGATAGGCCAAAACCGATAAAAAAGTAGTAAATTTGCAGTGATGAAAGAAAGTGCACGATCGGTATATGTACTCGGCGCGGAGAACGGGCTTGTGCTCGGGCCGGTGCTGACGTTGGCGGCATTGCTTGTCGGCGCCACCACATACAACGCATTGATGTTTGTGCCGGCGGTCATAGCACTGATAGCCGTGCCGGCGGTGGCGTATATGCAGCTGAGGCGCACGATGGCGACCCAGCCGTCGCTTGCCACCTTCTCGGCGCTGTGGCTGCAGGGGATATGCGCATTCTTCTTCGGTGGCGCCATCATGGCGGCGCTGTGCTATGCGGCGATGCGGTGGATATGGCCGGGTTTCATCATCGATCAGGTGCAGACTGTAATTGAAATATACGGAGCTGTAAATGACCCCGAGGCACAGGACATCGCGCGCACGCTGCAGCGGCTGATGGACAGCCACTCGCTGCCGTCGGCCATCGACATAGCGCTTGAGCTGCTGTATGTGGCCGTGTTCACCGGCTCGCTGCTGTCGATGCTGCTGTCGCTCATCATACGGAAGACACGGCGCATAAAGCCGCCACAATTCAAACAGTAAATTATTGATTGCAATGGATATATCGGTTGTAGTACCACTGTATAACGAGGCTGAGTCGCTGCCTGAGCTCGAGCAATGGATCGAGCGCGTGATGAAGGAGCACGGATTCAGCTATGAGATATTATTCATAAACGACGGCTCCACCGACAGTTCGTGGCAGGTGATCGAAGACCTGGCGCGGAAGAATCCCTCGGTGCACGGAGTGTCGTTCAGGCGCAACTACGGCAAGTCGCCGGCGCTCAACACGGGTTTTGTCCGCGCCAAGGGCGATGTAGTGATAACCATGGACGCCGATCTGCAGGACTCGCCCGACGAGATTCCCGAGCTGTACCGCATGATCAAAGAAGACGGATACGACCTGGTATCGGGCTACAAGCAGAAGCGCTACGACCCGCTGTCGAAGACCATCCCCACCAAACTGTTCAACGCCACGGCGCGCAAGGTGACGGGTATCAAAAACCTGCACGACTTCAACTGCGGACTCAAGGCATACCGCAACAAGGTGGTGAAGCACATCGAGGTATACGGCGACATGCACCGCTATATCCCCTATCTGGCCAAGCTGGCCGGATTCAGCCGCATAGGCGAGAAGGTGGTACACCATCAGGCGCGCAAGTATGGCAAGACCAAATTTGGCCTCGACCGCTTTGTGAACGGTTATCTCGACCTTGCCACACTGTGGTTCACCGGCAAATTCGGCGGCAAACCGATGCACTTTTTCGGGCTGCTGGGCTCGCTGATGTTCATCCTGGGCTTCATCGCAGTGGCCGTGGTGGGCTTCGGCAAGCTGTGGAACATGTATCACGGGCATCCTTATGTACTTGTCACCGATTCACCATACTTCTTCCTTGCGCTCACACTGATGCTACTCGGCTCGCAGATGTTCCTGGCGGGCTTTGTGGGCGAACTTGTGGCACGCAATTCGCCGCGCCGCAATGATTATGAAATAGATACCGAACTATGACCATAGGGCGGATACTTGCGATAGCGCTCATCCTTGGAGCGGCAGTCTCAGCCTGCAACTCGGCAGGATGTCTCGACAACGGCAGCGCACTGCCGCTGGCGGCCTTCTACTCGTCGGAGACGGGCCGCCCCATATCCGTCGACTCGGTTGAGATAGCCGGCGTAGGCGCACCGGGCGACTCGGTGCTTGAGGATGCGCATCCGGCCCTGTCGCAGATATACCTGCCAATGAAGCCCGGTGCCACAATGACACAATGGGCGCTGATATACAGGCAGAAAAAGCTTGAAGACCTCGGTATTACCGACACCATCACCTTCAATTACGAGTCTATACCCTACTTTGCCTCGGAGGAATGCGGCGCAATGTACATATACCGCATCACCGGCGTAATGCATACCTATAATATTATTGACTCTGTGACTCTTCTCGACTCATTGATCACCAATGTCGAGCTGGAGCGCATCAGGATATACTTCCGTACGGCTCAGGAGGAGCCGGCGCAATGAGTATGCGGGCGCTGCGCATGGCCGTGCTCGGCGGCGCGGTTGCGCTGGCCGGGGCCTGCCTGTGGGCCGACGACGCTCCCGCAAAGCCCCGGCGCCGCACTACACCTATAACCACTGCGGCGACAACAACGCAGTCGATCAACGAGACCCGCGACGACACATCGCGCATCAACGCCCAGCGGCGCCTGCGCTCGACACACTTCCACCGCGATGACGGTGCGATAGTGTATGTGGACACCGTGACGGGCGAGCAGTGGGTCGACTCGGCCACAATATTCAACGTACCCAAGATGCATTACGCGCTGCTGATGGGCGCATCGGTGAGCGTAGACGTATGGGACCCCGTGATGCGCGCCTTCGGGCAGAAGTACGGACTGATAGGCTTCCGCGCCGACGTGAACCTGCACAACCGCTATTTTCCCACATTCGAGATAGGTCTGGGACAGGCAAAGAATACCCCTGATGCAGGCGACTATACCTATACATCACCGATGAGCGTGTATTTCAAAATCGGCGCCGACTACAATTTCCTGTACAATTCCAACCCTGATTACAAATGGTTTGCCGGGCTGCGCTATGGCTTCGCACCCTTCAGCTGGAGCATCAGCGACATATCGCAGGCGCCGGGCTACTGGGGACCGACACAGCCATTCGCAATTCCGTCGCAACATGCCACGGCCGGCTGGCTCGAACTGGGACTGGGCCTGCGTATCAAGCTGTGGAAGAACATATCGGCCGGCTGGACAGTGAAGTTCCATACGCTGATACATGAGTCAAAAAGCAAACACGGCAAGCCCTGGTACATACCGGGCTACGGCAGCCGCAACGGTGTGGTGACAGGCTCATTTGCCTTCACATACACGATTCCTTTCAACACCGAGAAGCTCAACTTTGCCCCGGACACAGTGTCGGGCACCGGTGTCGAGGGATACTCGCATCCCTTCCCTGCCGACAATCCGCAGGACACCGTGTTCAACCAACCCGAACCGCCGGTTGTTGAATAAGTTATGAAACGTATAGTAATAATAGGCGCCTCGTCGGGCATCGGCCGACGGATCGCCACCGACTTCGCACGCTACGGCTGGCGCGTGGGCGCAGCTGCCCGCAATACCGAGGCACTGACAGAGCTAAAGGCTCTGTATCCCGACAACATAGAGTATGCCGGAATAGATGTAACGGCCCCCGATGTGGAGAAAAAGCTCTATGACCTTATCGAGACAATCGGCGGAATGGACATCATCCTGTATTGTGCGGGGTGCGGATGGTATAATCCGGAGCTTGACTCCGAGGATGACGAGCGTACAATAGCGGTAAACGTGGGCGGCATGACCAAGGTATGCATCGCGGCCTACAAGTATTTCCGCGACACGGCCAATGTGGACAAAGGCCGCATCGCCGTAATCACATCGGTGGCGGGGACCAAGGGCCTCGGCGTGTCAGCAGCCTATTCGGCGTCTAAAAGCTATCAGCAAAAGTACTTGCAGGCCCTTGACCAGCTCGCGCACATTCAGCATGTCAACGTTGGCATCACCGACATACGCCCGGGATTCGTCGACACGGGGCTGCTCAAGCGCACTCCGGCCAGGGATCTGCCGATGGTGATGAGCCTCGACTATGCGGCGCCGCGCATCGAACTGGCTATCCTGCGCGGACGCCGTGTGGCCACCATCGACTCGCGCTGGGCTGTTGTAAACACTCTGTGGCGCATGATTCCCGGCTGCCTGTGGCCGCATTTGCAATTTAAGGTTTAGGCAAGAATTGGTTTAAGGTTTGGGTTGAAGGTTTAGATATGACGATGACTTAAACGTAAACCTCAACCGTAAACCCACCAAGGGGGCGTGCGAAGCCCGCCGGTTTACTCGTAGCCGCGTCCACCGGAGCCGCAGGCGTAGGTGCACGCGGGCCGATGCATCATCAGTGAAAGGCGCCCGCAGGCCGCCGATTATATCAACGGCGCAGCCATTTGGCATCGTGGCTCAAATCGGCGACCTGCGGGCGCCCCTTGGTTGGTTTTGGTTGAAGGTTTAGTCGCCGTACTGGCGGAAGTATTCGTCGGCGGTGGCGTCGAGTTCGTCGTACCACTCCTGCCCGAATCGACGCACAAGCGGCTCGCGCAAGAATTTATATGCCCGCAGGCCCTTGGCACGTCCGAGGGTCTCGGCACACTTGCATATCTTCCAACGGTGGTAATTCACAGCCGTAAATGTGGGATATTCCTTGATGCGCACGGGGTACAGATGGCAGGATATGGGCTTCATGAAGCCGACGCGGCCTTCACGCCATGCTTTCTCGATGGCGCAGTAACACATGCCGCCGGGACCGAATGTGGCAAACACGCACTGGCCGCCTGCGACAAGCGATGTGACAAGATCGTCCTCCTCGTCGACGTACGCCACGCCGTCGCGGGCGATGACCTCGCGGGCAGCAGGTGAGAGGTCGTCGATTATCTCGGGCAATAGGTTCTCGATATCGCGGCGCTCGTCCTCAGTGATGGGGGCTCCGGCATCGCCCTCGATGCAGCATTCGCCCTTGCAGGAGGCGAGGTCGCACAGGAAGTGACGCTCGAGCAGGTCGAGGCTTACAAGAGTATCCTGAATCTGTAGCATGTCGATTTCTTCTTCTTGAATCATTGTGTGGTGATACGGCTCACGCCGATAAGTCGGTCGGTGCGGTCGAGCGTTCCGCGCGCATAGACCTTTATCAGATATTCGTTGACAGTCTGGTATTTGTCGCCCTCAATCGGAGCCGTGTATCCGCGGCGCGCGCCGGGCGGCACGGCAAGGTACTGATAGTTGTAATGGCCCTGCTTGAGCAGGAGGGCACGCTCATAGCGGCCCGTCGTGGCATTGTACTGCATACGCGACTCGGCATCGAAGCGGCGCGAGGTGAAGTCGCCGTCGAGAAATATCATCGTGCCCGGCAGCTCGGGACTGTCGAGAGCGAAATGCACCACCACATAGTCGGCCTCGAGCTGTGATTCCGATGAATTGTACTCGCGCACCACAAAGCGGCCGTTCTGAGTGCTGTCAAAGAGATAAGACTCCTCGGCGCGAGGCTCGTCGACCATGAGGATGAAGTGATAATAAGGTTCAAAATATTCGATACCATCGACACGCATACCGGGATAGTTGACATTCGACACCTCCATGCGGCGGTACTCGTTGCCGGCCTCGAATATCAGCGGCGAGACGTGTTCGTAGACAGCCGTCCGGCCCGACATGCGCAGCGGATGGCGCAGGGCGGCCTCGCTGTCGGCGCGACCATTCTGCTGTATCGCAACGGTGAGGTCGTTGAAAGGATCGCTGACGCCGGCACGCTCGGTGTCGACTGTTATAGACAGCTGCTGGTGGCCCTTGTTGTAGTCGACATCGGTGCGGGTGGTGACCGATGCACTGATCGGTGCCGACTGTTCCGAAATCATCACACGGGTCTGGAACCACACATCGTCGGGATTATCCTCAGGATAAACCTGAATCAGATAATTGCCCGACAGACGGGGATTTATGTCGGCATTGGGAAACTGGAAGCCGTAATGCACGTAGTGCACCGTGGTGCCGCGCGAGAAGTCGTAATTCTCGATCGCGCTCTCGTTGAAACCGTCGAGATATTCCGACTCGGCGAGCGACGACGGCTGCCAGTCGGCATCGCATCGCAGCACCCGGTAGCGCATATATTCGCGGTCGTCGGCCAGACGGTCGAACTCGATGTCGAGGGCATCGCCTGCGCCGAGAACGACTACCGGCGGGGCGAATATATCGCCGCCAGGCCCGAGAACCTGCACGGTCTTGACGCGCTCGTTGAATATACCGGTCATGGTATCGACAGGTGGAGCAGCGTTTGTAATTACCGATACTGCTAAAGCCAGCAGGAGCAACAGATGCCTCATCGCCAGTCGACAGGTTGTTGGCCGCGGCTCTGCAGATAAGCATTGGCACGCGAGAAATGATGGTTGCCGAAAAATCCGCGGTAGGCCGACAACGGTGAGGGATGGGGAGATGTGAGCACCAGATGGCGGCTGTGGTCGATATGCTCGCCCTTACGGATGGCATAGCTGCCCCACAGCATGAATACGATGCCCTCACGGCCGTCATTGAGCGCCCGGATAGCGGCATCGGTAAATTCCTCCCAGCCCTTGCCCTGATGCGATCCGGCGCGATGAGCAGCCACGGTAAGGGTGCTGTTGAGCAGCAGCACGCCCTGGCGCGCCCAACGGCTGAGATCGCCCGAGGCATAGGGAACAACGCCAAGGTCGGACTGAATTTCCTTGAAGATATTCACAAGCGACGGCGGTTGCTGCACACCGTCGGCCACCGAGAAGCACAGGCCGTTGGCCTGACCGGGTTCATGATAGGGATCCTGGCCGAGAATCACTACCTTCACATCGTCGAACGGGCAAGCATCGAAGGCGGCAAACACCTTGCCGGCAGGTGGATATACCGTTCCGGCCGAATAAGCCTCGCGCACAAACCCGGCGAGGTCTGCAAAATAAGGAGCCGTCCACTCGGATTCGAGCCTGCGGCGCCAGCCGCCTTCAATTCTTACATTCATATAGTATCGGTAGTATCGGGTATCGGAGATGAGCCGTAAACCGGCGGTCAAAAATATTTTGATTTGCAAATTTACAAAAAAAGCACTACTTTTGCATCATCAAACCGCACAAATAGTACAGGCACCCGTAGTTCAATGGATAGAATTTCGGATTCCGGTTCCGACGATTGGGGTTCGACTCCCCACGGGTGTACCACTTCAAAAGCCGCATCGTCCAATAAAAATGATGCGGCTTTATAATTCGTATCTTTGCAATAAAAGCAAATCGCGCTCTGCCATGATATATAAACTAATTGAACGCGCCCGTAATAATTGGCTGCAGTCGGACAGCTGCACTGTAAAGAATCTCCTTTTATACATGGAAAGGAAAGCTTTATTGCGCGACGCTCAGTTAAAATCAGTAAAGACATTCCTCTTTCTAAAGCTGGCATGCGGCAATAAGCCTCTGTGGGAACTGATGAATGAAGGGGCGTTTAACACCCTGGATCTCGACATACTGCCATTAACGGTATCCACGCGTGCCTTTTTAACGGAGCATCCCGAAGCCCAGGCACTTTATGAATATGCCATAGAGAAGAATGACTCAGGAGAGTCCAATGCTCCGCTATTGGCCAAACTGATATGCGAACATCCTGAAGCGCCGGATTATGCGGCTATAATAAAGCAATTACTGCATGGTGTCACGTATGTCGACTATCTGTTCAGTCTGCCAATGGGAGCCGGCAAGACATGGCTTATGGCAATGTTTGTCTATCTCAATCTGTATTTTGCCATAAACGAGCCCGACAATCCTTTATTTGCCCATAACTTCATAATAGTGGCACCTGCGGGGCTGAAATCCTCCATTCTGCCCTCTATAACAAAGGATATCCGCGACTTCGATCCATCAATGATCTTTCCGGAGCCGATTGCATCCAGACTGAAATCGATAGTCCGTTTAGAAGTTCTCGGAGAATCCTCCAGTGCCAAAGGCAGCAATATCGTGCGAAATCCTAACGCGCAAAAGGTACAGAGGCATCAACCTTTCAGAAATCTCAAAGGCTTGATCATGATAACCAATGCCGAGAAACTATACGACCGTATGGATAAGTCTAAAGACATACCGGACGCATGGGGCAATTTACCTGAAAAAGAGCGGGATGCATGGTTCTCGGTTGAACTTGCAAACGAGTTGCGCAAGATCATCGGCGACTTACCCAATCTGTGTGTAATGGTCGACGAGATGCACCATGCGAGCGACGAGCAACGACTGCGCAAGGTAATTGAACTGTGGGTAGAAACATCCTCGTTCAATTCACTCTTAGGCTTCTCGGGCACGCCTTATTTTCAGTCATCCAAGATCATCCGGCCGGCTGAGGATATCAGTATCAGATACAGTATGCTCGGCAATGTCGTGACATACTATCCTCTTGCCAATGCAGTAGGAAATTTTCTGAAATTGCCGGTAATCAAGCACTCTGATGTTTCGGGCCTCGATATAGTACGGAACGGAGTCCGTGATTTTCTAAGAAAATTCAAAGACAAGAGTTATCCCGACGTCGGATGTGCCAAACTGGCAATATATTGCGGACTTATAGCGACACTCGAAAATGAGATCTACCCCGAAGTATGTTCAATATGCGATGAATTCGGACTGGATGTAAACGAAACAGTGCTGAGGTATTACGGCAATCAGAATAAAGAAGGTTTCAGATGCGCACCGAAAGCCGAAGCCGATTTCAGATCGTTGGATTCACCGTTTTCAAAATATAAAATCATACTACTGGCGCAGATAGGCAAGGAAGGATGGAACTGCAAAAGCCTCAGCGGAGTCATATTGCCAAATGTCAATTCATCGGTACGGAATATGGTGCTCCAGACAAGCTGCCGATGCCTTCGCGAAGTAGAAAATGCAGCCACTGAAGAAGCTCTAATATGGTTGAACAAACAGAACTACGATCTATTGAGCGAGGAACTCAAGAAAAAGCATCATACGACGGTATCCGAATTGTCAAGGCCGGGGAACACCCGCGAAGTAAAGCGTTATTCGCGACAAGAGGTGGTGAAACTGCCGGAATTAACGTTCTATCAGCTGCATATCATATATAAAATTGAAACCTTAACCGGCAACGACCCCAAGCAACGCCTTGCTGATGTAAGACCATCCGGAGCGGGCCGGAATATGGTGACACAAAGCGATATAAGCGGACACACAGAAATTGCCGGACAGATTATCAAATATGACACAGATATACCCATGTGGTACAACGAATGGCTATATCTGATATCAAAAGAAAGTTTCGGTCTGATTACGACAGACACTCTTAAGAAGTATTCGTACATTTTAAAACCACTGTACGAGTCGGTATCATACGTAAGAAACGGATACCGCTATCTTTCCAAAGAATATAAGCAGCAACAACTGCGCGCTGATATCCGTAAATGCTTCACACCGCAAACTGTTATCAAGTGTATCGAGGAAACAGTACCGCATACCGTATCATTATTGAATAACGAAGCATTTGACAAACCATATTATCCGTCGGAAAACCGGAAAGTATTTCCGGACGCACCGACGGTCGAAAAAATCATAAAGGCTGATCATAGCGACACTGCATTGCCACCCGATATTCAGAAAGGCATTGAAACGCTACGTGCCACGGGCAACAACAATGCGGCCGACATACTTGAAGCTCAATACAGAGTATCGGCAGTATCTGACAATCGCAACAAACGTACATATCAATATATACCCTACTCTTTTGACAGCGGGCTCGAACAGTGTTATTATGATAAGATTCTGCGCGGGCTACTCAATACGTTTCCGGATATCGAGATATATTTCAACGGCGATGAATCGATGACAGATTTCTGTATCGAATGTTACGCAAAAACCGATACTTACTGGAAACGGATCAGCAACTACTATCCCGACTTTCTGATACTTCGCCGCAATGCCGACAATCAGATAGACAAAGTGATACTTGTGGAAACAAAAGGCGCTGTATATGAATCGTCGTTCAGACCCAAAAAAGATTTTATGGATAAATTCATCGCCATAAACAAAGCAAGCAAGTACACACAGTTTGAATTTCTATATATCCCTGAATCATGCAGTGAAGAAGATCAGTACGACAATACACTGCAAAAGATTCAAGACTTTTTAAACGCATAGACATGGCGATCAAATACGTACCTTACAATCCGGCAATTCTTCAGGGGCAGGCTGTAATGCCTTTCTTCAGAAGGACTCAGAAACTATTGGCATATCGAGGCGACGATGAGATTGAGCCGCATATAAACCGTGGCATGCCTCTGTATGAAACGAGACTCATGGAGAGAGTCGGCGACAGCCGAGACGGCAACCTCATGATCCGCGGCGAGTGCCTGTCGGCATGCGCATATCTTAAAGACAAAGGCATAAGCGTGGACCTTGTGTATATCGATCCGCCATTTGCCTCCGGAGCCAATTATGCAAAGACTGTATATCTGCGGCGCAACCCCAAAGTGGCCGAGGCTATCGCCGAAGCGACTAAGAAAGCACAGCTCGACAATGCCGACATGCAGAAGTTCGAGGCCGAGATGTATGGTGATATATGGAATAAGGAATGCTACCTCAGCTGGATGTACGAGAATCTTATGGCAATAAAATCGATCATGAGTCCCACGGCATCCATCTATGTGCATCTCGACTGGCATATAGGCCATTATGTCAAAATTCTGATGGATGAGATATTCGGCGAAGATAACTTTAAAAATGAGATAATCTGGGCCTACCGCATTCAGGGCATCAGCAAAGGCACATGGCCCAAAAAACATGATACTATATTTTTATATTCCTTAAATCCGGACAACGTATTCCATCCTGAGAAAGAAACAATAATCTACGAAAAGCCGTTTATTGACACAGTCTGCACTCCACCCGACATGTCGAATCTTACCGAGCGGCAGAAAAAGACTGTCATAGATTCCGTAGAGCGTGGCATCCCCTTAAAGGACAACGTAAAAAAATACCTCTTCAACACTTACTCGACCGAGGTATACGTAAGAGATGTATGGGATTGTGACTCAACCAAACCTCTTATAAGCGGGTCATCCGAATACGTGGACTACAAAACGCAGAAGCCTGAGGGACTTCTTAAAAGAATTATCGAGGCAAGCAGCAACGAGGGACAGGTAGTCGCCGACTTCTTCGGGGGCAGCGGCGTCACGGCAGCTGTCGCATCAAAAACGAACCGCCGGTTCATTCATGTCGATGTGAATTCCAACAGCATAACGACCGCACGCGACCGGTTGGTGAAGGACGGCGCGCGCTTTGAAGTCCTCGAGATACAAGACGGTGTATCACTTTTCCGAAATCCGGTACAGACTATGAAAGTGCTGCCGTCGTTAATACAGGGTCTTGTTCCCGACAGATCAATATCGTCATATTGGTCGGGGGTAATCAACGACTCTAAATATGGAAAAATGCCGGTGTATATACCCGACCTTTTGTCGGGCGCTGAAGCACGTGTCGTGTCGGACAAGACAATGCACAAACTGATATATGAGGAACTGTCGCAACTCGAAGGGGTAAAAAAAGTCGTATTCTACTATATCGATATTGACAATCGCAAACAGATCGACGCATATATAGCGCAGCATAATACGACTCTCATAGAGATTGACTTCCGTGACCTGAAAATAATTCTTGACAATCTCGTCGCACAGGATGAAGCCGAATTTTCAGTAAAGGAAAGCAACGACGGTGTGCTGTCGAAATGGGAAGTTGAGGTAGTATCCTTTATGTCAGACCGGGTAAAGCGCAAGATAGATGATTACAACTATAAGGCCGCGCTGAATGCCCGGGGTGAACATCAGCCCGTACTCCTGAGTGAGTCAGGTCTCGAGGCTGTAGAATGGATAAGCCTTGACTGTGTCAGCGCCGACTTAAACGCAGAATGGACCAGCAGCGAGGAAATCCGTATAGAGCCCGACAGCTATATCACGATAAACGGTATCAGTACGCGCAATTTCTGGGATGGTAAGATTCGATCGAATGATAAGCCGCTGCGCGTAAAAATACGCAATATCTGCGGCGACGAATCTGTATTCCTCCTTCAATAAATACGCAGAGCGTGCCTGCGGCATCGAGCCATGCAGGCACGCTCTGTATTAAGATCGTGTTGCTTTATAACGAATATTTTCAGTGCAGCTGATCGATGGCGGTGCGGATGCGGGACATAGCCTCGCGGAGGTTTTCGTCGCTTGTCGCGTAGCTGAACCGGATGTAGCCGGGAGCACAGAAGGCGGCGCCGTCGACTGTGGCTACATGGGCCTGCTCAAGAAGATACATGGCAAGGTCGCCCGATGTGGCGATAACTTTATCGCCGAAGCGCTTGCCGAGGACTCCGGATACCTCGGGGAAGAGATAGAAAGCGCCCTTGGGCTCGTTGACCCTGAAGCCCGGTATCTGTGAGGCCAGCCCGACTACAAGGTCGCGGCGGCGGCGGAAGGCGGCGCACATCTCGGCCACACAGTCCTGCGGGCCGGTGTATGCTGCCTCGGCAGCTTTCTGAGCGATTGACGAAGCGCCCGAGGTATATTGTCCCTGAAGCTTGGACACTGCCTTGGCAATGGCGGCGGGAGCTGCGCAGTAGCCGATGCGCCAGCCTGTCATGGCATAGGCCTTGGACACGCCGTTGATGATGATGGTGCGGTCGGCGATGGCCTCGAACGAGCCGAGCGAGGTAAATGAGCCGGTATAATTGATATGCTCGTATATCTCGTCGGCGAGGATGAGGATGTCGGGATGCTTTGCCAGGACGTCGACAAGGGCCTGCAACTCGTCGCGCGTGTATACGCTGCCGGTGGGATTGGATGGCGAGCAGATGAGAAGCATGCGGGTGCGCGGGGTGATGGCGGCCTCGAGCTGGGCGGGAGTGATCTTGAAGTCGCTGTCAATGCCGGCGGGGACAAGGACGCTCTTGCCCTCGGCGAGTTTTACCATCTCCACATAGCTGACCCATGCGGGGGTGGGTATAATCACCTCGTCGCCGGGGTTGACGGTGGAAAGTATCACATTGCATAGAGCCTGCTTGGCACCGTTGCTCACAACGATTTCGGCCGGGGTGAAGCTGAGGCCGTTCTCGCGGCTGAGCTTGTCGGCTATGGCCTGACGGAGCGACATATAGCCCGGGACGGGCGAATAGAATGAGAAATTGTCGTCGACAGCACGCTTGGCGGCATCCTTGATATGAGCCGGCGTATTGAAGTCGGGCTCTCCTACGGAAAGGTTAATCACATCGACGCCCGATGCACGAAGCTCGGAACTCTTTTGCGACATTGCGAGTGTCTGCGACACGGCAAGCGACTGCACACGTTTTGATATAAATTCCATAATGACAATTTTTGCAAAGGTAATAAATTATTTGTAATTTCGCGGTATGACAACTAAAATAAAGCGTATCGACAGTATAAGGCTCGAAGATGCCGAGCCGCGGATATTTGCCGTAGACGGCGATGAGAGGCGCGAGTCGCAGGTGTGGCGGCGCAAGCTGAGCCTTGAACGCGGCAAGCTGTATTGCATGAACGCCGCCTCGGGCACAGGCAAGACGTCGCTGTGCTCGTTCATCACCGGTGTACGCACCGACTATGTGGGCCGCATACTGTTCAACGACAACGATATATCGCACTATACAATCGACCGCTGGTGCGAACTGCGGCGCAGCCACCTTGCCTATCTGCCGCAGGAACTCGATGTATTCGACGAACTGAGCGCCATCGACAATGTGATGCTCAAGAACCGCCTGACCGACTACCGGAGCGAGGCCGAGATAAGGCAGATGTTCGAGCGGCTCGAAATCGACAACCGCATCGACACGCCGGCAGGACGCATGTCGGTGGGACAGAAGCAGCGCATGGCGCTGATAAGGGCACTGTGCCAGCCATTTGACTTCATATTGCTCGACGAACCTGTGAGCCATCTCGACCACTATAACAACGAGCGTTGCGGCGAGATGGTGGCCGAGGAAGCCGCGCGGCTCGACGCCGGCGTGATATTCACCTCGGTGGGAGCCCAACTGATAATTAACCGACCTTTCATACCGCTGAACCTATGATAAGCAAACTGTTACGACGCAACATCAGCATTTGGCAGACAGCGGGCTATGCCCTGGCGACACTCGTAGGCCTCACGATAGTGATGGCAGCCGTGCAGTTGCGCAACGATGTGCAGGGCGGCCTCTCGCGTGCAGAAGACAGCGAGGGGGGCATAGGGCTGATATCAAAGCGCAATATAGTAATATCCAAGCCTGTGACGATGAGCGCCACTCTCACCGGCACCAAGCCCGGCTTCTCGTCCACCGACATCGCCGACATCAAGAGCCAAAAGTGGTGTGGCGGCGTATCGGAATTCCGGGCAGCCGACTTCGGCGTGTGGGCAGGAATAGACCTTGGCGGCCGCACGATGCAGACGGCACTGTTCTTTGAGTCGGTGCCCGACCGGCTGCTGGATATCGATTCCGACGAATGGGCTTTCGACCCTGCACAGCCGGTGATTCCGATCATATTGTCGAAGGATTATCTGACGCTCTACAACTTCGGCTTCGCATCCACAGGGCGCATGCCTATGGTGAGCGAGTCGATGCTGGGCAAGATTCCGCTGACGGTGACTCTCAGCGGCAATGGCCGGCAGGTGAGCCTGCCCGGCCGCATCGTGGGATTCTCGTCGTGGCTCAACACTGTGGCGGTACCCGAGCGCTTCATGGACTGGGCACATGGCGAATTCGGCAGCGGAACGGCCGAAGAGCCGTCAAGGCTGATTGTCGAAGTGGCCGACCCGGCTGATCCCGACGTGGACAAATATCTTGCCGCCCACGATTATGAAAAGGCCGGGCCCGACGACAACCTGGGACGCGCATCGTATTTTCTGACCTTACTTACCGGCATAATAAGCGCTGTAGGCGGCATCATCACGCTGCTGGCCCTCGGCATACTCGTGCTGAGTCTGTATCTGCTCGTACAGAAGAACCGACGCACCATATCGGGACTGCTGCTGCTCGGCTACACGCCACGGCAGGTGTCGGCATGCTACATCCGCCTTGTACTGTGCCTCAATGTTGCCGTATTGTTGCTCGCGTCAGCTGCCATGCTTGTAGCCCGCTGTATATGGAGCGCAGGGCTGGCCCGCATCGACATCCCTGTATCGTCGCCATGGACCGCACTGCTCGCCGGCACAGCCATCATGGCGGCTGTGACCATCGTGAACGCGCTCATCATAGCGCGTTTGGTGAGGAAGTGCTTCCGCACCGGCGAAAATTGAGCTCCGGCGCATGGGGTTTCAAAAAAAATGCGTACCTTTGCAGCACGCCCCGATAGTTCAACGGATAGAATAGAAGTTTCCTAAACTTTAGATAGGAGTTCGATTCTCCTTCGGGGTACAAGGGCAGCCGCCAAAGGCGGTTGCCCATTCTTTTACACCCCGATATAACTATTGTGAAATGTTTCTTGATATCGTATTCCTCTTAGCCGGGCTGACACTGATACTGGCCGGCGCCAACATGCTTACCGACGGCTCATCGGCCATCGCAGGCCGCTGGGGCGTAAGTGACCTTGTTATCGGCCTGACGGTAGTGGCCTTCGGCACTTCGGCGCCGGAGCTGGTTATCAGCGTAGTGTCATCGATCAACGGCAATGCCGGTATCGCCATAGGCAATGTGGTGGGCAGCAACATATTCAACATACTTGCCATCATCGGTATCACATCACTGGTGCGTCCGCTCACGGTGGAGCGCAGTATCATGGCCAACGAGATACCGTTTGTGGTGCTCTCGTCGCTGATATTGCTCACGATGGGGAATGCCACATTGCTCGACCCGGAGACAGGGCTCGCCAACAGCGTGACACGCGTCGACGGCATCATATTGCTGCTGCTCTTCGCCGTATTCATGCGCTATACCTTTGCCTCTGCCAAGTCCAAAGGTCCGGATATCCCGGCCAGCGAAGAAAAGCAAGCGACCAAGATGGGGATGCTCCGCGCCACAGTGTGGGTGCTCGCCGGGCTGGCAGGCCTGATATTTGGCGGCGACATGTTTGTAAAAGGCGCATCGGGCATCGCCGCCGGCCTCGGCGTGAGCGAAGCTATAATAGGCCTTACGATAGTTGCAGCAGGCACTTCGCTGCCCGAGCTTGCCACCTCGGTCACTGCCGCCGTAAAGGGTAAGCCGGGCATGGCTGTGGGCAATGTCGTGGGCAGCAATATTTTCAACATCTTCATGGTACTCGGCACGGCCGCGACTATCCGTCCCCTACCCTTCGGCGGTATCGGCAATTTCGATCTGCTCGTGCTAACGGGGGCAAGCCTGCTGTTCTGGCTCTTCGGGCAGATAATCGGCAAGCGCACATTCACCCGCGCCGAGGGCGCCCTGATGACAGCGTGCTATATCGGCTACATCGTGGCCCTGATCCTTAAATAATTTATCTGCTGCCATAGTGGAATCAAGAGAAAAAGGGATCTATAGGGTCACGATAACAGGGACGGCTGTCAACGCCGCGCTCGTGGCCATAAAGTTTGTCGCAGGCATATTCGGCCACAGTGCGGCACTGGTGGCCGATGCCGTTCACTCTCTTACCGACTTTATCACCGATATAATCGTACTGATTTTTGTAAAAATCTCGGGGAAACCCCGCGATGAATACTACGGTTACGGCCACGGAAAGTTTGAGACTCTCGCTACGATGATCATCGGCGTCATCCTGTTTCTGACAGGTATAGGTCTGTTTGTCAACAGTCTCAGGCTCATCATATCGTGCATTGGCGGCGAGGAGCTGCCTGCGCCCGGGTGGATTGCTCTGGCCGTAGCGGTGATCTCGATAGTGGCCAAGGAGCTGCTTTACCGCTACACGGTGCGTGAAGGGCGACGTCTGAAGTCGGATGCTGTAATCGCCAATGCGTGGCACCACCGCAGCGACGCCTTCTCGTCGATAGGAACCGTAGCCGGCATAGGCGGTGCCATGTTTGCAGGCGAAAACTGGCGTATACTCGACCCTGTGGCCGCAGCCGCGGTAAGCTTTTTCATTATTAAAGCCGGCTATGACATTGTACGACCGGCAATGAACGAGCTCCTTGAAGGCTCACTTCCCAAAGAGCAGACAGCCGAGCTGGAACGTATAATAAGCGGCGTAAACGGCGTGAAGGGATTTCATAATCTGCGCTGCCGCAAGATAGGCAGTACAATCGCAGTGGATGTACACATAAAGCTTAACGGTGACATGCGGCTGACCGATGCACACGACATCGCCTCGGCTGTGGAGCACGCGATACGCAGCAAATTCGGAGCATCGAGCATGATATACATCCACATGGAACCGATGAAACCGGCACGGTAAAAACGACTTGCAGCGTCCGCCGTTGCCGGGGACGCTGCAAGTTGTGATTTCAGTGACAGATTACTTGAGGCCGAGCTTAGTGCGGACGGCGGGAGTAACATCGACCACGTCGGTGCCCTGATAGAGGACAAGGCTGGGATCGTAGGGGAAGATAAATGTGTATCCGCCTTCAACGCCAACCGACTTCACAGCTTCGTTGAACTTGGTGGTGATAGGAGCAAGGCCCTGTTCCTGCTGACGGGCGAGATCCTGCTGTGCGGTGACACGGAACTGATCGATCTTCTGCTGATATTCCTGGATCTCCTGCATGCGGCGTTCCTTGATCGACTCGGGAGTGTTGGCGTCGTTCTGAATGTTCTGGAAGTCGGCATACTTGCGCTGGAGTTCTTCGTTGAGCTTGTCGAATTCGGCCTGATACTTCTCGGAAGCTTCTTTCATCTGAGCCTGAAGAGCAGTAGCTTCGGGCATGGCCTCGAGGACCTCACCGGCTTTGACAGTACCGAATTTCTGAGCGAAGGCCGACAGAGGGAGCACCACTGCGATGGCCAGGATTAATTTCTTGAACATGATGTATTAGTGATATTGATTTAATTTGTTATGATCATTTATTACTGTAGCCGAGGCGTGTGAGCACTTCGTTTGACACATCGATAGTGGGCGAGGAGTAGATGATGTTGGACGATGACGCACGGTCGAATATCGTCTGGTAGCCGCGTTGCTGGGCGACGCCCTTGATAGCCTCGTATACTTCGTCCTGAATAGGCTTGAGCAGGGAGAGGCGCTTCTTGTAAAGCTCGCCTTCGGGGCCGAAGTATTTGTAGCGCAGGTCGGTGGCTTCCTTTTCTTTGGCCACTATCTCGGCCTCGCGTTTCTTTACCATCTCATCGGTGAGGAATACCTTGTCGGAGAGGAAATTCTGATACATGGTCTCGGCTTCCTTGCCTACGGCCTCCACCTCGCGCTGCCAGCGCTGCGACAGCTGGTTGAGCTGCTCGGAAGCCATCTCGTAGGCGGGGACATTGCGCAGGATGTAATCCATGTCGACCATGGCATATTTCTGGGCTGAAGCGGTGACAAATGCGGCCACGGCCAACAGCAGGGTTATTATTGTCTTTTTCATGTCTTTGAGTTTATGATGCTTAAATATTAAGACAATCAAGCAGGCAAAAGGTTTAAGGCGGAAGTCATGGGCTTAGAATTCCTGACCGAGAATGAAGTGGAAGTGGCTGCCGCCCTTCACGCCGTCGACGCGGTCGAAGCCGTATGCCCAGTCAATACCCATCATACCGACCATCGGGAGGAATATACGGGCGCCGAAGCCGGCACTGCGCTTGAGCTCGAACGGATTGAACTTGCTGACGGAGGTCCAGGCATTACCGCCTTCGAGGAATGCGAGCGCATAGATAGTAGTGGACGTCTGCAACAGCAGCGGGAAGTGTAGCTCGACGCCGAAGCGGGTATAGGCGTAGCCCTCGCGAGTCCACGGGGTGAACACGCCGTTGTCGTAACCACGCAGGGCGATTGTCTCGGTTGCATAGGTGTAGGAGCCCGACATACCGTCGCCGCCTACATAGAATGTCTCGAATGGCGACTTGAGGTATTTGTTGTACGAGCCGAGCAGGCCGAAGTCGGCGCGGGTCATGAGCACGGGGGTATATGTGCCTTCGGCGTTGGCGAGCGGAGTATATGTGCGCGACTTGAAGCGCAGCTTCCAATATTCGATCCAGCGGTAGAGCTCTTTCTTGCTCTCGGTGGTTCCTGCCTCGCTGAGGGCCTTCCAGTCGCGCTTGCCCATGAAGAGCGAAGCGGGCGGAGTGAGCGAGAGGTTGATCGAGAACTGCGAGCCGCTGCGGGTATATATGGGGTTGTCGATGGAGTTGCGGGCAAGAGTAAGGCCAAGCACAATGGCATTGGATGTACCGTTGCGCATGTAGTACAGGTAGTCCCAGTTCTTGAGGTAATACCAGTTGTAGCCGAGTTCGGCGGTGAAGGTAAAGTAGTCGTCGGGCCACTTGAGACGCTTGCCGAAGCCGATGTTTACACCCACCATCTGGAGCACCTTGTTGGGATCGTATGATGCCTGGTAACTGTTCTGATAATAATCGTTGCCGTAGCCGTAACCATATCCGTAGCCATAACCGTAGCCGCTGTAGTAGGGGTTGTAATAGCCGCCGTTGGCCCACTGGGAATTATAGTAGGAACTGTTGACGCCGGTCTGACGGCTGTAATAGGCCGAGAAGGAGAGCGAGTTGGGTCGCTTGCCGCCAAACCACGGGTCGAGGAACGAAATGGAGTATGCCTGATAGTATCGGGCATTAGTCTGTGCGCTCACGGTGAAAGTCTGTCCTTCGCCCTGCGGAATCACTCCGCGGTATGTCGAGGGATAAAAGAGATTCTTGAGCGAGAAGTTGGTGAATTTGAGCGAAAGCTTACCGATAATACCGGTCTGGCCCCAGCCCATCGAGAATTCGATCTGGTCGTTGGCCTTTGATTCGAGGTTGAAGATGATGTCGACCGTGCCGTTCTCTTCATTAGGCTCGGGGCGCACATCCATGTGCTCGGGATCGAAGTGGCCGGTCTGAGCGATTTCACGTGCCGAACGCATGAGATCGCTCTTGGAGAACAGATCGCCCGGGCGCACACGCAACTCGCGGCGTATCACTTTCTCGTAGAGGCGATCGTTACCGTTGATTATGACATTGTTGATACGCGCCTGCGGACCTTCGACTATACGCATCTCGAGTGAGATGCTGTCGCCGACTACATCGCGCTCGATAGGCACGAGGTTGTAGAACAGATAGCCGCGGTCCATATAGAGGTTTGACACGGCGTCATCGTCTTCGTTGAGGCGCTTGTTCATGTATGTCTGGTTATACACGTCGCCGGGCTGCATACCGAGGCAAGCAGCGAGGAGTTCGGTAGGATAGACGGTATTGCCGGTCCAGTCGATGTCCTTGATGTAATAGCGGCGCCCTTCGTCGACTGTGATATGCACGTCAACACGGTTATCGCTGTAAGGCACCACGCTGTCGGCCACAATCTTGGCGTCGCGATAGCCGAGCTCGTTGTACTTGGTGAGGATGCGGTTGAGGTCGTCGTCGTAGTCGCTGCGCACAAATTTCTTCTGCGAGAACAGTTTGAGAAGGTCGTTGTTCTCGTTTGTCTTTTTCATCACACGTTTGAGTTTACGGTCGGACAGCACCTCGTTGCCGTTGAGATAAATTTTGTGAACCTTGAGCTTGTCGCGGCGGTCGACGGCGATGTCGACTATCATGTGGTCGGGCTCGGAGAGGTCCTCATGGAGTGTAATGTTCACCTTGGCGTTGGCAAAGCCCTTGTCGTCGAAATACTTCTGCGTGATCAGCTGGACGCGGTCGACTATATTCTGGGTAATCTGATTACCTTTCATCAGATTGAGGCGTTCCTGCAGGTCGTCGCGCTCGCCTTTTTTCATACCGATGTAATTGACCTGCGAAATACGGGGCTGGGTACGCAGGGTGAGGAGAATCCACGCCTTGTCGCCGACAGTCTTTTCGAGGCTGAACTGAGCCTGCTGGAACAGATTGTGACGCATGAGGCGCTTGGCGGCGTTTGTAATGTCGGAGCCGGGTATTGCCACACGCTCACCGACCTTGAGGCCGGCATATCCGAGGACGATCTCGTCATCGTAGTTGGGCGCGCCCTCTACCCTTATGCCGGCGATCTCGTAGGTACGGGGCATGGTTGAGTAGAGAACCGGGGGATTGAACACTGTGTCGGCCGGCAGCTGTGCGACACCGCTGGCAGCGCAGCAGCAGAGCAGGATTAACAGGATTAGAGGCAGTTTATAACGCATAACTTGTGATAAGACTGAGGTGTGGCGGAGAGAATGTTATTTAGGAACAGATGGTGAGAGGTCTTCGACTTGCTGGCCTGTACGGCCGAAACGCCGCTGCCGTCCCTGAAAATCGGCAATGGCGTCCTCAAAGTCGGCCCGCGAGAAGTCGGGCCAGTATACGGGGGTGATATACAGCTCGGTATATGCGAGTTCCCATAGCAGATAGTTGCTGATGCGACGATCGCCGCCGGTGCGTATCAGCAGGTCGGGATCGGGCATGAACGATGTGGAGAGGCGGGCTGATATGGCTGCATCATCGATCTGTGCAGGATCGATAATGCCTGCGGCGGCATCTGATGCAAGCTGACGGGCGGCACGGGTAATATCCCATCGCGATGAATAGCTCAGCGCGAGCACCAGCGTAAGCCCCGTGCAATGAGATGTGTCGGCGATGCATTGCTGCAGGCGCCGGCGGCCACCGTCGGGCATGCGGTCTATATCGCCTATCATACGCAGGCGCACATTATTCTTTATAAGATCGGGGGTCTCGCGCTCGATAGCCACGACGATAAGATCCATCAGCGCATCTACCTCGGCCTGCGGACGATTCCAGTTCTCGGTCGAGAAAGTGTAGAGGGTGAGGAACTTCACGCCAAGCTGCGAAGCGGCCTCGGTGATACGGCGGACAGTCTTGACTCCCTCGGCATGACCGATGGAACGGTCGAGACCGCGCGCAGTGGCCCAGCGTCCGTTGCCGTCCATTATAACAGCTATATGGGCGGGGACGTGGCCTGGGTCGAGCGGCCGGGATGTCGTGGTAGTCGTGGCAGTCATATATATTGTCAATGTGTCAGTCTACGTAGTGACAGGTTTCGCAACGCTTACCGAATTCGTAGGAGATTCCTACGGTAAGGCGTGAGAACCAGTCGGTACTCTTGTAGAAGTCGGTTTTTATATGGTTGAGGTCGGCAAAGTCCTTGCCGTCGATATTGTCGTTGAATACCTTTGTCATGCTGAACTCGGCATGCAGGTTCAGGCGTTCCTTGAGCTTGAAGCGGATGCCGAATGCCATCGGGATTGAGAATCCCGCAGCGGTATTGCCCGATGAGGATGCCATAGAGGCACCTATGCCGAGCGCAAGATAGGGAGTCCAGCGCCGCAGACGCTTGTATGTCTCTCCGATACCGTAGGGGAAGAAATTGAATTCGCCGCGCACACTCAGGTCATACACCTGTGATGTGAACGAGCGGTGTTGCTCGCCGGCAGGCAATACATTGTCCATGTCCTCTGTGGAACCGCTCAGGCCGAGAGTGGCGAGCGAGGCTCTCAGAGCCCAGCGGCTGTCAATAAGATATCCGAAACGCAGATCGCCGGTGAAGCCGGGATGACGGAAGGGATTGGAAGAATTGACATCGCCGATATACCCGCTCATGCCAATACCGGCGCCCAGATCAAATTTGTAGGGCGCCACGGCATTCTGCGCGCCGAGGCTTGCGCAGGCTGTCATTAAGGCAAGAGCCATGACGATATAGCGGACAAAGGCTCTCATCACGGTTATTCGATAGGACGGAAGGTCATGCTGTTGATAACTCCACGCCATACGACGTTGCGCGTTTCGCCCTGATCACCGACGCCGCCGAACAGATATATGAAGGGGCATTCCCACGACTCGGTAGGACGTGCGATCTTGGGCATGATGTCGGCCACATGATAAGTGGAGGACATAACATAAGCCTGAGCGCCCGAGAATTTGCCGAGATATGCGGGGAGCTTCATGTTTTTCTTGGCGGTACGCCATGTGAAGCCATAGTCGTCGGATATATATACACTGTCGGTGGGATTGCCGCCGCTGTCGATACCGCCCATGGCGATAAGAGTAGCGCGGCTTACCGGAGCCCAGGACTTGCCCGAGACGGTGAAGTAGGGAGCGACAGCCACATCGGCAAGTGCGACCGGAAGATTGCGCTTGGAAATTTTGGCCCAGTTATTCCCGTCATATCCCCACGTGGCCGCTGAAAGCGATCCGTCAGGAAGGCGGCCGCCCACAATAAGCATCTGTGGATTGGCTGCCATCGGGAAGTCGTAATATACCGGAACTGATGCACCGCTGACGGGCATTCCGTCGGGAAGCGGCTGCGATGTGGCGTCGGGATATGTCTGAATCGACCATGAGCCGGCATTGCGGGCGGCGCCGAGAACACGGTCGGCATAGCCACCATATATATATTCCCATTCGAGTCCGGTTGGCTGCCATGAAGCTCCGCCGTCGGCCGAGCGATACAACTTGCCGGCGGTATCAAGAATATAAATGGCATCGTCGGCTGCTGCCAGCGACTCGACAACCGGCATGAAGGGGAAGGTGACAGCTGTGCGTGTCCAGTCGGCGATATTCATCACCGCGCCATTGAGACCGGCGAAATTGCCGCTGTGCGAGGCCATGCAATATTGCGAGCCGGCCGATGTAAGACAATAGAATGTGTCGCCCGAGCGCACAGTGCGCTGATGCTCGGGAGCGGCAAACGGCGTAGGCAGCAGCGTGCGGCCGTTATCGCCCCATGCCAGTGAGTCGGACTTCACCTTGTGAACGTTGACTGTAACAGTGTAATTGCGCTCTGCGCGGCCATCCTTCGACACGATTCTCAGGTTAACCGGATTTGTAAAGTCGATGGTATCGGTAGAATTGGTGATATAGTCGTATACAGTATCGGTGCCGTTGGCGCGTGTGACCTTCAACTCGATCACCGATGCGCCGTCGCCGGTAACGACGACAGGCACCAGCCGCGTCACGGCCGTCTCATAAGGCAGGGAATCGGCATTAAAAATCAAGCCCTTGACAAGATCGATCGAGAAGTAGACCGAATCAAGGCCATACATAAGGTTTGTATTGGCCGATAGCGAGAACGAGCGCACAGCGGCATTCGACTCCGTAACCTCCTCGATTTCATTGGTGGTATGTGAATTGCAGGCGATAAACCAGACCGAAGTCAGGCAAAGCGCTGCCGCAAAGGCAATTTTGCGTAGATACATAAGCATAAATTCTGTTTCAGTCTGCAAAGTTATAATTTCCTGCAAACACGACGTGCAAACACGTCTTAAAATCAGCTAAATTTATAGGTTTTTAACAAAGGTGTGACAGTGTCACCTGGCAAGATACTTGTCGACATCGGCCACAAGTTCATCTCCCTGCCTGTCGCGCGAGAGGATAGTACCGTCGGGACCGATGAGCAGTATGCAGGGGATGCCTGAGATGCCGTAGAGATCGGTTGGGACAGTACCGGCATCGATAATGCATGGCCAAGTGATGCCTTCCTCGGTGATAGCCCGGTGTGTATCGTCGGCCTTGTCCCATACGGCAACGCCGAGAACCTCAAGGCCCTTGTCCTTATATTTGTCGTAAAGGCCCTTTATAACCGGGATCTGACGGCGGCACGGGCCACACCAGCTGGCCCAGAAATCGACGAGCAGATATTTGCCCTTGCCGGCATAGTCGCTCAGTTTCTTGCCGTTTATCTCAAAGTCGAGATAATGTTTACCTACGGAAGTGGCCTCTTTTGTCTTGAGCATCTCGAGGAGCTTGGTGACGCGGGTATACTTCCTGAGAGAAGGCACTTTGTCGAGATAAGCCTGCAATTCGGGAGCTGAAAGCTCGTATGCCTGATCCATGAAGATAACATAGCCGACGGGGTTGTCGATGTTCTCCTGCATTTTGCGCTGCATGAAGGCATTGTAACGGTCGATTACCGCCTGACGCTCTGCATCGGCCGCAGCCTTGTCATAATCGGCGGCGATGATAGCCGACGAGTCGTTGATCTCGTTCATGAGATCGTTGAGGGGTGAACCGAAGGCAATGCGACGTTTCGGGTCAAGAACAATAGAGCCATTCTCAAGAATCAACTGACCGCGACGGGCGTCATCGATAATTATACGCGCCAAGACAGGCTCCTCTACAGCGCCCCTGAACTTTGCCTCGCCGTCGGCAACAAGCACCGAGTCGATTTTCTCGCCATTATCGGAATTGATTAGATATGCCATAGCACCCTCGTCATCGGGAGTGGTGGGAAGGGTCACTTTATATGGATCGGAGGCATTGGCGCCAAAAGCTGCAATAGCAAATGCCGCAGCTAAGATTATTTGTTTCATAACACTATATTTTGTACAAAATTATAAAAAATCGCCATAACTGACAAATAAAAAGGCGGAAACGGACAGCCGTTCCCGCCTTTTTAAGATATTTTAGAGTCGGTTCGACAATAAGATTGGAATTCAGCGGATATATACCTTCTCGGTATGCGAGCCGCAGCGGCGTATGTATACGCCGGGAGCGGGAGTGCCGGTGACACGTATGCCCTGCAGGTTGTAGAGCTCGGTGGACGAGCCGTCGGGGATCACGACAGCATCGGTGACACCCATCGGATCGGACAGGTCGACCTTGACAGGGTCGGATACCAGCGACTTGCGGCCGTCGGCAGCCACCGCCTGCACGGTATAGCTGTATTCCCTGACATCGGGGGCAAGACCCGAGATGCTGTATGATGTGACATTGCCGAGTGTCATCGGAGCATAACCGTCGAGCGGGAACAGACGTTCGCCGCCTGTTATGACGCTCATGTCGTCGACAGCCATATTGCCATTGACATTCTTGACATAGGTAAGGCGCAGCTGGTGCATGCCCTCGGGCATCGATGTCGGGCGTACGATCTCGCCGTTGACCGAATTAAGGACATGGGCCTGATCGATAAGTTTCCAATCAGAGTCGCTGTCGGCACGGGCCTCGATCTCAAGATAGTTGTCGGTAGACATGCCTGTGGCACGGGCCCAGAACTTATATGATACGATGTCCTTTTCAAACATCTGAGTCGTGAGATAATGTCCGTGAAGGTCGAAGCGCAGCGACGGAGCCGACTGGCCGAAATAGCCGTTTGATGCATAAGTTTTCGTGGTCGAAGATTCCCATCCCTCGGGGATAGCAGCCTTGGTTGTCGACGAGCCGAAGTCTGTGGCATATTCCTCGGGGGTAAGACTGCGGCGTGCCTCGATGCTGAGCAGATAGCCCGTGGCGCCATCAACGGGCTCCCATACGGCTGTAAACGCATCTGCACTAACTGCCGAGGCGGCACGTGCGACAGGCACGGCAAATTCAAAGTCGGCATCGCCGGTGAGCACCTCAAGCTCGTCGGAGGGCTCGGAGGTGAACGCTCCGCGGCGGGCGGTCACAGTGGCATAATAACGAGTCTCGGCGGCGAGGCGGTCGACAGTCAGCGAGGTCGATTCGGTCTCAAAATCGGTATAACGTGTGGGCACGACATTGCCGGCTTCATCCTTGCCATATACATTTACAGTATAGGTCATAGCCTTGTCAACGGCATTCCACGACAGGACAAATCCGCCGGGATTGACCGATGCGGCGACGGGCTGCGGGGCGGCAAGCTCAACATATCCGCCGGCCACATTGAAGTTTATCACACCGTTGACTTCTTCTATATCGGTGATCGGCAGTCCGAGGCGAGTTTTGTCCCATGTCAGCATGGCAGGGTCGGAGTCGTCGGTAAACTCGGTATTGCGCGAGGTGCCCGGGAATGGGTATGCCTTCATCACGGCGGCATTGGAGCTATTGGCGCGGCCGCCTGCCTCAACGATGTCGACATACTGATGCGAAGCATCGTTGTTGACGCTGTTGGTACGCCATACCGACAGATCAAAGTCGATATGCCATATCAGCATACCGTGTCCGGGGAGATATGTGTCCCAGCCTGTGAGCTGGCGGTTTTCGAGCAGGAAGAATTCGTTCTTGTTGCCGGTGGGTATAATACAGGCTGTATTGCTGTCGTTGATGTTCTCGAGAGAGACAGCGTCGGGGCCGTCGAGCACCTTGAGGTCGATCCAGCCCATGGCGTTGCGTTCGTAAGACGAATATGACGGAGGAGTGCGCCCGTCGTTGTTGTATGAGCCGCGATCCATGATGTCGTAGGCGTCGGGAGTGACGCGCTCGGCGGCGCCATAGTCGGTGCTGTACAGGTCGGGCAGGCCCATCACGTGGCCGAACTCATGGCAGAATGTACCGATACCCGAGGGACGTATGTCGTCCCATTCGTTGCAGCAACCGTAATTGTTGATTTTGACACCGTCGAGATTCAGACTTGCGCCGGCTGCGTCGAGAGTCCAGCGGTGGGGCCATACACTGGCTTCGGAGCCATAGGATGCCTCACCCTTGCCGGCATATATAATATAAATATTGTCGACTTCGCCGTCGCCGTCGATGTCATAATCGTTGAAATCGATGTCGTCGTCGATAATGCGGCATGCGTCGATCACCATCTGCTCGGGGCGGTTGTCATTGCCCCATACGTCATTGCCGCCATAATACGACATGGTGCGGCTGAGCGTGACGGGACCGACGGCATCAAACGTGGGACGGAACTTTCCGTCCGACACTGACATGAAGAAATCGCGGCACGAACCGGTGGCATTATGATCGGAGAAGCCTTCCTCGTTAAGGAAACGGTTGTAGTAGTCGGCGGGATTGTCGACCTTGAATTTCACGTCGGAATACTCGATAAGGAGTACCAGAGCATGCACATCGCCCTCATGCGGGAAGCATGTGTCGTCGGGATCGAGGCCGATGCCGGCCGAGATATTTGTCGATGCTTTCCTGAGCGAAGCGGCTGAGCGCTCGAAGATCTTAGTGCCTATGGCCTGCATGTCGAGCGTCGATATGAAGGCTTTCTCGACACCGGTACGCATGGCTGCGTCGCGTGCCTGAAACCGCGACGGAACGGCCTGCCCTGTCTTGTCGATAGTGGCATAGCAGTATCGGCCATCTGCATCCTTCATGAGCGGAATACGATCAGAAGTCAGATAGCAGTGACGGAATTCATCGCCCACGACAGTCACCTCAAGGGTTGATCCGTCGGGCTGTGTGATTGTCTTCACGACACCGGGTCGTGCCGGCACCGCGAAAACCGACTGGAATGCGGCCGAGACAAGCATGAGGCCGCCTATGAGTAGTTTTTTCATCAAATCGGACGGTTGTTTTTATTATTATTTGGCAAAGATACAGCATTGTCGCCATTTTTCCAAAAAACACCGACAATTAAGCATATTTTACCGACAAATTACACCTGAATTACAACTTTCTGCGCTCGAATGCGTCGATATACGAGCCGGGCGTGGCATTATAAATCGCTATGCCGTGCGAGTCGGCATAGCGCCTGAGCGTGTGATATGAGCGGAAGGCCGTATAGAAACTCAGCAGGATGTCGTGCAGATGATACCCGCGGTATTCGGCTTCGGAACGCTTCAGCTCGGTCTTGGAATCGGCATAGAAATGCGGCTGCACCGACACCACATGGTTCTCGTCAGTGACGCGGATAGTCTCGAGCCACGAATGGTCGGCCCCGACAAGGAATATGCTTTTATATCCGGCCGCCACAGCGGTCATGATCGCCGGTATCAGCACATTGCGGGGCCGCGGCATGGCCATGCGGCGACGGAAGGCCATATTCTCGAGCCACGCGAATCCTTCGATGCCGACAAAGTTGAATGTAGCCAGTGTAAGATTGGGGTTAGCGTCTCCAAGCAAGCGGCGGGCACATCCAAGTCGCGACACAGGCACCGACAGGGTCATCGGCCAGTCGACCGAGGCGAGTTCCCGCCACAGCTGTTCTACATTGGCATTGGCAGTGCCTGTAAAAAAGTGCGGGTCGGCCAGCACGTAGTAGTCGGGGCGGATTTCGCGGAACTGCGGGGCGTTGGCCATAAAATTCACCGCCAGCGCAGGCATGGATGCCAGTTTGGAGCCATTGTCGGCTATGGTGGTCTTGAGCGACGGCCCGTTGCCGAGTATTATGATGCTGTCGCCCCCTTTGGCACAGGGACGCGGAGCAATCGCCGGGCGCGACTGCACGGCCATCTTGACAAGAGCCTTAGCCGAATCGCCAAGGCATGACATGAATTCAGAGGCTTTCATCATCGTAGACATGTGTTCGCAGATACTCGGTGACGGGAGTCGGCCTAAAGCCTTCGAGCGTGGATATGTGATAAACTACGGCATCGGTAGTGACCGTGCGCCTGAGGGCGCCGTTCATCAGAAAACGCGCCCACAGAGGCTTTACGGTGAGGATGCGCTTGTCGTTGATGCGGTAGGCCAATGCATCGGCAAAGTCGTGGAACGATGGATCGGCCCCGTCGGTAAGTGTGAGACGGCGTCCCGAGCCAATCGCAAGGCCCACCGCGCGGGCTACATCGCTGGCATGGATAGTCGACAACCGCGTATCATTGCCGAGGATATGGAAATATGTGCCGCGGGCTATTCGACAGGCAAGTTCCATAGGCAGCCCGGTCATACCCGTGCCTACGATATTAGGGCATTCGAGCACGGTGCCACCGGCGGGAAAGCCCTCGGGCAGGTCGTCGCCGGGATTTATCACGGCCACATTAAACTGAGCGTCGGCAGGATTTTCGACACGCTCATAACGACCACACAACTCGCGGTCGATGTATGGCAATATGAATTCACGTGCGGGCGAGCACACGTATACGGTAGGCAACTTGGGCTTCATGATGGTTTCGATTAATGTGCAAAGGTACATAAAAAACGGGATTTTTTATGTACCTTTGCACCCTAAATGGGAAAAAGCGACTCCAACAGGCCCGACGGGTCCATCCGCATCGACATAGCATCGGTGCTCGCACAGCGCCTCGGCTCGCGCAGCCGACTGGTGCCGCGATGGCTTGTGCGCCGCATCGAGAGGCTTATCCGCCAGGACGAACTCAACGAACTGCTGCGCGTGGCATACCCGCGCCGCGGCACCGAATTCTGCGAAGCCGTTATAGAGCATCTCGGCATCACTCTGCGCACCCGGGGTACGGAGAACCTGCCCGCGCCAGGCGACAACCGTGTGATATACGTGTGCAACCATCCCCTGGGAGGGCTCGACGGCATGGCGCTGATAGCATTTGTGAAGCGCCATTGCGGTGTTGAGCCGCTGTTTGTCGTCAACGACCTGCTCATGGCCGTGGAGCCGCTCGCCGATGTATTCCTGCCCGTCAACAAGCATGGCGCCCAGAGCCGCGGCGCAATACAGTCAATCGACAGGGCCATGGAGGGCGACCGTCCCATAATAATCTTTCCCGCCGGACTGTGTTCGCGCGCCATCGGAGGCAAGGTCACCGACCTGACTTGGCGCAAGATGTTTGTGCAGAAAGCACGTCAATACCGGCGCGACATCGTGCCGCTGCGTTTCGGCGGCGAAAATTCAGCGACATTCTACCGCTGCGCCCGGTGGCGCGAACGCCTCGGCATAAAATTCAACTTCGAGATGATACTGCTGCCCGGCGAAATATTCAAGGCCAGCGGCAAGACATTCAGCATAGACGTGGCACCTGTGGTGAGCCACAGTTCGCTCGGCAATGACACCGCTGCCGAGGTTGAACGCATACGTAATATTTCAGAAAACTTAGAGCCTGCTTAGAACAATGAACCGTAAGATAATCGAGCCCGTAGACCAGAAGCTCATCGAAGCCGAACTTACGCCCGAGCGATTTCTGCGTCATACCAACAAGGGCGGCAATATGATATATGTTGTCGACGCCCACAATTCGCCCAACGTGATGCGCGAGATCGGCCGTCTGCGCGAGATTGCCTTCCGCAGCGCCGGCGGCGGCTCGGGCAAGGAATGCGACATCGACGAGTTCGACACCATGACGCCACCATGCAAACAGCTTATTGTATGGGACCCCGACAGCAAGCTGATCCTCGGCGGCTACCGTTATATCTGCGGCAAGGACATCCGCATGGACCAGGCCGGCCGGCCGCGTATAGCCACGGGCCACATGTTCCGCTTCAGCGACAGGTTCATTAAGGATTATCTTCCTTACACCCTTGAGCTCGGACGCTCGTTTGTAAGACCCGAATACCAGTCATCGCGTGCCGGCGCCAAAGCTCTCTACGCCCTCGACAACCTGTGGGACGGACTCGGCAGCCTCACAGTGATCAATCCCGAGATAAAATATCTGTTCGGCAAGGTGACAATGTATCCCAACTACACCGAGCGCTGCCGCGATCTCATCCTCTACTTCCTGCACAAGCATTTCCCCGATCCCGACGAACTGGTGCGCCCGATCCATCCCCTGCCCTACTCCAGCGACCCCGAGGAGATGGCCCGTATATTCACATCCGACAACTTCAAGGAGGACTATGTGATACTCAATGCCCAGGTGCGGGCTCACGGCGACAACATTCCGCCGCTTGTCAACGCCTACATGAGCCTGTCGCCCACGATGCACATGTTCGGCACGGCGATAAACGACGAGTTTGGCAACGTGGAGGAGAGCGGTATATTCTTTGCCGTCGACGAGATTCTCGACACCAAGAAGCGCCGCCACATCGACACCTTCCACCCGTCCAAGCCATAAGAGGCTGCTCGGCCCGGGCGCACGAAATAAGTTTAGGGTTTAGGTTGAAAGTTTAAGTTGTCGACATATCTAAACCTTCAACCCAAACACTAAACTGGCCGCAGGTGGCGCCCGCAGGTCGCCGATTTACTCGTAGCCGCGTTCACCGGAGCCGCAGGCGCAGGTGCACGCGGATAGAAGGTCCTATCCATGAAAGGCGCCCGCAGGCCGCCGATTATATCAACGGCGCTGCATCGGGCATCGTGGCTCAAATCGGCGGCCTACGGGCGCCTCTTGCCTATACTCACCCGTCCGCTAACGCGGCCTCGCCTCTTGGAGTGTTTAGGGTTTAGGTTGAAGGTTTAAGTTGTCGACATATCTAAAGCCTAAACCCTAAACCCAAACTATAACCCATCCCCTGCCGGCTTATATGATTAAGTGAAGGGCACTGAAAAGTGATTACTTTTTCAGTGCCCTCTGGGTTTTCGGTTTTTACGGACTCTGAGGTCAGTTAAGCACAATCCCCGGCATCGCCGAGACCGGAGCGGGACGGTATGCCCTCGCGAACTGGCGGAGAAAAGCGATTGTGGATGTGCGTGGCGAGAGGCCTGAGGCGCTCGCGCGGCTGATAACGGCAGCCGAACCGAATGTTGGAGTAGAGCTTTTCTTCATAGGCAATTATGGTTATTAGATGTGGTTTGTTATTATAACGCAGACATTGTCGGTTTATTGTAGAACTCTGAAAAAAGCCGCCGATATTTCGCAATACCGACGGCCCCAAAGTTTATGAATTGCAATTATTAACCTAATGCATTATGAGAGTTGGAGAGAGAAGAATGAGGCTGTGCCTGTTATGGCGGTGGAGAGTTGGCCTGCCGAGGCTATGTGATGGCCGAATGTAGGCTCGATATTGGCTACCGACAAGGCTACGACGGCCGCCACGATAAGCAACAGTTCGAGGACCGAAGCCGTGATTATGACATTGCGCGAAGCGCCGCGGGTCTTGAACACGAGGCAGCACGCGCCCCATATCAGGGCTATGCAGGGAATGATGACGGCGATGCACATCAGTACCACACCTATCGAGCCGAGCACAGGATGCGCCGCGGCGGGGAACATGTCGATCTGGTCGAGCAGCTGGATACTGCCCCAGCCGCTGTATATTATCACGCCGCAGATGCTTGCGATGCACAAGGTGAGGAATCCGATAGCTATGCCCCCGGCCATAAGGCCTACGATTATCAGGATAATCTTGCCGAGGATAGAGAAGAATGTCTGAAAGAAATTATTGTTTTGCGAAGCGGCTGAGTTGTCGTAGGTGCCGAGGATGGTCTTGCCGAGGCTGCCGAGATTGACCGGTGTGCCTGTCATCTCGAGGATCTGACGCGGAGTGCGTGCCGGCGGTATGATCATCCATGCGATAAGGTAGACTATCACCAGCGGGAAGACCTTTGTGAATATTGCCAGCAGTATCACAAGCAGACGCAGGATGTTGGTATTAAGGCCGAAGTAGCAGGCGACACCCGAGAGCACACCGCCGAACACCTTGTTGCGTTCGTCGCGATAGAGGCGCTTGCGCACAGGGGCCGACTGGGGTGCTCCGTTGAAGGGCGGAGGAGTGGAGCCTGTGTTAGGATCAGCGGCCTCACCGGCAGGTTTTTTGTCGGCATCATCGGCGCCGGCATCGCCGCTGAGGTCGTCGGGGCGGCCGAGCTGTTCGATCACCCGGTTAGTGTCGGCGATATTGATCACATGCGAGCCCTTGGATATTATCTCGTTGAAAAGCTCGGCTATGCGGCCCTCGATGTCAGCGATGATTTCTTTGCCCTCCTTGCCGGGGAAGGCCTTGCGGAGCTGGTCGAGGTAGGTATTGAGCAGCTGATAAGCGTCTTCGTCAATGTAAAATATCGAGCCGTTGATATTTACAGGAAATGTTTTTTTCATTTTATTAAGGAGGGATTGTTAAGATGGTTGATTGAATCGGATATTTCTTTCCATGACGCCGAGAGCTGCTGCAGAAACTGCTCTCCGAGCGGCGTGAGGCTGTAATACTTGCGGGGTGGACCCGATGTGGATTCCTGCCACTCGTAGGCGAGCAGCCCGTCGTTCTTGAGCCGTGTGAGCAGCGGATACAGGGTGCCCTCGACAACGATGAGATGCGCATCCTTGAGCGCCGCGATCATCTCCGAGGCATACGCGGCCCGCTGCCGCAGGATGAGGAGTACGCAGAACTCCAGCATCCCTTTGCGCATCTGTGATTTCAGATTTTCGATATTCATATTAGCTTGAGAAGAGTTTTACGCCGGCAAAGTTACGGCGCTTTATAGTACTATGCAATACCAAGTACTATAATTTAACATATTTTAATATTATGCCGAATTTTTAATATTATTTTTTGCGATTTAAAAAAATATAACTAAATTTGGAGCGCGATATGCCTGCGGGCATGTCGATACAAGATTAACCATTAACAGCATCATTACTCCCTATGGAAATGCGTGATCCCTCTTCAGAAGCCCAAAGCGCTGAAGAACTGACTCCCCAACCGGCACCTGCAAGCGAGAGCGCCGAGGACACAACTACTGAAATTGAGACAGTCGACAATCTTGACCCCGAGGCTGCTGCCGAGGACGAGATGAGCGAAGGCCTCGAAGAAGAAACCTGCGACAACGTGAGCGCACCGCTGACACGCGATGCCCTGCTCGATGCCGCAAAGACCGTACTCGCCATGGAGGCAGCCGACATCACCACCGACTGCATCCGTCATCTGCGCCACCAGTACAACGCTTTCCGTAAGGCCACAGCCGACAACGACGGGCAGCCCGAAGCCGAGCTGCCCGATGATGAGGAGTTCAAGGCCCTCCTCACACAGATTCGCGAGAAAAAGGCTGAATATGCCGCACGCGTCGAGGCTGAAAAAGCCGAGAACCTGCGCCGCAAGGAAGAAATTATAAACGAAATACTGTCGCTCGCCGAGGATACCGACAATGTGAACCGCACATTCCCCCGCTACCGCGAGCTGCAGGACGAGTTCAACGCCCTCGGCGAGGTGCCCGCGACCGAGGAGACATCGATATGGAAGCGATTCCAGGACGCCCGCGAACGCTTCTCCGACAATCTGAAGATCAACAAGGAGCTGCGCGACTACGACTTCAAGAAAAATCTCGACACCAAGCAGCTGCTCCTTGCCGAGGCCGTAGCCCTTGCCACCGAGGAGGACGTCATCACAGCTTACCGCCGCCTGCAGGAACTGCATAACAAATGGCGTCAGGCCGGTCCTGTAGCCAAGGAATTCCGCGAGGAGATATGGGACAAGTTCAAGGCCGCATCCGCCGAGGTGAACAAGCGCTATCAGGCATATTTCGAGACCCGCAAGGCCCGCGAGGCCGAGAACGAGGCCGGCAAGGCCGCACTGTGCGAAAAGCTCGAGGCAATGGACCTCGGCTCGCTCAAGACATTTGCCGCCTGGGACGAGGCCACCAAGGCCGTAATGGAACTGCAGCAGCAGTGGCGCTCATTCGGCTTCGCTTCGCGCAAGATGAACAAGGCCCTATTTGCACGCTTCCGCGAGCTGTGCGACAAATTCTTCGCAGCCAAGGCCGAATTCTTCCACTCCACACGCGAGGAGCTCGCCAACAACCTCGCCCGCAAGACCGCACTGGCCGAGCGCGCCGAGGCCCTCTGCGACTCCACCGAATGGAAAACCGCGACCGAGGAATTCGTAGCCATGCAGAAGGAATGGAAAACGATAGGCACTGTCGCCAAGAAATACAGCGACGCAGTGTGGGCCCGCTTCCAGAAGGCCTGCGACGCATTCTTCGAGGCCAAGAAAAAGGCCGGAGCCGGCACACGCCGCGCCGAGACCGACAATCTGCGGGCCAAGCGCGAGATCATCGCCCGCCTCGGCGAGATCACCGAAGACACACCACGCGAGGAAGCACTGGCCACACTCCGCGAACTTCAGGAGCAGTGGAAGCAGATCGGACACGTTCCTTTCCGCGACAAAGACAAGGTTTACGACCAGTTCCGCAGCAAGGTGGACGCCCTGCGCGACATGCTCAACATGCGCCGCAACCGCGACCGTATGGAACGCTTCACCGAGGATATCTCGTCGATCGAAGGCGACCGGCAGAAACTGCTGCGCGAACGCGAGCGCCTGATGCGTGCTTTGGAAGGACGCCGTCAGGACCTACGCACATACGAAAACAACCTCGGCTTCCTCTCGTCGAAGAGCAAATCGGGCAATTCGATGCTCCAGGAATTCGAGCGTAAAGCCGACGCTCTGCGCGCCGACATCACCGACCTCGAGGAAAAGATCAGACTCCTCGACGCAAAACTCTGATACTACCTGAATACATTAAGGCGGAAGGCGCCTGCATCACCACACCTTCCGCCTTTTCATTATATATCTGTCTTATAGCGTGATTGCCAAAAAGCGACGTCTTTTATTGGGTAAATACGTAAGGCCGGTGCTGCTGCTGGCCGACTGGGCAATCGTGAATCTGATATTCGGGTTCACGCTCTATCTGTACCCGGCTGTTTGCCAAGGCTCTACACCACAATGGCTGCTGTGGCTGCTCGTCAACCTCAGTTTCGTGCCTGTGGCCATACGCGAGACCCGCATGGAGTCGTCGGTATTCAGATCGATGCAGTTTGACCGCACCATGCTGCATGTGCTCGTATCGACAGGGCTGCACATGCTCTTCTTCCTGGCCTTCACCGCCTTGCTCGACATCAGGCCGCTCGGCATCGAGGTATATTCCTGCTACTACTCTTTGCTGCTGCTCGCACTTGAACTATGGTCGCTGCTGTCGAGATGGTACATCAAGTCCTACCGCCGGCGCGGCATGAACTTCACCCGGGTGGTAATCGTAGGCACCAACGCCACGGCACGGCGCCTGTACGAGGCCATGCAGAACGACCCGGGCTTCGGCTACAAAGTTCTTGGTTTCTTCGACCATGAATGGCGTCCCGATTTCGCGGGACGCTATTGCGGCAACATCGAGGACCTGGGACGCTTCGTCAGGGACAATTCGGTAGATCAGATCTACTTCACGATGCCCGGACACGACGACATTCTGACACGTGTAGTGAAGATCGCCGACGACAATGTGGTTGAATTTTTCTATGTACCGCAGATCTCCCGCTACATAGCACGCGATTTCCAGATACAGAACATAGGCCCTGTACCGGTGCTCACGATACGGCGCAACCCGCTGCGCAAGCCCGTCAACCGCATCGTGAAGCGCACCTTCGACATCGTGGTGTCGTCGCTGTTCCTGTGTTTTTACCCGCTCGTATACATACCGATAGCCATAGCCATCAAGCTCACGTCGCCGGGACCGGTATACTTCTGCCAGCAGCGCACGGGATACAAAGGCAAGCCCTTCGGCTGCCTCAAATTCCGCACGATGCGTGTCAACAACGATGCCGACAAGGCACAGGCCACAAAGAATGACCCGCGCAAGACCCGGCTCGGCGAATTTCTGCGCCACAGCAGCCTTGACGAGCTGCCACAGTTCATCAATGTTCTCAAGGGCGACATGTCGATAGTAGGCCCTCGCCCCCACATGCTCAGGCATACCGAGGAATACTCCAAGATTGTAGACCAATATATGGTGCGCCACCTCGTGAAGCCCGGCATCACCGGATGGGCACAGGTAAACGGCTATCGCGGCCTCACCGACGAACTGTGGAAGATGGAGAAGCGTGTGGAATTCGATGTGTGGTACATAGAGCACTGGAACATCCTCCTCGACATAAAAATCATGGCACGCACGGTGGTAAACGCCGTCAAGGGCGAGAAGAACGCATTCTGATACCCGCGACCTCAGCCCCGCCGCAACGTACAATTTTTCAATTATTGCATAAGAATAGTTAAAATTTATCATTAGGCCTGCATTTTATTGCAGACAATCCTATTTTTTAGTAACTTTGCATTCCAAAAGCAATCATATTGATTATATATTAAACCAATTTTCCCACTTACATATAAACCTCACAGCCTATCGCACATATCTACTCTAATACAAAACAAAGGAATAGAAATGCATAAATTAGCCCAGCTCACCGACGACAAGTTGGTGCAACAATACGCTAACGGCAATCACGAAGCTTTTGACGCGTTGCTGCAACGTCATCAGAGCCGTCTCTTGAGCTACATATACCAGCAATGCAACAACGCACAGCTGGCCGAAGATATATTTCAGGAAACTTTCGTCAAGGCGATCGTCACCATCAAGAACGGAAATTATACCGAGAACGGCAAGTTTGCCAACTGGCTGTTCCGCATAGCACGCAACCTCGTGGTGGACCACTTCCGCCGCGAAAACGCCGAGCCGACCGTTTCGACCGACGACGGCAACTTTGACATCCTCAACCGCAAGGATCTCAGCGGCGACACCATCGAGGACGAGCTTGTGGACCTGCAGATACGCGACGACATACGCCGCCTCATCAAGGCCCTCCCCTTCGCTCAGATGCAGGTGCTGGTGATGCGCTACTACCGCAACCTCAGCTTCAAGGAGATAGCAGAGAAGACCGGCGTAAGTATCAATACCGCCCTCGGACGCATGAGATACGCCATACTGAACCTGCGCCGCATGGCTCAGGAAAGCGACATAGCGCTCACACACTGATCAGCAACGGGGCGTCGGCAGTATACCCCTAATCTAAAGAAATATGCTCGACAATATCGGCAAATACATAGTGGCGGTGGCCGACTTCCTGTGCGGCTACCCGCTTTTTTTTCTACTAATCGGCGGCGGACTGTACCTGTTGCTCAGCTCGGGCTTCGTGTCGCTGCGACGGCTGCCGGCCGCAATCAGGGAGCTGCGTACCAAGAATGACAGCAAGAACGGCCAGATATCCTCGGCCCAGGCGCTGGCAAGCGTCATAGCCGCCACCGTAGGGCTCGGCAACATCGCCGGCGTAGCCATCGCACTTGTAGTCGGCGGTCCCGGCTCAATATTCTGGATGTGGGTAAGCGCCATCGTAGGCATGGCCACCAAGTATCACGAGGGCGTCCTTGCTATCATGTACAAGGGCAAGGACGACAAGGGCAACCCGCAGGGCGGCCCGATGCACATAATCACCCAGGGCCTCGGCCCGAAATGGACACCGATGGCCAAGTTCTTTGCCGTAGCCGGCCTGTTCGGCACACTGTGCATAATGAATGCCAATCAGCTCACCGAGGCCTTCATGGCCACTTTTTCAACCCCCGAGGGCATAGAATCAAGCGGCTTTCTGAGCTCACTCGGCTCGGCCATCGGCCTCAGTAACGCCAACAGCTACAAATTGCTCTTCGGCTGCGCCGTAGCGGCTGTTGTAGCGATAGTGATACTGGGCGGCATCCGGCGCATAGCCAATGTGGCGTCGGTGATGGTTCCGTTCATGGTGGGCATGTATTTCCTAATGGTGCTTTACATTATCCTTACCCGACTGGGTGATGTACCCGGCGTATTCCAGCGCATATTCACCGAAGCGTTCAACCTGCGGGCCGGGATCGGCGCCCTGGCGGGCATAGCGATAATCGGTGCCAGGCGCGCTGCCCTCGTCAACGACGCCGGCATCGGCACGGCATCGATCATGCATGGCGCTTCGCGCAACAACCAGCCCGTGCGCGAGGGGCTTATAGCCATGCTCGGACCCGGTATCGACTCGGGACTTGTGTGCACACTCACGGCCATAGCCATACTGCTGTGCGTGCCCGAGGTTCAGGAAACACAGGGTGTGCAGGGCCTGGCAGTGGCGATGACAGCTTTCAGCCGGGGCATCCCCTACGGCGAGTATCTGCTGATGTTCATCGTGGTATGCTTCGCCATGTCGTCGATGTTCTCATACTCGTTCTACGGCTCGACATGCGCCTCATATCTGTTCGGCTCAAAGAACGCCCGGCGGTATGTATATGCCTTTATCCTGTCGCTGATAGTGTTTGCCGTAGTGCCGCTTGAGGCCGCCGTAGGCATGTGCGACCTGTTCTACGCCCTGATGGCAATTCCCACGATGATAACGATAGTGATGCTGAGCGGCAGGGTACGCGAAGCGACACGCCGCTACTTCGGCTCTGACGATAAAAACGATAAAAAATGTAAATGATAGATACAATGCTCAGCTACATAGTATGGAATGCCGACCCGACGATAATATCGTGGCCGGTGGAGATACGGTGGTACGGACTGATGTTTGCCATCGGATTCTGGCTCGGATTCAATATCGTCGGCAGCATGTTCAGGCGCGAGGGTGCTCCCGAGCGCTGGCTCGGCATACTGCTGATATGGGTAGCCGTCGGCACAGTCGTCGGGGCACGTCTGGGTCATGTCTTCTTCTATCAGTGGGATTATTACTCGCAGCATCCGCTCAAGATTCTCGCAACATGGGAAGGCGGCCTGGCCAGCCACGGCGGCGCCATCGGCGTGATAATCGCCGTGCTGCTCTACTCTGTATTCACCACAAAGCGCAATCCGCTGTGGACATTCGACCGCCTCACCGTGGCGATTGCGCTGGTAGGTTGCCTTATCCGCATCGGTAACCTCATGAACAGCGAGATCTACGGCCATGCCACCGACTTGCCATGGGGATTCATGTTCCCCCGCTCGGCCGAGTGGCACCGCTACTATGAAGGCCAGGCCTGCCATCCCACACAGATATACGAGGCCCTGTGCTATCTGGCTCTGTTCGCACTCATGATGTGGATGTACTGGAAAAAGAATCTCGGCGAACGACCGGGCCTGCTGTTCGGCACTTTCCTTGTCGGTACTTTCGCCTCGCGCTTCTTTATAGAGTTCATCAAGAATCCGCAGGTCGACTTTGAGGTGGGCATGGCCCTCAACATGGGCCAGCTGCTCAGCATCCCCTTTGTGGTGCTCGGCATCGGTCTTATCCTGTGGGCAATGACGCATCCGCGCCTGCATCTCGAATATCCCGGCCGATATGCCGACGATCAGTCGACGGCCACAAAGAAGAAAAAATGAATCTTCACAATACATTGCAGCGCCTCAAGCCATGGATGCTTCCGATAGCGATGGTTTGCGGCATACTGTTTCACGGCGTTATCGGTGCGGTGCAGTTTCTGGCGCCGTATCTGATTTTCACGATGCTGCTGATCACATTCTGCAAAATCGAGCCTTCAGAATTCCGCATTTCCCGTCTCACGTGGAGCGTAGTGGCTGTCCAGCTCGTATGCAGTGTGGCCGTATTCTTCGTTCTGAAACCACTCAGCGCCGACCTTGCCGAGGGCACGATGATATGTTTTCTGTGCCCGACGGCGACGGCTGCTCCGGTGATCACCGCGATGCTCGGCGGCTCGATCGCCACAGTCGTAGCCATATCGTTGCTCAGCAATTTCATGCTTGCGGCGCTCGGCCCTTTGTTCCTTGCCTATATAGGTTCAGGCGCCGGTGCCGGGCTGTCGTTCGGCCATGCGTTTGTAATAATTCTGTCGAAAGTCGGGCCGATGGTACTCGGTCCACTCGCAGCGGCACTGATAATGCGGGCTGTATGGCCGCGTGCCCACAATGCTTTGGCCACGCGGCAGGCGCTGTCGTTCTACATCTGGGCCATCTCACTGATACTTGTCGTGGGCCGGGCCGTGACATTCGCCATGGCTGAGCCCGCCGAGCGAATCCCGGAAATGGTAGCCCTGGCAATGCTTGCCGGCGGCGCCTGCGTATTCCAGTTTATCATCGGCCGCCGCCTCGGCCGCCGCTTCGGCGACTGCATAGCCGGCGCGCAGGGACTCGGGCAAAAGAACACCGTGCTGGCCGTATGGCTTGCCACCACATATCTCAATCCCATATCCTCTATTGCCCCGGCGGCATACATCGCATGGCAAAATACGATCAATTCGCTCCAGATATATCTTAAATCCAAAAAAGAAAGACATAGCGGCGACTGAACCATACCTTACGGCAAACGTTACATAAACAAAGACTAAATAGAATCGATAATGGATAGCATGTTCGATATTCTGATGGGGCTGCCTCTGTTCAGAGGCGTAAGTCACGAGCGCATGTCAAAGACTGTCGGCGACACGAAGCTTCATTTCCTCAAGTATTTGCCCGGAGAGACTATTTTTCGGGCCGGACAGATGTGCTCATCTGTGGCATTTATAATATCGGGCACTGTGCGTATACACATCACTAATCCCGACGGACGTTTTTCGGTGAGTCAATCCCTTATGGCTCAGGATGTCATCGCTCCCGACTTCCTGTTTGGCAAGATCACTAATTATCCCGGCGACGTATCCGCGGTCGACACGGTGAGCATTTTGCTTATATCCAAGACTGACTACATCAAAATACTTCACAGCGACAATGTGTTCCTGTTCAATTACCTCAACTTACTGTCTATGAACGCACAAAAAGCCGTCGAGGGGATATTGGCCGTGTCGACCGGCGACATCGCCGAACGTATCGCATTCTGGATAAGCGCTCTTACGCAGCCGCGCAGCTTCGACATACGCCTCGAGTGCAAGCAACGCGACCTCGTAGGCCTGTTCGGCGTCCAGCGCTCCGCAATGCGTGCCGCGCTCGACGAATTGAAGGACAAGGGTATTATCGACTTCTCGCTCTACGGCATCGATGTCAAAGACCGCCGCGCCCTACTCGGCCTGCTTCACAACCACGCTGAAGCATCCGACGAGGAGTAATAACCTGAGGACATAGATGTACGAAAACCGCCGCCGCTGCTTCTCTCGAGGCAGCGGCGGCGTTATAAAAACAATCTTTTTACCCTTATTGTACTTAATTCGCTGCAAAATTAAGCATCCTCCCATCCTCGGACAATCAAATATCGCCTTTTCTTGTCTGAATATAAATTATAATATTGCTTATACACCTGTCCTAACGCAACTTACAGGCATACAAATAAAAATAAAAATATAACTCGGACATGGAGATTATCCGAAAAAAATTTAGTAAATTTGCTGAGTGAATCCTGAATCTGAAGACAACATGAAATTCTCCCCTCTGCCATTTGTTATTGCTTTGCTCGTCATGGCGCTGCCGATAATTTCCTGCACTGAAAACGACAAACCCCAAAACCTTGACACAGCCATCGGCACTCTCGATATGGTTTTGGACACACAAAACGACACGCTGAATTCCCGTCTTGCGGCTGCAGCCGCACTAAGCAGGATCTGCGCGGAGTCGCCGTCCATACACAACTATAGGCGCGCGGCCGGCGCATACGACGGCATTGACAATGACTCGGCTATCGTGTACACAGACCTGGCACTAAAGGCGGCGACTGACAGCGGCGACAGCCGGCAGGCTCAGGTAATCGCGATTGACTATGCCAGGCATCTGGCAAAATCGGCCATGCCCGAACAGGCGATCAATGTACTCGCCCACATTAATACCGACAGTCTCAGCCATGCCGATAAAGCAGCATATTACAGCGTGAAGGGCGGCATGTACATCGATGCAGCGGACGCACAGACTCTTGCACCTCTCCGCGCAAAATATACATCAGCTGCTATCGGCGCACTCGACACGCTGCGCAATCTCATCAACCCCGAAACGCCGGCCGCGCAACTTGTAGCCGCGCAGCTCAACTATCTGCGCGGCAATACATCACTTGCAATGGGCGAGCTCGCTGATGCATCAGACAGCATCGGCGACCGTGACCCGGCGTTTCCTGTCGCAAGCAGACTGATGGCCAGTTTTTATAAAGACCGACCTGACAAGACTGACGAATACATGCATTATCTTGCTCTCGCTGCGACAGCTGATGCCCGCAACGGCAATGCCGAGGCGGCATCCCTTGTTGAACTCGGCACTGAATTTTTCAGACAGGGCGATCTCGACAGAGCCTATAACTATCTTACGGTATCGAGCGAACAGATAGTACGTTCCAATTCTAAAAATCTATATCAGCAGATTGTCCCGACAATGCCGGCACTTGTCGAAACGATGCGCGCGCGCGAAGAGGCCCGCACACATCGCATAATAGGCCTGATCGTTGCCCTCGCCCTGCTGACCGTCGGCTGTGGCATCCTGGTATGGCACTACCTGCACAAGGATATGCGGCAGCAAGAACATAACCGCCGGCTTGACGAATCGGTCGTTTCGCGCGACATGTACATCAAGCAACTATTCGATCTGTGTGCGGTATATCTCGACGGGCTTGAGGAATTCAACCGTCTGGTGAGCCGCAAGCTCAAGGTCAATCAGACTCAGGATCTCTACAAGATGATCGAATCGGGCAAGGTGATGCAGGATCAGACCGAACGCTTCTTCGACGTGTTCGATACAGCTGTTTTCAACATTTTTCCCGACTTCATAAGTAATCTCAACGCGCTCCTGCTGCCCGACCGGCAGGTCACCGCCGCTTCCGGCGGCCGGCTTACGCCCGAGTTGCGTATCGTTGCCTTCATGAGACTCGGCGTCACCGACAGCACACGGCTGGCCAAGTTCCTGGGTCTGTCGCTCAACACCGTATACACATACCGCAACCGCATGAAGAACCGGGCAAAAAAACGCGAAACATTTGAAACAGATATCCTTTCGATCGGCAAAAAAGCTTAGATAAGATGTTATATTTATATAGCTTGCATTATTTTGCAAAATATGTATTATCAATAATTTATCCAAAATATCGTCCCTATTTGATTTATATCGTACCTAAAAAGTATGTACAAAGGCTTGCAGGAGTCGTAACTTTGCAGTGTAAATAATTTTTAGGTCTAAGATTCAAGGTTATTATTTAGGATTATTCAGTAAAGATTACAAGACCTTATTAATGGTTTTAGGTATTTAGTGTTAGAGACATAAAAGCCGGGCTGCGAAGTCTGGCTTTTTCTTTATTGTGCCGTAAACATTTTTTTGCTGTGACACACATCTATAACAGATTATTTTTGTAACTTTGTGGCGAAAAGCGCCCGTATGTCAGATCAGGCGCCAAAGTGAGAATTAAAAAACTATTAACCTTATAAATCACTGCAATGGATATTTCGCACATCGAACACATCGGCATAGCCGTACCCAGCCTCGACGAGGCAATTCCCTTCTATGAAAACATGCTTGGCCTGAAGTGCTTCGCAATCGAAGAAGTGGCCGATCAGAAAGTACGCACCGCATTCTTCAAGGTGGGCCAGACCAAGATCGAACTTCTCGAGGGCACAGACGAAAGCTCGGCCATCTCGAAATTCATCGCCAACAACGGCGGCCGCGGTGGCATCCAGCACATGGCATTCTGCATTCAGGACGGTGTACAGAACGCTCTCAACGAGGTAGAGGCAAAGGGCTGCCGTCTTATCGACAAAGCTCCCCGCAAGGGCGCCGAAGGCCTCAACATCGCCTTCCTTCACCCGAAGTCGACCGTAGGCACTCTCATCGAGCTCTGCGAAGACCCCAACAAATAATCACCACGACCCGACATAATTTAAAACATAAATAATGAGCAATCAACTCGAAAAAGTAAAAGAGCTCATCGAGCTTCGCAACCAGGCCCGTATCGGCGGCGGCGAAAAAGCCATCGAAAAGCAACATGAGCGCGGCAAATACACCGCACGCGAGCGCATCGCACAGCTCCTCGACGAAGGTTCGTTCGAGGAACTCGACATGTTTGTGCGCCACCGCTGCTACAACTTCGGCCAGGAGAAGAAATCATTCCTCGGCGACGGCGTCGTTACCGGCTACGGCACAATCGACGGCCGCCTGGTTTATGTCTTCGCACAGGACTTCACCGTATTCGGCGGTTCTCTTTCGGAGACTATGGCCCTGAAAATCTGCAAGATCATGGATATGGCCATGAAGATGGGCGCTCCTGTCATCGGCCTCAACGACTCGGGCGGCGCACGCATCCAGGAAGGCATCAATGCCCTGGCCGGTTACGCCGAAATTTTCCAACGCAACATTCTTGCTTCGGGCGTTATACCCCAGATATCGGCCATCCTCGGTCCCTGCGCAGGCGGTGCCGTATACTCCCCCGCCCTCACCGACTTCACCATCATGGCCAAGGGTATCTCATATATGTTCCTTACCGGCCCGAAGGTTGTGAAGACCGTTACCGGCGAGGATGTGACCCAGGACGCCCTCGGCGGCGCAGAGGTTCACTCATCCAAGAGCGGTGTGGCACACTTTGCCGCTGAAGACGGCGAACACGCCATCAAGATCATCCGTAAGCTCTTCGGCTACATTCCTCAGAACAACCTTGAGGAGCCCCCGATGGTTGAGTGCACCGACCCCATCGACCGCCTAGAAGACTCGCTCAACGAGATCATCCCCGACTCGCCCAACAAGCCCTACGACATGTATGAAGTCATCGGCGCAATCGTGGACAACGGCGAATTCCTCGAAGTACAGCGCGACTATGCCAAGAACATCATCGTCGGCTTCGCCCGCTTCAACGGCCAGAGCGTAGGTATCGTGGCCAACCAGCCCAAATACCTCGCCGGCGTGCTCGACTGCAACGCATCGCGCAAGGGCGCTCGCTTCGTACGCTTCTGCGACGCATTCAACATTCCTCTGGTAACACTCGTCGACGTCCCCGGCTTCCTGCCCGGCACAGGTCAGGAATACAACGGTGTGATCCTGCATGGCGCCAAGCTCCTCTATGCCTACGGCGAGGGTACTGTGCCCAAGGTTACCGTCACCCTGCGCAAGAGCTATGGCGGCTCGCACATCGTAATGAGCTGCAAGCAGCTGCGCGGCGACATGAACTATGCATGGCCTACAGCCGAAATCGCCGTTATGGGCGGTGCCGGCGCCGTAGAGGTGCTCTATGCCAAGGAAGCCAAGGCATCCGACGATCCCAAAAAGGTGCTCGCCGAGAAGGAAGCCGAATACAACAAGCTGTTCTGCAACCCATACAACGCCGCCCGCTACGGCTATATCGACGATGTGATCGAGCCGCGCAACACCCGCTTCCGCATCATCCGCGCCCTGCAGCAGCTCGCCACCAAGAAGGTGACCAATCCTGCCAAGAAGCACGGCAACATACCTCTGTAATCTCCATCCCCGCCAAAAACAGGAAAGCATGAAAAAAAGACTTCTTATGATGCTGGCGGCGGCTGCACTGTGTGGTGCCGGAGCGGTTGCACAGACCCGCTCGGCACTGCGCATCAACGAGGTGATGGTTGAAAACACACCCGAGGGCATAGCCGACGAATACGGCGCCCACCACGGATGGATCGAGATTTTCAACTCCAACTTCGCGCCCATCGAGATTTCGAGCATCTACCTCACCAACGACTCGACCAACAAGACCAAATATCCGGTTCCCCTGGGCGACGTCAACACCCGCATGCCCAAGCGCCAGCACGTCATCTTCTTTACAGACGGCGAGCCCAACAAGGGCACATTCCACACCAACTTTGTACTCGATCCCACCCGCGACAACTGGATCGGCATCTATGACGCCGACGGCCGCACCCTCATCGACGAGGTAGTGGTACCCGCAGGCATGTTGCCCGGCCAGAGCTGGGCCCGCACCGAGGACGGCGCAGGCACATGGGCCGTACGCACCGGCGGCAACGACGACTATATCACTCCCTCGAGCGCCAATGTGATCAAGGATACCAACAAGAAGATCGAGGACTTCGCCACCCGCGATGCCAACGGCTTCGGCATGACGATCATGGCCATGTGCATCGTGTTCACGGCCCTGCTCGTACTGTGCCTGTGCTTCTACGGCATCGGTAAGATAGGCTCGATCGTATCGCGCCTCAACAAGGCCCGCGCACAGGGTAATGAAGACCCGCAGCTGGCCGAGATCCGCAGCACCGAGCACGATACCGGCGAAGAAATCGCCGCCATCGCAATGGCCCTGCGCGAACATCTCGACGCCCACGATGCCGAGAGCACAATCCTAACTATCAACAAGGTGCGTCGTGCTTACTCGCCCTGGAGCTCCAAGATCTACAACCTTCGCGAAGTACCCGCCCCCCCGGTACGCCGCCGTTAACCAATCCTATTAACTCACATAGCAATGAAAGAATACAAATATAAAATCAACGGCAACACCTACAAGGTGGCCATCGGCGACATCGAGGACAATGTAGCCCAGGTCGAGGTCAATGGCGTTGCCTACCGAGTAGAACTCGAAGCATCGAAAGCCGCCGCAGTCAAGAGCGTGCAGGCTCCCCGTCCCGCGGCCGCTCCCCGCGCCGCTTCCGGCGAAAAGGTCATTTCCAAGCCCGCACCTTCGACCGGCGCCGGCAAGGCCATCAAGGCTCCGCTGCCCGGTGTCGTACTCTCGATTCCGGTCAAGGTAGGCCAGGCAGTCAAGGCAGCCGACACAGTGCTGCTGCTTGAAGCCATGAAGATGGAAAACGCTATCCACGCCGGCGTGGACGGCACCGTCAAGGAAATCCTGGTCGCCGCCGGCGATTCAGTGCTCGAAGGCAATCCCCTTATCGTCATCGAATAATCACCGGACACCATGGATTTCGGCGATTTTCTGCTCAAAAACCTGCGCCAGTTCTGGGAACTGACAGGTTTCGCCAACGCTGAATGGGGCAACATCATCATGCTCCTTGTGGGCTTGTTCTTCATTTGGCTGGCCATTAAGAAAAACTTCGAGCCCATGCTGCTCGTGCCTATCGGATTCGGTATCCTCATCGGCAACGTGCCCTTCAATACCGAGGCCGGCCTTGAAGTAGGCATCTACGAGCAAGGCTCAGTACTCAATATCCTGTACAACGGCGTAAGCGCAGGCTGGTATCCGCCGCTCATCTTTTTGGGCATCGGCGCCATGACGGACTTCTCGGCACTTATCTCTAATCCGAAATTGATGTTGATCGGTGCTGCTGCACAATTCGGTATCTTCGGTGCTTACATGATCGCATTGGAAATGGGCTTCGACCCGATGCAAGCCGGCGCTATCGGTATCATTGGTGGAGCAGACGGCCCGACGGCC
>JAGANS010000058.1 GCA_017624155.1 Muribaculaceae bacterium | reverse complement strand
GTCCGAAGAAATTACTACTTTTGCCCATGGTTATTCTTGGATAGTTTGGCGACACCAATATAACCATTTAGGGCTGAATCCTGCAAATGGAATCAGCCCTATTTTTCTAATCTTCCCTAAAGTTTAGCGGACAGTAATAAAAAAAAAATCGTCCCCGCTGCGGTATCTGACCGTGGCGGGGACGTTTGCGTAAGGGAGAAATAGAATTATCGTACCACTACCTTGGCGCTGAGTGTGCCTGCGCCGAGCACGTATGTGCCTGCTGCGGCGGGTATGCGGCAGTCGCCAATGCCGTTGTACAGTTCACGGCCGTCGGCGCCGTAGAGACGTACGGGCAGGCCATCGGCACCGGTGACAACAATCTCGCGGTTCTCAACCACTACGCGCACTGAGCCGGCCACAGCGTCATTGATGCCGAGGGCCTCGACATTGACGGTGTTGGAGGCGGGCGACAGGCCGCGGTTGTAGTTCACCACCACATTGTAGCTGTGAGCGGCACCATCGGCGTCGGTATCGACGTAGGACGGAGCGGTGACGGGAGCGGTGTTGACCTTGACTCCATCGCGGTAGATGTCGTAGCTGACTATCTCGAGGGTTGCGTTGGCGGGACGGAACTTCACGTCGTCGATCATAAGCATAAATCCCTCGCCGCCCATATTGGTGGCGCGGAGAGCGAAGCGACGCGCGCCCTCGGGCAGGTTGAATTCATACTGCCGGTATGCGGCATTGCCGATTGCATCGAAGAGCTGGGGCACCTCGAAGGGGCCGTCGGGACAGAGTGTCACAAAGTCGGCCGGGTCGGTGGAGTCCTTGGTGGAGTAGAGCACTTCCATATAGTCGGCATATTCGGGATGGAAGCGGCGTGCATAGAAGCTTATTGTCTGAGCCTCGCCGCTGAGGAGGGGCGATATGGCCCAGTCGTCCTGAGCGGCATTGGAATCGAGGATATACATGGCTACGAGGCTCCTGGAGCCGGAGTTGCCCTTGGTGAGGTATGAGAGCTCGGGATTGTAGAAGGTGATCTCATCGCTCTCGCTGTCGAAGACATAGAATGAGTGTGTCGTGCGCATGGCTACGGCATCGGGCATCATGGCGCCTTCAAGAGCGCCGATCTGCTTGCCGTCGCGGTCGATCATCGTCCAGCCCTCGACTTCCTCGGTCCAGGGAGTGGCATCCTCGAAGTCCTCGACATCCTTGGCTTCGAAGCCGGCGGTGACGGGAGCTGTCCATGAAAGTTCGACACCCTGATCGGCGCGTGATGCGGCAAGATCGGAAACGGCGGGGAACTTCGATGCGACGAATTCGGGCACGGCGGCAGCCGACAGGTCGTTGGAAGCGTCACCGTCGCCGGTTATGTTCACACGGGCGGTGAATTCGAGCTTGCCCTGTGTGAGGGGGCTGAGAGTGTGGCTGAATTCTACGGCAGCCTGAGCGCCGGCAGCAACAACGGGGCCTTCTTTGGTGGCCACCGGTTCGCCGTTGAGCAGGAGGTCGACGGTATATGCCGAAGCTTCGTCGCGGCCGAGGTTGGCGATATCGGCTGTGACTGCAAAGGGTACGGCAGCCTCGACACGTGCGGGAGCGTGCACACCTACGGCGGCGAGGTCGACGGGCAGGCGGTCGGCGACACGCAGGTTGTCGTAAAGCATGTTGTCATGGCTTACGAATGTGCCGCGAACCACGATCTTCACTTCCTTGCCCCTGACTTCGTCGAGGGGACATACGAGGAGGTTCCAGCCTACGTTGCCGCCAAGCGAGTTGTCGGCAGCACCGACGGGAATCTCGTTGCCGTCGCGGTCGACGACGAGCACGTCGGTGCGGTTGGTATCGGCATCCGACCACTTATAATAGTAAATCGATACGGCGGGGCTCTCGGCGCCGGCGAGGTCGATCTTGCCGGTGAAGAACTCGATGGATACATCGGGGGTGTATGTGGTGAGGCGTATGAATGCGTCATCGCCATCCTGAGCGGGAGCCTTGCCCGATTCACGGTTGCTGAGTTCTACCGAGCCGTATGAGCCGGCAGGCACGATGTAGCCGAGGAGCTTGCCGTCGCGGCCTTCCTTACCGAAGCTGTCGGTATAAGGCAGGGCGTCGGCCTTGCCGACGGGCACCATAGGCGAGCGTGTGAGCCCCTCGCCCTCAAGGCCGAGGTTGAGCGCCGACACATAGAATGTGGCGAAAGCTTTCTCGTCAGGCCCGCACACCTTGAAAGTGACCTTGCGGTCGGCCACAGGCTCGTCGAGCACCGGATATGCCTGGCTGTATTCGCCGGGCACGTATACCATATATGTGAGGTTTTCGGGCACAAGCGCGTTGCCGTCGACATCATATGCGGGAGCATCCCATGTGAGCACTGCCGTACCGGGGACATCGCCCTCGACAAGGCGTACCTCGGGCACATCCTCGGGTGCCACAGGGCCGACATAAGCACTTGCGAGAACCTCGCGGCCAATGGCGCCGTCGACGTTCCATGCGGTTATCGAATATGTATATGTGCCCATGGCGGGAATGTCGTTGTCGTCGAATGTCAGGACTGCACCCGGAGCAGGCGATGTGAATTCGGCTACAGGAGCATCCTTATCCTGACGCTTCACCACTACCTTGCCCAGCTCGCCGAGGGCGTTGCCGCTGATGTCGGTGGCGGGAGCCTTGAACGAGCCGTGGAGCTTAAGATAGCCTACGGCATCGCGGGTGAGAGTCACATCGGTGGCACCGGCGGGCGAGCCGGCCTCCATGGCGGCACTCATCCTGACGTCCTTGACCTGTATCATGAACATGGCGGGATCGCTGAGGGCGTGCCAGCCGATGTAGTAGTTGCCTGTAACGTCGGGCTTCACTGTCACGGTCTTGATTTCGGCGGTGGAAAGGTCGCCGTTCAGCTCGGTGGGCGGAACGAGCTCGGTGACCATAGCGGCCGCAGTGGGTGCGACGCCCATGGCAAGAGCATAGCGCTCGGTATAGTTCGTATGGCCCGGGGCAATGCTGTAACTGAATTCGTAGACTTTGCCGGCTTCGAGGCTGAATGCCGGAGTGATGAGCCAGTCGTCGGCGGCATTGTCGCAGTAATCATACTTGAAGCAGCTGTAATATTCGGAGAAGTACCACTCCACGTTGTCACCGTTGGAGTTTACAACTGTATATAGATCTGTGTCGTATGGGGCGGAGGAGAAGCTGCATGCATACGGCGGCACGATAGCACCGATACCGGTGCTGACGGTGGCGGCCTCTGATTCGTTGCCGGCGAATACCGCTGTCACCTCATAATTGAGTTTCTTGTAGGTGTCAGGGATTTCAACGGCCTCGAAGAAGAATGTATCATCGATACCTTCGGCCACGAGTTCGCCGTTACGGCGCACGTTGTAGACAATGGCCTTGGGGTCGATGTAAGCGCCGTCGGCCGATCCGAGCACGGGATCCCAGTAGAGCGATACCTCTCCGTCGCCGAAGTTGTTGATGCCCAGGCCGGCGGGCGCCGCAGGGGTACCCTTGCCGTTAACAACCGAAATCTTGACCGAAGGACTGCGGCCCACCTCGTTCTCAACGTATGCCACGAGGCTGTGCACACCGTCGGCATCGACCGTGCAACTGCCTTCGACAACAGCGCCGAAATTGGAAGTGCCGCTGCCGGCCTCCACGCCATCGACGCTCAGGTGCCATTCAAGCTGGCCGGCGGCCTGACTGCCGTCGAAGAGTGTCGAAGGCATCGTGAGGGTGTAGTTTATGGTACGTCCGCCATCGGGAGCCTCGGCAGCGAGTACAGGGACTGCGGGCGCGAGGGGCTCGGCGGCAGGCTTTACCACGGTAAGGGCGGTAATCTGGTCGTTGTCGGCAAAGTCGAGCAGCAGCGAGGCGGCGCCGGAGGCCGCATCGATGGCCCACAGCGACGAGAATCCGGCAGCCGCCGGGGCATAGCTGAATATGACGTTGCCCGACTTGTCGTCGAATGTCGCACTGGTATTATAGTATGGACGCAGGCCTGTGTCGGCGATGACGGTAAGCTCGCCGGTGGCTTTGTCGACCTTGACGAAGTTGCCGTTGCCGAGTATGGCATAATATTGGCCGGTGGCATCGCAGGCTACGCCATACATCTGCTCGTCCTCGCCGAGGACGCGGATAGTCTCGCTGTGACCGGCAGGATAATTGGCCTTGGCCCATGTGAGATTCTCGCTGGTGGCGTCGTAGTAGCATCCGTATACGTCGCCGGTTGTGGGATCGGTGGCGTTGTCAGTACCGAGAATGGTGAAGTCGCACTCAATATAGTCTGTTTCCTCCCAGGTATCGGTACTGTAGACATAAAGCTCGGGAATGGTGAATCCCATGCCCCAGTCCTGAAGACCACCGACATACATGTTGCCCTGACCGTCGTCCCAGGCGGCGTAGTGGGCCTCAATAGCGGCAATCTGTTCAAACTCGCCGTCGGCCGTATAGGGGATCTTGTAATAGCCGGTGAAGTGCATGAACGAGTAGGTGGAAACGATGCTTCCGCGCAGTTCGAGGCCATCGCTGAGCTGAGCGGCACGGGCGGGCGCCTTGCGCTGCTGCGCAGACGGCATCAGGTAGCGGGCCGGAGCGGCCGGCGCAGTGGTAACGCCCTTTTGGCGCGCGCCCTGCGTGTGTACGCGCGAGGGTACGAGAGGCCTGAAGGGACGGGCCTTGCTGTCGGCGGAGATGCGTGCCGGGGGCATTGTCTGACGCCCGGCTGTGGCCGGAACTGCCGACATCTGCACGACGGCCACGACAGCCGACAGAGCCAATGTGATTAATTTTTTCATAAACATTTGGTTTGATAATAGACTATTTTGTCGCAAAGATACTGATTTTTCATCTGAATGCCATACATTACTGGCATAATCATGCATACAGGCATTGCCCGGAGCGTATAATCAAGATTGAGTGGCACTATAAAGTTAAATAATCCTCAGAAATATACGGTCATGGCGAAGCCGCGGGGGGAGGGGGCGAAGGAGCCATGCACCTTGTTGCGGCGGGCGATGGCTGTGCATGGGTTGCCCCGGAAGAGGTCGACAACCTCGTTGACGGGATCGAGGAAAAAGGCGGCTACATGCCCTAATACGGGCGAACCGAACAGTTCGTAACCGCGGTCGACTATGGCACGCTTGCCCTTGTAGCATAGTTCGCCGAGTAATGAGCCTACGACGGGCGTGATGACAAGGTCCTGATACGATGGGCGCTCCATGAATGCCTCGATACCGAATTCCCATCCGACAGTAGATATTGCCGCCGAATAGAGCATCGACCCCCAGAAGCTGAATCCGCATGAGCGCGCAGCCATGAAATATGCCGCGCCGGCATAGGGATGCAGCACATAATTGAATATAGGATTGTCGTGGTCCCACTCGGGGCCTTTCTTGAACACGTTGCGGAACCAGCGCTTGAACATCGGCACCTCGGATATTGCGGCGCGATTCCAGGCCGTGGCATCCTCGGGCAGCAGTTCGAGCACGAAGAGTGTACCTATAAATGCGCCCGACAGCACGGCGGTGTTGACCCACATGCGGTGCCATTCGGCACCGGTCGAATGCGGGGTATATGGCAGGGCGTAGGGCGACACCCAGTTGCCGGCATTGATCCTGCGGGGCAATACTACGGGCAGAGGCTGAAGCGGAGGGGTTGAAATCCTGACGGGGATCTCAATAACGCCCGGCGCAGGAAGGGGCGCTACGATTGAAGCGGTATCAACGGGGACTACGACGGGAATCTCCTGAGCGGGAGTCCGCATTGCCGCTGATATGATAACTGCAAATATGACAATTATAAGCTTTTTCATAGGTGAGAAGTAAAGAGAAGAAGTATTTACTTTAAAACACGTGATAAAGCCCAAAAACGCCGAGTTGGATAAATTTAACATTTCAAAGGCTGAGCAAATGCACGGATGCTTGCATAAACGACTCAAAAAGGCTAAATTTGCACAATTCATTCCATAAGACATGACCGATATTTCCAATTCTTCCCCCGACCCAGCCGCCACGCCCGAGATGCCCGATGCTTCCACCCCGGTTGCCGAGAGCCCGGTAAAGAAGAAATCGTGGTTTCGCCGCTACATAGCCCTGTCGACAGTGCTGGGTCTGGCGCTGATAGCATATATAGTGTTTTTCGGCGAGAAGTCTGTGACACAGCGCATAGAATACCAGCATACCATCGACAGTCTGGAAGTATGCCTGCGTGCGCAGCAGGATTCGCTTGAATATTACCGGGACCTCAACCGCCGGCTGTCGACCGACCCCGAGCTGATGGAGCAGGTGGTGCGCGAGCAGTACAACATGAAGCGCCCCAATGAGGATGTGTACGTATTCGAGTAATGTTGAATGCTGAATGTTGAATTAAATTTTAAGTTATTATGATGCAACTGATTTCGAGCCTCGGACTGCTGTTGATAGCCGTGGCTACCCTGATACCGATACTGAGCGGTGGTTTCCCTGAATCGCCGCTATACAAGTATCTGTTCAGCGTCGGTGCGCTGGTGTGCCTGACGGCTGCACTGTTCACCAAGACGCCCAAGGATCTGCCCATGCGCGAGAAGCGTTGGATACGTATCGAGGGCTGGAGTGCGATATTCTTCTGCGCGGCAGCCTTTTTTCTGTGGTATCCTGGCAGCAGCCCGCGCGACTGGCTTGCCTTCACGCTTGCCGGAGCCACGATTCGTATTATCGTATTTGTACGCGGTGTGATAGCCTCGCGCAAGAAAGCCTGATCTTGAGAGCCTGATTTTAAAGTTTTAACTAAAAAACAAGGCTTAAAAAACCGTAATTACGGAAATTTTTCGTAATTTTGCGCCTGAAAAGCGCAACAAAGGCGCCAAAGCAAGAGTTATATACAGTACACGACTGATATTCAACCCAATAATACAATTAAAATTATGACTAAAATCGGTATTAACGGTTTCGGACGCATCGGACGCTTCGTGTTCCGTGCATCGACCAAGCGCAACGACATCGAAGTAGTAGCCATCAACGACCTCCTTCCCGTCGACTACATGGCATACATGCTCAAATACGACACCATGCACGGCCAGTTTGAGGGCACAGTAGATTATGACCTCGAGAAGAGCCTTCTTATCGTCAACGGCAAGGAAATCAAGGTATCGGCCTGCCGCGACCCGAAAGAAATCGCCTGGGGCGAAAAGGGCGCAGAATACGTTGTAGAGTCCACCGGTCTGTTCCTCACCAAGGAGAAGGCTCAGGGCCACATCGAAGCTGGTGCCAAGTACGTGGTAATGTCGGCTCCCTCGAAGGACGACACCCCCATGTTTGTATGCGGCGTCAACGAAAACACATATGCCGGCCAGCAGTTCGTATCGAACGCATCCTGCACCACCAACTGCCTTGCTCCCTGTTCGATATTCGAGTGACCCTTTGTT
>JAGANS010000057.1 GCA_017624155.1 Muribaculaceae bacterium | reverse complement strand
TCGTTGAAGTAGGCGGGCACGGTGATGACAGCTTCGCTCACGGGCTGTCCGAGGTAGTCCTCGGCGGTCTTTTTCATCTTCTGCAGGATCATTGCTGAGATTTCCTGCGGAGTGTATTCGCGGCCGTCGATGTCGATGCGGGGAGTATTGTTGTCGCCGCGCACTACCTTGTAGGGTACGCGTTCTATTTCTTTTGCTACCTGATCGTATGTCTCGCCCATGAAGCGTTTGATCGAGTAGATGGTGCGTTTAGGATTTGTGATGGCCTGACGCTTGGCGGGGTCACCCACTTTGCGTTCACCGCCTTCTACGAATGCCACCACCGACGGGGTGGTGTTGCGGCCTTCGCTGTTGGGGATTACCTGAGGTTCGTTACCTTCAAGTACTGCGACACAGGAGTTGGTGGTTCCTAAGTCAATGCCTATGATTTTTCCCATGATAGTTGAATTTTATATTTTTTGTTTTATGTTGTTTTCTTTACGTTGCTTTGGTAAAGAATAAACAAATCGTATGCCAAAAATGTTTTGGCTTGCTTTTGTGCCTGCAGTGTCACGGGTCACTGCCATTTTGGCATTGAAATCACGGGCGGGTCTGCCAGTCAATGACTCTTTCTATGGCATTTCGGCACACCGTGCAGAATCCTCCGCTGGTATTGGTGCGCATACGGCAGTTGTCGGCGCTGCGCCATATCCCCGTAGCCCGGTATCCGCCGCCTTCAATCAGCCCGGCCCGGCCCTCATCGACAAGCGACTGCCATTTGGAGCCGAAGTCGGTCTGTGTGGTGATGTTGGGCTCCCACGGCTCGATGTCGGTGGGATATGTGTTGTCCATCAGGTCGTCGGCATAAAAATATTCGTCGGCGAGGCCGGCGAAGCTGTGCCCGAACTCATGCACCGTCACCTGCGGCATCAGCTCATTGGCGGCCGCGGTGATAGTGTAGAAGTTGAAAATGCCACCGCCGCCGTATGTTGCCGTATTGGCCAGAATTATTATATGCTGAGCCTTGAGCGGGGCTATGGCATCATATATGGCATGAATCCTGGGCGACGTGAGATAGCGCTCCGAACCGAAGGTATTGAAGTGCGACCCGAAAGCCGTATGCGGCCATTCGCCTGCCTGCGGCACGGCCACACCGCTGTCGGGTGATACTGTCTCCACTGCTATGAAGTCAAACGATTCGGCCCGCTCGGCAAACGGGCTGTGCTCCAGTATCGCATCGACCGCCCGCCGGGCATATTCATCAAACTGCGGCATCTCCGAGGCCGTGAAGCCTTCGGCCAGCACGGCCACGCGTATCTTGGCCGAATCTGGATTTTCACCACGGTAGATATATTTGTGGGGCAGCGGCACATCGGCCGTATGGTCGGCTATCATGATGTCGGTCGGATCGACGGATATGGTCGTGGATGTGAGCGGGCGCCGGTATTTGTCGCGCAGCGAGATGCACACGTTCACCGCGCGGCGCGGCATAGGCAGCAGCGCTGTGCCCTCCATCGCCGCCGGCGCCGCCGGCTCGGCAGTGGCCAGCCACTCATGGAATAGTGTGGAGAACGGACATATATATAATGTGTCGCCGCTCGATGCATCGGTAATTGTCACATCGGCGTTGCCGGCGAGAGGGGTGGTATCGAGGTTGACCCTCCGGCCGCCCCATCCCCGGTATCGCGAAATACCGGATATGGCCAGCACGGGCCGCGAACCCTGAGGCGCGCCGGCCAGCACATAGTCGATGCGCAGAGTGGAGTCGCGGAAATCCCTTGTAAAGTCGCCGCCCTCGGCGTCAGGCGCGCTCAGCAGCATTATGGCGCACAATAGCGCGCTTGATACGGCACGTTTCAATCGCGGTAGTCCTGAATTGGTAGAGGACGCTTGAATACCTGCTTGAACGAGATGAGGGTCTCGGTGCGTGCAAGTCCAAGAGCCTGGATCTGATTTTGCAGGATGTCGAGCAGGTGGTCGTTGTTGCGGGCGAAGATCTTGATGAAAATGTCATACTGACCCGTGGTGAAGTGACATTCCACGATTTCAGGAATCTCTTCGAGCGAGTCAACTACCGACTGGAACTGTGCAGGATCGTTAAGGAATATCCCTACATAAGCACATGTCTCATAGCCCACGGCCTCGGGGCAGATGTTGCTCTCGGCGCCTGTGATAACGCCGGCGGCATACATGCGCTGTATGCGTTGGTGGATGGCTGCGCCAGATACGCCACATTCGCGGGCGATTTCGAGATAGGGCTTGCGGGCATTGCCCGAAAGTGATTTGAGTATCGTTAGATCTAATGAGTCGAAAGTCTGACGGTGCATGGTCAATTTGGGTGAAATGAAAGGTGATATATGGTTATGCTGTTAGTATGTACGCTTTAGGATTGGTATTCGCTTTTGTCGTTTCAGATATTTATTCCCAGGTATAACGTTTGTCGGGCCTGATGATGCATCTCAGAGCGGTGTATGTCTTGCGCAGCGGACGTGTCGCGGCAAGCACAGGCAGCGTGAGCAGCAGCCGGCGCCCGTTGAGTGTCATCACGGCGGCTCGCCATATCATGCCGGTGGCGCACCAGGCCACTGTGATGCCGGCGCAGGCCGCCCATCCGAATATGTTGGCCGGCGACAGCGCTCCTGCAGCGATGGCGGGAACAGGCGCCAGCATATAGGCCGCGAATGACACGGTTCCGGCCACGTGAGGCCTGCGGCTTATGAAGCGCTCGGTGAAGCGGCGCCTTGCGTTGCGGTGGCGGTAGGCCCGGGGAGCGTTGGCCCCGGGAACTTCCACACATGCCTCGGGCGACAGCTCAATCATCGTATTGCCGGGGCGTGCTATCTCGCACACGAATATGTCGTCGTCGCCGTCGCGCAGGTTGAGATGCCGCGAGAAGCCTTTGTTGCGGAAAAACAGGTCGCGGCGGTAGGCTATATTATGCCCGGTGCCACGCCAGGGACGGCCCTTCGCTGCCGGCGCGATCCATGCCGCGGATTCAGCAACGTGGTCAAACGACCGCGCCCGCGCGCCCGCAGCCCGGTCCTCGTATGGCGGCGCCGATGCATAGCCCAGCACTACCTCGGTGGGGCTGCCCTGTATGAAATGACGGCACATGGCGCGCAGCCACTGGTCCGATTTTATAAGTGTGTCGGCGGTCGTCAGCACCACCACAGGCATACGTGTGGCCTTGATGCCGAGGGTGACGGCAAGCTTCTTGCGGCTCAGATTGCGGGCTCCGTCGGGCGTGGACGTAAGATAGAGATTGCTATGGGTCATCTGAAGGTCCGTCACCACCTCACGCACCGATGGCGAGTCGCCCTCATTTACCACCACTACCTCCATTTCGGCCGGATAATCCTGACCGAGAATCTGAGGCAGCAATGTGGCGAGGTCGCCTGCATCATCGTTGGAGTACACGATGACGGCCACATTCTCATACCTGTCGGATATCTCATCTTCACCTGATCGGCGGGCCGCACGCTTCACGGCCAGCACACGCGAGGTAAACACACCGAGTGCCACCAGTATCAATACCAGTGCGACCTGCAGCAGAGTCCATTGCAACTGAGTTATTTCAAAAGAAAAATACATCCTGTACCTGTGTCAATACCTTAGCCGGAGCTATCAATGCCTGCTCCCTGCGGAGCAACGTCAAATTTCTGCAAAAATACATTTTTTTCAGCAGTTAAACAAGAAAAACGGTTCCCGGGCACGATTTTTTATGATTTGTCACTTTTTTTCTTTGCAGATATAAAAATAATACATACCTTTGCGGTGTGTTAGTGATGTACAACACTATTTATCTGTTGCACCGCTCGACGCACTCAATATCAACACTCAATCATCACAGCTCTATGAAGACATTCCTCCTCGCTCTTCTCACCGTTCTCCTCTGCATTATCATATTGTAATATGTATAGTCTCGTAAATCTTACGTATGATTATCGGCGTGGTGCGCGTGCTGTCAACGATATCACAGCCGAGATTGGCCCCGGTCTGCATCTCCTGCTCGGCGAGAACGGTGCCGGCAAGACGACCCTGCTGCATCTCCTCAGCGGATTGCTTTTCCCGACTGAGGGCTCCTGCGCCTACAATGGCACAGAGCTGTCGTTGCGCCGTCCCCACACCCTGCGCGACATATTTTTCATGCCCGACGACTTCGAGTGTGCCTTCTCAACCATATCACGCATGGCGCGTTGCCACGGACAGTTCTACCCCAACTTCAACTATGAGCTGATGTATGCAAATCTGGCCGACTTCGGTCTGACGGGCAATGAAAGGATACGCACCATGTCGCTGGGTATGCGCCGCAAGGCCTACATATCCTATGCGCTGGCTCTGCGCACGCCGGTCCTTCTGCTCGACGAGCCCGCCAACGGCATGGACATCGATGCCAAGAAAATTCTGCGCAGGGTGCTCACGCGTTCGATAGGTGACGATTCCACCGTCATCATTTCCACACACAATGTGTACGACCTCGGCTCGCTGTTCGAAAATGTGATGATAATGCACGCCGGGCGTCTGCGCCTTAGCATGCCCGTATGGCAGGTGCTCGAGCGCGTGGCATTCGTCACATCGCCCTCTCCCGTGCCCGGCGCTCTGTATCAGGAACCCGACCGCGGCCGCTTCATGGCGATCATCCCGAATACCGACTGCATCGACACCGATATAGATTATCGTCTGCTATACTCGGCCGCTATGTCGCCGGCCGGCGATGCGCTTGTTGCTTACATCACGACAACCGATCAAGACCACCGCAATGACCGATAAGTTCTCATTTCGCCGCCTCGACCTTATTTGGTCGTATTATTCCCCGGCCATTATGCGCCAGTGGATCTGGACACTGGCTGTTGTGTTTGCCATGTTCGGGATGGCCATGCTTGCCCGCCTGCTCGAGAGTATGGGGCTGTTTTCATTCATCAACACCCTGCTGTTCTTTCCCGTATACCTCGGCCCCCTCGTGTTTACGGTCTACAACGACCGGGCGATGCAGATACAGCTGCCGGCGACGGCGGCCGAGAAAGCCACTTTTTATATATTACATTCGCTGGTCATAATGCCTTTGGCTGTTCTGGCGCTGTGGACCTCGCTCAATTCGCTCAGCGGCCTTATCTTCGGCGACGACAACGGAATATACGGGTACTTCCTCCCCACTGTTCTCGAGGGTTTCACCAACTCCGGCATCAGTGTGCTCAGTCCGATATTCATCCTGCAGCGTCTGTTCATGGAGCTGACGCCGGTCGCCGTGGTGCTCCTTACCGTGCTCATCGCCCGCCGGCACCGTGTCCTCAAAGGCATCGGAGCCGCTATCGGCACTCTCCTCGGCTATGGGATTATATCGGGCCTTATCGGCTTTGTCGTCGCTATATTCGAGGCTAAAAATGTCGCCGCATTAGCCTCGGAAAATGTCGGCGACGAGATGGTGCCCGAGATCGTCAATCATATCCTTTCGCGCCTGCTCAACACCCTCACGGGCATTACCATAGTGTGTCTCACCGTGACAGTAATATTGACTTACCGCCGTGTAAGGCGTATGCAGTACTGATGCCTATGGATTTTCACGCCGACAAACCGATTTACCAGCAGATAGTCGATTATGCCTTTGCCAATATCCTGTCGGAGC
>JAGANS010000056.1 GCA_017624155.1 Muribaculaceae bacterium | reverse complement strand
CTCATGTCGTAGCGGGTCATGGCATGGCTCAGAATGGCAAGCGCCTCATCGGACAGGGCGCAGTGGCGCGCAATCAGCCGCGAATTCATCTGCGCGTTGCAGTGCACGTCGGGCTCGCCGGCGAAGCGCGCGGCCTGTATGGCGCGGGCTGCCACCACACGGGCGCGGATATCGGCGCTGGGCTCGCCGGGAGCCGTCGATGACAGTTTCTCGAACGGCACCGGCAGTATCTCGCACTGGATGTCGATCCGGTCGAGCAGCGGGCCTGAGATACGGGCCAGATATTTGCTCACAGCTCCGGGCGGGCAGGTACATTCCTTGGTGGGATGGTTGTAGAAGCCGCAAGGACAGGGATTCATCGACGCCACGAGCATGAATCCGGCCGGATAATCCACCGCATAGCGTGCGCGGCTTATGGTGATATGACGGTCTTCAAGCGGCTGGCGGAGCACCTCGAGTACCTGCCTCGGGAACTCGGGGAATTCGTCCATAAACAGTATGCCGTTGTGAGCCAGGGATATTTCGCCGGGACGGGGATTAGAGCCACCGCCTACAAGCGCCACGGGCGATATGGTGTGGTGGGGCGAACGGAAAGGCCGTGATGTCATCAGCCGCGAGCCGCTCTTGAGCTTGCCGGCCACCGAGTGTATCTTTGTTGTCTCAAGAGCCTCGGCAAGAGATAACGGAGGCATGATCGATGGCAGTCGCTTGGCCATCATTGATTTGCCCGAGCCGGGAGGGCCTACAAGCAATATATTGTGACCGCCGGCGCAGGCCACCTCGAAGGCGCGTTTAACACTTTCCTGCCCCTTGACCTCCGAGAAGTCGAAGTCAAACGACTGCTGCTCGCGGGCAAACTCAGCCCGGGTGTCAAATACCACCGGTTGCAACGTTGCCTTGCCGCTAAGATGGTCGACAACCTGACGCAGATTATCCACGCCGTAGACATCGAGCTTATTCACTACGGCAGCCTCGGTGGCATTGGCCTGCGGCACTATTATCGAGCGGTAGCCGCGCTTACGGGCCTCGATGGCCATGGGCAATGCGCCACGCACAGGCAACACCGAGCCGTCGAGCGACAGCTCGCCCATGATGATGCACCGGTCGAGCTCCGGAGCCTGTATCTGCTCCGAACCCACGAGGAGGCCTATCGCGATAGGCAGGTCGTATGCCGCACCCTCTTTGCGCACATCGGCAGGCGCCATATTCACCACCACATTGCGGCGCGGATAGTCGAATCCCGAGTGCCGTATGGCCGATATTACACGCTGATGGCTCTCCTTGACGGCAGTATCAGGCAGGCCGACGATGGTGAATGCGATGCCGTTCTGCACCGACACCTCGACGGTGACGATGAGGGCGTCTATACCCTGGACGGCGGCTCCGAAAGTCTTTACAAGCATAATGTTTTCACAAGCTACATGTTACGGATGCAAAAGTAGTGCTTTTTGCGGGCGCGGGCAAGCGGCGGGGCAAAAAAAGTTCAAGGCCACGCTTCCCTGACGGGGGCGTGGCCTTGAGGATTATGGCATGAGAATTCTTATTTCTGGAATTTCTTGACGATCACGGTGGCATTGTGGCCGCCGAAACCAAATGCATTTGAGAGGGCGGCGCGCACGGGACGTTCCTGAGCGCGGTTGAATGTGAAGTTGAGGCTGTAATCGATTTCCTCGTCTTCGTCACCTTCCTCGTGGTTGATCGTGGGGGGTACGATGTCGTCCTGAACAGCCTTGATGCTGAACATTGCCTCGAGGGCGCCGGTGGCACCGAGCAGGTGGCCGGTCATCGACTTGGTCGAAGAGATATTGAGCTTGTGCGCATGGTCGCCGAACACTTTCACGATGGCCTTCACCTCGGAGATATCGCCCACGGGGGTGGATGTGCCGTGAACGTTGATATAGTCGATGTCCTCGGGCTTCATCTCGGCGTCCTCGAGAGCGTTGCGCATGGCGAGGATGGCGCCGAGGCCTTCGGGATGTGTGGCTGTGAGGTGGTGTGCGTCGGCCGACATGCCTCCGCCGGCGACCTCAGCGTAAATCTTGGCACCGCGGGCCAGGGCGTGCTCAAGCTCTTCGAGCACGAGTACCACCGAGCCTTCGCCCATCACGAATCCGTCGCGGCTCTTGGAGAAGGGACGCGAGGCGGTCTCAGGTGAATCATTACGGGTGGAGAGGGCATGCATCGAGTTGAAGCCGCCCACGCCGGCAGGGTATATGGCAGCTTCGGCACCGCCGGTGAGCATTACGTCGGCCTTGCCGAGGCGTATGAGGTTGAACGCGTCGATGATGGCGTTGTTGGACGATGCGCATGCCGATACCACGCCATAGTTGGGACCATGATAGCCATACTCCATCGAGATATGACCCGAAGCAATGTCGGCGATCATCTTGGGGATGAAGAATGGATTATATCTGGGTCCTTTATCTTCGTTGAGAGCGTAATATCCGGCCTCTTCCTCGAATGTGTGGAGGCCGCCGATGCCGGCAGCAACAATAACGCCCACACGGTCTTTGTTGAGGTCCTTGGCGTCGTCTTTTTCTATGCCGGCATCTTCGACAGCCTGACGGGCAGCGACCAGTGCGTATTGTGCGTAGAGGTCGAGCTGACGCAGCTTGCGGCGGTCGAAGTATTCTTCAGGATTGAAGTCCTTGACTTCGCAGGCAAACTGAGTCTTGAACTTAGAGGCGTCGAAGTGGGTGATGGGGCCGGCTCCGCTCACGCCGTTCTTGGCGGCTTCCCAAGTGGAGGCGACGTCATGGCCGAGGGGCGTGATAGCGCCCATGCCGGTTACTACAACACGTTTTAGTTGCATGTTACAAGGTGTTTGTTATAATAAAAATGTACCCCCGAAGCGCCGCCATAATGATTTATGAAGCGAATGGGGGATATGAGGAGGGGGCGGGATGCTTATATCCTCGTAGAGGGATATCAGCCCTTGTGCTTTTCGATGTAATCGACTGCGTCCTGAACGGTCTTGATGTTCTGGGCGTCTTCGTCGGGGATTTCGATGTCGAATTCTTTTTCGAACTCCATGATGAGTTCAACGGTGTCGAGAGAGTCAGCGCCGAGGTCGGTGGTGAACGCAGCTTCGGGTGTTACTTGTTCGGGGGAGAGACCGAGCTTGTCGGTGATGATAGCCGCAACGCGGTTTGCTGTTTCAGACATAGTTTTATATTTTAAATTACTAATGAATTGCGATTTTGCGGTGCAAAGTTAGTGATAGTTTTGCAATTAGAGAAATTTTTCTCGATATTTTTTGTCTAAAGGTCCGTTTTAGCAGCCTCAATATGATTTTTTAACGCATCGCGGGGCATTTTTCACAGATGAAAATCACCCTTTATCATCGTCCTTTGGCAACGATTTGGGGTCGACCTTGAGTATCGGCAGCGACCATCCGTAATGTACGGCGGCCACACGGAGCCCGATCACTGTGGCGGCGCACATGCATTGCGGCAGCCATACCGGCGTGCCGGCGATGCTCAGCAGCCAGTAGACCACTCCGCCCGCCAGGCAGGCAGTGGCATATATGTCTTTGCGGAAGAAGAGAGGCTCCTCGTTGAGCAGGATATCGCGCGTCACACCGCCAAACGAACCGGTGATGATTCCCATCACTATAGCCACCCACATGGGATACGACGCGGCCAGTGTCTTCTCGATACCGACCACCACAAACAGCGCCAGACCGATGGCATCGAATATGAACAGCGTGCGCATACCGCCCACGAGCAAGCGCTGGAATATCACTACTGTGAGCAGCGATATTCCGGTAACACTCAAATACATGGGCGACAGCATCCAGAACACCGGGATGTCGAGCAGCACATCGCGCACCGTTCCGCCGCCTATGGCGGTGACAAGGCCTACGACATAGGCTCCAAACCAGTCGAAACGCTTGGCCGCCGCAAGCCTTATGCCGGATATGGCGAAGGCTATGGTGCCGAGTACCTCGATTATCGTAAGAAATGTTTCTTCCATCACTTAGGTGAATCCTTTACGGCAGCGAGAGCCTTGCGGGCCGCGCGCTCGCGCTCAAACCGCGGATAAGCCCGGCATACTCCCTTGAGGAAACAGTCCTCGCACTCGGGCTTGCGTGCCTTGCACACATAGCGCCCGTGCAGTATGAGCCAGTGGTGCGCATCGGGAATATCCTCCTCGGGGATATTCCCGACAAGCTTTTTTTCCGTTTCAAGAGGGGATTTGCTGCGGGTGGTGAGTCCGATACGCTCGGCCACACGGAATACATGTGTGTCGACAGCCATCGCAGGACGGTCGAATACCACCGACAGTATCACGTTGGCGGTCTTGCGGCCAACACCGGGCAGCGACATCAGCGATTCGATATCGTCGGGTACCTGCGAGCCGTAATCGGCCACCAGCTTTCGGGCCATGCCTATCAGCGAGCGGGTCTTGTTGTTGGGATATGATACCGACTTTATCTTGTCGAATACCTGCTCCGCTGTGGCCGCGGCAAGCGCCTCGGGCGTGGGGAATGCCTCGAAAAACGCCGGCGTGACCATATTGACACGCTTGTCGGTACACTGAGCCGACAGTATCACCGCCACAAGCAGCTGATAGGGATTTGAATAGTGCAGTTCGGTACTTGGCGCAGGCATGTGCTCCCTGAAGAGTCCGATCACCCGCGCATAGCGCTCTTGCGACCTCATCAGTGCGTGCCGGTGAACTCGTCGAGGAAGCGCACGTCGTTCTCCGAGAACAGACGCAGGTCGTTGACGCGATACTTGAGGTTGGCGATGCGTTCCACACCCATGCCGAGGGCAAATCCGGTATATTCCTTGGAATCAATACCGCAGGCATCAAGCACGTTGGGATCGACCATGCCGCAGCCGAGAATCTCCACCCATCCGGTACCCTTGCAGAAGGGACAGCCCTTGCCGCCGCAGATGTTGCAGCTGATGTCCATCTCGGCCGATGGCTCGGTGAAGGGGAAATATGACGGGCGCAGACGTATCTTTGTCTCGCTGCCAAACATCTCGGCGGCGAAATACTGAAGGGTCTGCAACAGGTCGGCGAATGTCACGTTCTTGTCGACATACAGTGCCTCGACCTGATGGAAAAAGCAGTGTGCGCGGGCCGAAATAGCCTCGTTACGGTACACGCGGCCTGGGCAGATGATGCGGATTGGCGGCTGTGTGTGCTCCATCACGCGGCTCTGCACGCTCGATGTGTGAGTGCGCAGCAGCACGTCGGGCATACGGTTGATGAAGAATGTATCCTGCATGTCGCGGGCAGGGTGATCGGCGGCAAAGTTGAGCGACGAGAACACATGCCAGTCGTCCTCCACCTCGGGACCCTCGGCGATATTGAAGCCAAGCCGGCGGAAGATGGCGATGATTTCCTCGCGCACCAGCGACAGCGGATGGCGTGTGCCGCAGCGCAGCGGAGCGGCCGTGCGGGTGAGATCGAGACCGGTGTCCTCGGCCGATGCGGTCGACAGTGCGTCGCGCAGGCTGTTCACCTTGTCAGTGGCAAAGGTCTTGAGCTCGTTGATTGCCTGACCAACGGCACGCTTCTGATCGGCCGGCACCGAGCGGAAGTCGTTCATCAGGGCCGATACCAGGCCCTTCTTGGATAGATATTTGATGCGCAGGGCCTCCACCTCGGCGGCGTCAGCCGCGGTGAGAGCTTCGATTTCTGCGCGTAAGTCGGCGATTCTTTGTAACATCACGTGATATTTTGCGCAAAGTTACGAAAAACGGTGCAAACGGCAAAATTTTAGATGCATACCGGCGCGGTCAGTTTTCGATGCGCAGCTGTATACCGTTGAGTTTGCGGTAGAGGTCGAGGGCATATACATCGGTCATGGCGCTGAGATGGTCGAGCACGGCCTGTATGCGGCCGAAGAGCGTGGGCGCGGCCACGTCGTACTGATCGGGGAATTTTGCCAGCAGCAGGCGCGAGTAATTAAGCTCGGGATGCAGTACGGCATGAGTGAGTTTTTCGAGCAGGAATGTGATGATGCGGTTGCCGGCCAGTTCGATGTCCACCACATCGCCCGAGCAGTATATCTTGCTCCAGGATATCTCGTTGCATCGGGCATAGCCCTCGCGCTCGAGCTGAGGTATGTGGTCGAGCAGGCAGCCCTGCATCTCACCGCGCAGTATGGCGTCCTCATTGGCAAGGAAAGCCTCGGCGCAGCGCTGCACCAGCACACCGACCACACACGAGCGCAGATAAGCGATCTTCTCATTGGGGTCGGCCACGCCCGCCATAACCTCCTCCATGTGACGGCGGCGCTCCACGGGAAAATAGGACAGGAAGGCTTCGATAACCTGGCGGGTGGTGAGTATGCGCAACTTGTGCGCGTCCTCGATATCCATCACCTCATAACATATATCGTCGGCCGCCTCGACAATATACACCAGCGGATGGCGCACATAGCGGCGCTCGCCGGCGTCGCCGGGACGGCTTAACAGGCCAAGCTCGGCAGCGACCTTGTCGAAGTCGGCGGCCTCTGAGGTAAAAAATCCGAATTTGCCCTTTTTCCCCGCAAGCCGCGACTCGTAGGGATATTTCACTATCGAGGCCAGAGTGGAGTAAGTCATCGCGAATCCGCCGCGCCGCCGCCCCTTGAACTGATGGGTGAGCACGCGGAAGGCATTGGCATTGCCCTCGAAGTGTATCAGATCGGCCCATTCCGATTCGCTCAGCAACGGCTGGAGTTCACGGCCGGCGCCCTCGCTGAAGAATGTAGCGATGGCTTTCTCGCCCGAATGGCCGAAGGGTGGATTCCCGAGATCGTGAGCCAGACATGCCGCGGCCACGATGTCTCCGATGTGATTGAATGCGTCGGCCCAATCCTCGCCGGCATACCGTGCGCGCAGTCCTATGGCTATCTCGTCGGCCATCGACTTGCCCACACAGGCCACTTCCATCGAGTGAGTGAGACGATTGTGCACGAAGATGCTGCCCGGCAGCGGGAATACCTGAGTCTTATTCTGCAGGCGCCGGAATGGCGACGAGAACACAAGCCTGTCGTAATCCCTGCGAAAATCGGTGCGGACAGCGCTCTTGCGCGGGTCGTGGAAGTCCTCGAGGCCAAAGCGCTTGTCGCAAATAAGGCGCGGCCACTGCATGGCCTGCTTATCGTCGCTTACCATCCTCCTGTGGCGCCTCCGCCGCCGGTCATGCCACCGCCAAATCCGCCACCGAAGCTTCCTCCGCCGAACCCACCGCTGAAGCCGCCGCTGCGACGCGACGATCCGAGGATGGCCGCACCGGCCGCGGCTGCGGCAAGTGCATCCGGCTCAGGCGCGATGTCATAGTAGCGGTCGTTGCGGTGATGGCAGTTGAGGCATTCATATTCGCGCACGCCCTTGCCTTTAGAACGGGCTGTCGGGCGCTCCACCACTCGGGTGCGCACAAGGCGCGCCGTACGGGCATGGCACTTGTCGCATTCTATATAGGGCGATGTGCGCGATGTGTATGGCAGCACATCGGTCTCGCCGCAGTCAGGACACAGCCACACATCATAATCAACCGAGCCTATGCGCTCTTCAAGGTCCTGGGCCGGGGTGAGATAATCATTATCGTGGACCTCGTCGACCTTGCGCATCACAGCGCCGCAGTTGGGACATTTGCGTGTGTGGTTGCGCCAGTGGTTCAGACATAGCACAAGGGGAATGGCAGCTATCAGCGGGATACCGAGTCCGAACGCCGACAGCGCGAGGAATACGGGCTTCCAGTCGGCAAACGCGCGGTATTTGCTGTAATCCGAGCGCTTGCGCACCTCATACAGATTGATCAGGAACGATGCCAGCATGCACAGAGCCACAAAGGCGGAGATGGCCAGATAGATGGCGAATCCGTCGACGCCGCTGTCGCCGGCAGTATCGTCGGCATCGGCTTCATCCGAACGATATTCCGCAGCCGTCTCGGGGTCGGACAGGATGTTGTATATTAACCCGATAGCATCAAGAGTACCAAGGTCATACTTGCCTTCGCGGAACTTCGGAGCCATTGCGTCGCGGATTATGCGGCCGCAGGTGATGTCGGGGAGAGCGCCCTCCAGACCGTAGCCTGTGCGGATGGTGGCCTTGCGCTGATCTTTCACGATCAGAATCAGCAGCCCGTTGTCCTTGTCGGCCTTGCCGAGACCCCACAGGCCGAATAGCTCTGTGGCAAATTCCGAGGCATCATCGGGATCCGTGATATTGTCGACTACGACAAGCATCGGCTCTACGGTGAGCGCACGCCGCATCGAGTCGAGCATGGAGTTGGCGATAGAGACCGTCTCGCGCGACAGAACGCCGTCGGGATTGGCCACAAAGTCCCGGCGGTCGGCGCGATGCACGTCGGGGATCTGCGACGGTGAATATGTCGCTGCGACAGCGGTGACAGCCGCCATCACCAGGGCGGCGAGCAGTGCTTTTATACGCATGATTTAGCGCTCGGAGGGATGTTTAATGTAATACTGATGCAGAAGCTCGGATATGTTGAAATAATATCCTGTAGGTGATGTCGGAGTCCTGGGATTCACAATAATATAATCGTAAAAAGGCTCCTGAAACTTAGCTTCACGGGCCGTGATGCCCGACAGGTTGAGAAAGTCGTATTCATCCTGCGGATATACGACCGTCCAGGCGGTCTCGGGTTCGGTACCGTTTCCCGACGAGGCTATCACCAGCAGCAGATGGTTGAGTTTATATTGCCATATCTTGGCCAGATCATACTTACCGTTCTGCTCATACACGAAGATACGGTTGGTGAGCTGACGCAGATTCACCGGATTGTCGGCAAGCGACGACATGGCGAAGTCGAGAATCTGCTTGCGCTCGGCACGCGACCATTGCTTCTTGTTGAACAGGGGGGTAAGCCGTGCCAGCTCATCGGGATTGGCCTGTGGACGGTATGGATCGTAATCCTCCTGAAAGAACGTCCCGTAATAGAAATATTGGAAGTCCTCGTCGGTCATGGTCGTGTCGTTGGCCATGAATTCCTTGAGCAGCCTGGGATAATAATACTTTGAGTTTTCGTCGGTCGATGCCTTGCGTATAGCCTCAAGGTCTGGTTTGCCGAGCGAAGTCTTTACAGCCATGCGCGCCTGACATGCAAATGCAGACGCGAGCAGAGCGATGATAGCGATGATTGTCTGTTTCATGAGCGGAAGAGAGGAAGTTGTGCCAGCGTAATTGCGGCGATGAAAAATGTGATTATGGCCGGGATAGCAACGTCGGCAAATATCATAAGCCGACGTGCGAACGCAGCATTCATGCGGCCGTCGGGAGTGCGGCGGAATGCCTCGAAGCCGAGGAACGCCCCTACGGCACCGCATACGATAAGCGATGCCATCGTGCCGAAAGCAGCGCCTACGGCCGTTCCGGCGAGCGCGCCACCCACAGTATATAGCCGTAGCGACGTAACGGACGGAATTTCAGACATATAAAGATTAACCGTGACTATCGCGGCCGCAATACCCCAGAACCACAACTGCCCCGACAGGAGCATGCTCCCGGCACTCAGCCCGGCAACAAGCATGCCGGCAAATGCGACAGCCGCGGCGGGTAAACGCCGGAAGAAGGCCATCACTACAGCCACAAGGCATAATATCGTTGCTATTACTAATTGAAACATCGGTCGTCGGGGGGGTTAGGGTTGTACGATTTACAAAGTTACAAAAATAAAAACAACCGAGCGTCCCGCCCGGTTGCCGTTAAGTAAATTTAACCCTTGACGCGCATCAGCTCACCGGCAGTGTGAGCACTTCCTCAAGGATGGCGACAGCTGTGGCTACATTCTTGACATTAAGAATGGCAAACGACTGGCGGGCAGCATTCTGACGTATCTTCACACGGCGCGGATGCAGATTAAGGTAGGTGAGCAGCCGCCCGAACATCGGCGACATGTAATAGGCCTTGTTACTCTCGCCCACAAAGTAGATATACATCACCCCGCCCTTGAGATTCACCTTCTCGATGCCGAGGCGGCGGGCCAGACGGCGCAGTCGGGGGATACGCAGCAGTTCCTCAGTCTCGGGCGGTATCTGGCCGAAGCGGTCGCGTAGGCGCGAGGCGAACGCCTCCACCTGATCGTCGCGGTCGATGGAGTCGAGTTCCTGATACAGAGCTATGCGCTCGGCTGCCTGCGGCACGTATGTTGCAGGCAGCAGCAGCTCAAGGTCGGATTCGATGACGCAGTCGGCGGCAAAGTCCTCGCTCTGGACCACATCGTTCTGCGGGGTGGCGTCGAGGCCGGCGAACTCCTCGGCGCGCAGCTCTGTGACTGCTTCTTTGAGTATCTTCTGATAGGTCTCATAGCCGAGGTCAGCTATGAATCCGCTCTGCTCGGCACCCAGCAGGTTGCCTGCGCCGCGTATATCGAGATCCTGCATGGCGATGTGTATGCCCGAGCCCAGGTCGCTGAACGACTCGATAGCCTGCAGACGCCTGCGCGCCACAGGCGACAGCGGCAGCCCCGGCGGCACGGCAAGATAACAGAAGGCCTTGCGCGAGGAGCGGCCCACGCGGCCTCGCAGCTGGTGCAGCTCGCTGAGGCCGAAGTTCTGCGCGTTGTTGACTATGATAGTGTTGACGCGGGGCATGTCCACGCCGCTCTCGATGATTGTTGTCGATAGAAGTACATCGTAGTCGTGGGCAGCGAAGTCGACAATCGACTGCTCAAGCTTCTCGGGCGGCATCTGGCCATGAGCCACGATAGTGCGGGCATCGGGGACAAGGCGCTTCACCATATTTTCGAGCTCGTAAAGGCCCTCGATGCGGTTGTTTACAAAAAACACCTGGCCGCCGCGCGCCATCTCGAAGTTGATGGCGTCGGCCACCAATGCGTCATCGAGCGAGGTGACGGAGGTGACGATGGGATAGCGGTTGGCCGGCGGTGTGGTGATGGCGCTGAGGTCGCGGGCGCCCATGAGCGAGAACTGCAGTGTGCGCGGAATGGGCGTAGCGCTCATGGTGAGGGTGTCGACATTCACTTTCAGCTGTTTGAGCTTTTCCTTGACGGCCACGCCGAATTTCTGTTCCTCGTCCACTATAAGCAGCCCCAGATCCTTGAACTTCACCGTCTTGCCGATCAGCTTGTGAGTTCCTACGATGATGTCGATCTTACCGGCAGCCAGGTCGGCAAGGATCTCCTTGACCTGCTTGGGCGAACGGGCGCGTGACAGGTATTCGACGCGCACAGGGAAGTCCTTCAGTCGCTCGCTGAAAGTAGTGAAATGCTGGAAAGCCAGCACAGTGGTGGGCACGAGCACGGCCACCTGCTTGCCGTCAGCGGCTGCTTTGAAGGCCGCGCGGATAGCTATCTCGGTTTTGCCGAAGCCTACGTCGCCGCAAATCAGGCGGTCCATCGGGCGCTCCGACTCCATGTCGGCCTTCACAGCCTTGGTGGCGGTGAGCTGGTCGGGAGTATCCTCGTATATGAACGATGCCTCAAGCTCTTCCTGCATATATGTGTCGGGCGAAAAGGCAAAACCCTTCTGCTCCTTGCGGGCGGCATAGAGCTTTATGAGGTCGCGGGCGATATCCTTGAGTTTCGACTTGGTGCGCTCCTTCACCTTATTCCACTGACCCGAGCCGATGCGGTTGAGCTTGGGAGGCACACCTTCCTTGCCACGGTATTTGGCGAGCTTGTGCAGCGAGTGTATCGACACGAATATTATGTCATTATTCTGATACACAAGCTTGATCATCTCCTGGGTACGGCCGCCGACGTCGGTGCGCAGCAGGCCGGCAAACTTGCCTACGCCGTGGTCGACGTGCACCACATAGTCGCCCACTTCAAGAGCGTTGAGCTCCTTGAGCGACAGCGCCAGCTTGCCGGAACGTGCGCGGTCGCTGCGCAGGGTATATTTATGAAAACGGTCGAATATCTGATGGTCGGTAAACACGCATATCCGCCGGTCGTGATCAACAAAGCCCTCGTGCAGAGTCGATTCAACGGGCGTGAAGTCGATATTGTCGCCACGGTCGTCGAAGATAACACGCAGACGGGCAAACTGCTTTGCATTATCACTGAGGATATACATGCGGTAGCCCTCGCCGAGCAGCTTTGTAAAAGCCTCGCTGATAAGATCGAAATTCTTATGATACAGGCCCTGTGGAGTGCAGTTGAAGTCGATGCGGGCCGAGACGCCCGGGCGGGCGCTCTCGGGAGCTGCCGTGAACATCAGCCGTGCAAAGTGCTCATAATCGGCGGCAAAGGCGTCGGCGTCCACCACTCTTTCCATAGCTTTGGTGTCGATACCCTCGTCATCGGCCATCAATGCATTCTCCGACATCGTGCCGCCGGCTATGGCCCGGATACGGTCGACGAGCATATCGGGCTCGCGCACCACAAGCAGTGTCGCCGGGTCGATGAATTCGAGAAACGACTGCCCCTTGCTGCGGCTGTCTACATCGGCCATTATGGACACAGTGTCGAGTTGCTGCTCCGACAGCTGCGTCTCAATATTGAAGGTGCGTATCGAATCTATCTCATCGTCGAAGAAATCGATGCGATAGGGCAACTCGCCCGAATATCCGAAGATATCGATTATGGAGCCGCGCACGGCAAAGTGTCCCGGCTCATACACATAGTCGACCTCTGTGAAGCCCTTGTCGCGCAAGCGGCACTGCAACTCGGTGAGGTCGACATGCGCACCCTTTGTCAGTGTAATCGTGTCGCGGGCAAGATCCTCTTTCGACGCCACCTGCTCGGCCAGCGCCTCGGGATATGTCACTATAAACCGAAGCTTTGAGTCTGTACCGATACGCGCCAGCGCTTCGGTTCGCAGTATGACAGCCGGGGCATCGACCTGGCCATAGCGGATGTCGCGCTTGAATCCGGAAGGGATGAAGGCCATGGCATCCTCACCCAGCAGCCGGCTCAGATCGTGATACAGATACCCGGCGTCGTCGGCGTCAGTGCCTATCACAACAGCCGGCACCTTAGCCTTGGGCAATGCGGCAATCGCCATTGCGGCTGACGAGCCAGCCACACCGCACATAAGGGCCGGCGACTTGCGGGCGGCCTTTATGGCTGCGGCAAGAGCTTTGCTACGGGCCTCACCGGCAAAAATTTCCTGCACCGCGCTCAGCGGCTGCATGCCGGCCACCGTCGGTTCTTGCGCTGCGTCGCTCATTTGGCAGGACGTAATATCTTGTTATAGCGCTCCTTGTCGAGCAGCACGGCACGCGCCGTATCCACCTCAAGGTCATATTTCAGCGAACGCTTCACCACATCGCCGTCATCGTAGTAGCGCTGGCTTATCTCGCTGTCGAGAATTTCGATAAGTGCCGGACGGTTGAAGTCGAGGTCGTGGTTGAGATCATGCTTTAGCATCGATGCAAGGCTGTCGATAAGGACAGTCACCGAGTCGCTCTGATAACCCTCGGTGCGGGCTGCCTGTCGCAGGAAGTCTATACCGCTCTCGCACATACGGTCATATTTGAAACGCGCCGGATCAATAAAGGCTTTGAACTCATTGAACAGAGAGTCGTCGGGCTGCCATGTATCGGCATCGGCTATTCGGTCGTGACGGGCACGATAGCGGTTTGCGAAGTCAAATGCCCACTGGTCGGCCAGCACATTATATATAAGGCGGTTCATCGACGAGTCGGTGGCGGCCACATCGGGTGTAATACCGCCGCCGTCGCGCACTTCGCGGCCATTGGCCGTCTTCCACACCCGGGTAAGACTGTCGGGAATACGGGCCGGCGAGCCGTCGGGATTGCGGTGCGAATAATCTATTGCCTGAATCAGACGGCCCGAGGGTATATAATAGCGGGCCACAGTCACTTTCATCAGCCCGTCATAGGGCAGCGGACGCGGCACCTGCACGAGCCCCTTGCCATACGAGCGATCGCCCACCACCACGGCACGGTCGAGATCCTGCAAGGCTCCGGCGGTGATTTCCGATGAGGACGCCGTATTGCCGTCGGTCATAACGACGAGAGGCAGCTTCAGGTCGACAGGCTGTCGGGTGGTCTTGTATATTTTCAGATGTTTGTCGCCGAAGCCGCGTGTACGCACCACCTCTGTACCCTTTGGCACGAAGAGACCCACGATCTGCACTGCGCTTTCGAGCAATCCGCCGCCGTTGCCGCGCAGGTCGAGTATAAGGCCGCGGAGCGCGGGGTTCTTCTTCATGTCGAGGAACGCATCCTTTACAAGGTTGGCACTCTGCTCGTTGAAGGTAGTGAGCCGTATATATCCGATGCCCGTAGAGTCGATACCTGAGTAAGGCATGGGATTCATCGATATCTGCTTGCGCATGATGTCGAACTCGAGTATCGAATCCTGCACGTAGGGTCGCTGCACTTTCACTCTGACACTCGTGCCTGGCTGGCCGCGCAGCTTGCGGCTCACCTGATCGGTTTCAGTTATTCCGGTCACGTCCTCGCCGTCGATCTCAAGTATAACGTCGCCATAGCGCACGCCGGCAGTCGCGGCCGGAGCGCCATACACAGGCTCGGATATGATGGTGCGGCCGTTGCGGTGCTGGATATAGGCGCCGATGCCGCCATACTGGCCCGAGGATATCGAGGTGAGCTCCTCGCGGTTCTCGAGCGGATAATACTCTGTATAAGGATCGATTTCGCGGAGCATAGCATCGATGGCCGTCTTCACGAGTTTCTCCGAATCGATGGTATCCACATAGTTCATCTGCAGCTCTTTCACCACGGCATTGAAAATCGCCAGGTCGCGGGCAACACGGGTCTTATCGCTGCGCGAGCTCTGGGCTTCCACAGCGATGCCGGCCAGCAGGCCGAGCGCCACAATCACAAATAACAGTTTTTTCATATAATAAAAAAGAACGCAAGGGCCTATAAGTTCAATTCAGAGAGCGAAGTTACGAAAAAAACGTCTAAAATCGCCCTACCGGCCCAAAAAATCGCAAAAAAGCGAGGCAGGCGTACTGTCTCGCTTTGGCGCTTCAAGATGGACTCGAACCAACGACCCTCTGATTAACAGTCAGATGCTCTAACCGACTGAGCTATTGAAGCTTGTGTGAGATGTGATATTGATAAGCGCTTCAAGATGGACTCGAACCAACGACCCTCTGATTAACAGTCAGATGCTCTAACCGACTGAGCTATTGAAGCGAAAAACGCTGCCCCTTTGGGCTTTGCGGTGCAAAGTTACATTAAAATTTTAAACTGACAACATTTTTTGCAAACTTTTTTGGTCAGAATGTTTCGATTTCGCTTAGGGGGAGGCCGGCGGCGTCTTTGGGCGAGAGTATCATCTTGTCGCGGCCGACGGGCCAGTCGATGCCTAATGCCGGGTCGTCGAGCAGCAGGGTGCGTTCGCTCGAGGGGTTGTAGTAGTTGTCGACCTTGTAGAGGAAGCGCGCCGTGTCGCTCAACACGGCAAAGCCGTGAGCAAAGCCTCGCGGCACGAAAAGCTGTAGGCCGTTGTCGTCGCTGAGTTCTACGGCCACATGACGGCCAAATGTGGGCGAGTCGCGCCTCAAGTCGACTGCCACGTCGACAATCTTGCCACGGCATACGCGCACGAGCTTGGCCTGGCTCGATGCCCCGGCCTGGAAGTGGAGTCCGCGCACGGTGCCGCGAACCGATTCTGATTCGTTTTCCTGCACGAAATTGATATGTAGCCCGGTGGCCGAGGCAAACTCGTCGGCACGGAATGTCTCACAGAAATATCCCCGGGCGTCGCGGTGGCGCACAGGCTCGATGAGCCACACGCCGGGCAGTTCTAAGGCTGTAAATTTCATCGCTTATCTATTTTTCAATGCAAAATTACAAAATTAGCTTCCAATCACAATCATAATCACAATTATAATCAGAGGAAACAAAAAGACATAAAGACAAAAATTACATAAAATATCTTTTGTCCTTTCTGACTTTTTTGTCTTTATGTGTTTCCTTCTCACCCTTCAATCCCCTGGGTGATTTCGCCAAGGGGCACGGTGACGAATGGGCGTTGCTGCGCCAGGGGGTGGGGCACGGTGAGGCGCGGCGTAGATATGTGCTGGTTGTCGATGGCGATGATGTCGATGTCGATTTCGCGGTCGCGGTAGCTGCCGTCGGCATTGCGGTGCGGCATGGCCGATATGTCGCGCTCGATGCCCTGTAGCGTGTCGAGCAGGGCTTCGGCCTCGGCTTCGCTCCAGGCTGCGTCGCGCTCGGAGGTCACGGCCACGGCGATGTTGAGGAAGTCGTATTCCGACTCAAATCCCCACGGCGCGCTGCAATAGAAGCCCGACGTGCGCATAGCCACTGCCGGCAGCCGCAAGGCAAGAGCGGCGACCGCACGCCCTATG
>JAGANS010000055.1 GCA_017624155.1 Muribaculaceae bacterium | reverse complement strand
GTCCGAAGAAATTACTACTTTTGCCCATGGTTATTCTTGGATAGTTTGGCGACACCAATATAACCATTTAGGGCTGAATCCTGCAAATGGAATCAGCCCTATTTTTCTAATCTTCCCTAAAGTTTAGCGGACAGTAATAAATTGAAATAAGACTTATATTTACAAGGTCATTTTTACACAATCTGAATGTCATATTGTACCACGTTGCTTATAAAACAGACTGCATTCCGCAAATCTATACTCTAAGCGGAATGCAGTCCTAATATGCGTTGCAGCCTTTGCGGCCACGCGAATGAAGCCTTATCGGGCGGCTATAACCTCGATCTCCACAAGCACTTTCTTGGGAAGCTCGCGCACGGCCACTGCCGAACGGGCAGGGAATGGAGCGGGGAAATGCTCACCGTAAACCTCGTTCATGGCGGCGAAATCATTCATGTCGTGAAGGTAGACTGTAGTCTTGACTACGTTCTCAAGGCCAAGCCCGGCTTCGTTGAGGATAGCCGTTACATTGGCGATGCACTGGAGGGTCTGGGCCTTGATACCCTCGGCAATCTTGCCGTCGGCGGGATTGATAGGTATCTGGCCTGATGCGAATACGAATGTACCGGTATCGATAGCCTGACTGTAAGGACCGATAGCGCCGGGAGCGGCGGTGGTGGCAATTACCTTTTTCATGGTTAATGTCGGTTAAAAGTTAATTTTAATATCTGTGAGAAGCATTTGCGAGGTGATATCCTCCTCTCCTGCATGTATCCTGTTATAAGCCTCGATTACCCCGGGGAAATTTTCATTGAAACCGGGGATGAAATCTGATGAGCCCTGTCTGTCGAGGCGGTCATAAACCAGGGCTACAGTAATCTTCGACGGATCGAGCGCCGGCTGATAGCCGCGTATATCGCTTTTGGGCCTGACTTCCACTACGGAGAGTACACCGGCCCTTACCAGACGGTCGCATATCAGCGAGCCGAGCTTAGGCGGAAGGTTATAGCGCATTACCATATCCTCCATCAGCGTGGCGCCCTTGCCGTTAACAAAGTTCTGCACAATCAGCGCGCACAGAGCCAGCGTAAGCCGTGCGTAGAAACTCGACGACATATTGCGGATGGCATTGTTGAAGTTGTACATAAATATATTCTGCGACGAATAGCAGACCACTCCGCCTGCAAAGACGATGACCCATGTAAGCTGCATCCACAGCAGCATCAGCGGCAGGAACGAGAACGAACCGTAAATAGCATTATAGCGGGACACATACATCTGACCGGTCACGAATAGCCACTGCAATACCAAAAAGCCCGTGCCGGCCATGATGCCGGCCATGAATGCGTTGCCAAATCGCACCTTGGTATTTGGCATGAGCAAATAGAGCAGCGTAAAGAAAAGCCATGTGAGCAACCACGACGAGCCCTCAACCACAGCAGTTATAACCGGCGACATGAATTCCCAGTGAAACAGGCTCTGTAGCGACCGGCTCAGCAACAGCGACATGCCCCCGGCGCAGATCAGCACTACAGGCAATATCAGCAGCATGGCTGTATAGTCGGTGATCTTGCGTCCGAACGAGCGCCCCTGCACTCCCCATATAATATTGAATGTACCCTCGATGTTACTGAAAAGCGAAATCATTGTCCACAGCAACACCACAAGGCCGACGCCTACAAACACTCCTTCCGACGAGCTGCTAAGATATGAGTCGACAAAGCCGAGAGCGTATGACACGGCCTGCTTCTGTGCCGGAAACATGTGGAAAAGTTCGTCCTGCAGCAGATTCTGAAGTCCGAAGCCGCGGCCTATGGCAAAAAGCAGTGCCAGCGCCGGCACCACCGCAAGTAAGGTGCGGTAGGTCATGGCGCAGGCCTGTGTCTGCATGTCACTGTTGAGAAACGATCTTATCGACAGGTTGATTGTCTTGATGGCATTGACCCAGAAAGTATGCCTCGAATCGCGCCACACCCCGTCGCTGACATACATCCACAGCGCTACCGCCTTGTCTGCAAGGCGCCGCACACGCGATAGTCTGTTCTTATCAGCCGGGGCTACCATGGCTTGTTCAGTTGATAATCTCGCATTTCACCTTACCCACGACGAGCTTGCCCTCGAGCTGTACAGGCAATCTGCGCGAATCGGTGGTAATCCATGCATCCATATTGTCGGAGGTCTTTCTGCCGCCGTCTCCCGTGAATTTAAATGTCACGTGATAGCATTGATAGCGTTTTTTGCCTACCTGTACAAATTCGATGCCGTTATATTCAAATGTAAGCGTCTCCTTTCGCTTGCCCGAAAAGATGGTTACCGACTCTTTATGCCCTTTCTGCCATTTATTGAAAGGCAGATTGCGCATATAGTAGTATGATGACAGCATGTCAACCGTTGGCCCTTCGGCATACAGCGTCTGCTGCTGGTTTGCCTTGAGTTCACCCTTCTTCACGACGTGGCGGGTGCAATGGCCGGTCACCGAGCCGTTGTCGCCATATATAAAGCGGACGGTATCGTGCTTGTCTTCGGAGCCTTCGTGCGCCTTCTTCTCATAAAAAATCGGTCGCAGACCATCCTTGTGCATCGTACCGTTGAGGGTATCACGCACGGTAAAGAACTTGTCGGCCCATGGTTCGGAATGACCCACAAGCTGAGATGTGTAGTGCGAACCGTCGTCGCGCAGGCTAATCACGGCATGACCCGCCTGCTTGTTGATCAGTCCCCACTTGTACATCACACGATAACGCACCGTTTCGCTTGGCTGCGAACTGCCAAAGCATAATGCAGCCGGCACAACAAGGCCGATTATAGCAAGAATCAGTTTTTTCATACGTATAAAACATCGCCGGGGCAGCAATGGTTTGCCGCTCACACCGGGATTTTGACTACAAGTTTGCGGTGATTGCCGATTCCGATATTAGGAGCATGGCCGTCTTCAGGAAAGAATACTGCCATCTGGCCAGGATTTACATGCAGCAGACTTGTGGAGGTATCGCCGTAAAAAGCCACATCCTTCACTTCATCATAATCCACCAGCGGATGCCTGAGGGTATCGACCGGAGCCCAGCCCATTACCTCTACACCCTTCAGTGGCACCTGGATGTCGATAAAGCGTTTGTGGACCTCGAGCCGCGACTTTTCGCGCGGAAGCAGAGCCGGCGACTGGCATTTCACAACTACACCGTCGCCGAGGTCGATCTTGCCCTCGGCAAAATCAGCCGGATTATAGCTTTTAAGCCATTCTATAGCCTTTGCCATAAGGGGAGACAGCGCGCTGTATCGCCCCGCATCTTTAATATTGCATAGTATCATTGCCTGGATTTGTTGTGTTTGTCGTGAGGGAAATCAAGAGGGAGCTGTGCACGCGATGCCTGCTCGATATGCTTGTTGCGCCAGCATTTACGGCATACGGCCACATAGCGGTCGTCGCCACCGATCTCAACCTGGGCGCCTTCTTCCACAAAGTCGCCGTTGGCATCTATGCGGGCGTTCACAATAGTCTTATGGCCGCAGTTGCATGTCGACTTTATCTCGTCGATGGTGTCGGCTATCTCAAACAGACGCCTTGAACCCTCAAAGAGGTGTGTCTGGAAATCGGTACGCAGACCGTAACAGATAACATTCGATCCGAAGTCATCGACTACCCTCGATAACTGGTCGACCTGACGCTCGGTAAGGAACTGTGCCTCATCGATCAGATACCAGTCGACGATGCGTCGCTCGCTTTCATACAGGTCAAGAGCTACCTGATACAGGTCGGTATTGCTGTATATCCATTGACATTCGCGCTCGATACCTATACGCGAGTGGATTATATTACGCGACTCGCGGGTGTCGACAACCGGCTTCATACACATGTAGTCCATGTTGCGTTCCTCGAAGTTATACGCCGTGGTGAGCAGCAGCGCCGTCTTGGCCGAGCCCATGGTACCGTAGCGGAAGTACAATTTGCCTTTTCTATACATTTTATTTGTGTCGGAAAAACTTTCCAAAGTTAGCAAACATATTCTTAAGCCGGAAAATTTTTGTCGGAAAACTTATTTACAGTCGAGCTATTTTTATGCGTGCCACGGTCGGCTCGACATTTTTTACTAACTTTGCACTCTCAAAGCCCTGATATGACAGTTTCACGATATATCACCACATTATTGCTGGCGCTGGCAGCGTCGTTTACGGTCTGTTCGGCCGAGCCTGCAAACTCCGTGGATTATACACCTCAATTTGGCGGCGTGGCCCGCGTGCGCTGGGAGATGGCCACATCACATGGCATGGCCGGCGACAACCGATTCGCGCTCCGCAACGCCAGGGTATGGCTCCGGGGCAATATCGCCCGGCCGGTGCAGTATTATCTCCGCGCCGACCTGTGCGACCGTGGCTCGTTCAAATTTCTTGACGGATGGGTACGCTTCGATGCCTCGCAGTGGATAAGACTACAAGCGGGACAATTCCGCATTCCATTCGGGCTCGACTCTTTCCGTGGTCCCGGCACATATATATTTGCCAACAGATCGTTCATAGGCCGCGATCTTGCCAACAACCGCGCTGTGGGCGTACAGGCAATGACCTCGGCACCCGGCATTCCCGTGAAACTCGACTTAGGCGTCTTCAGTCCGCACAGCATCTCCGATCACAATGAGTGGTCGCGCAAAATGACATTTGCCGCAAAGGCCGTTCTTGATCTTGACGCAGTGAAGGTCACCGCAGGCTATCAGACACTGGAACCCGACTCGGTGCGCATCAATATGGCCAATGCCGGCATCACTATGTCGCTCGGAAGCTTCACAGCCGAGGCCGAATACATGTACAAGCATTATACAAATTCGGCTTTTCGTGCCTGCCACGCATACAATGTGTGGGCCGACTACGGGCTGCCCCTGCACCGCGGCCTGTTCAACCGGCTCAGTTTTCAGGCCCGTTATGAAGGCAGCACACCCCACTCCACGGGTCATCGCGACGATGACGGCATGCTTGTCGCCGATCAGCCGTGGCGGCAGCGCCTCACCGCCGGAGCCACACTGTCGTATGCCTATAAGAAGATGCGCTGCGACCTCGTTCTTGACTACGAGAAATATTTTTATCACAGCAATTATATTCCCGGCCACGACCGCGGCGACAAAATTGTAGCCGAGATCGTTTTCGCATTTTAAAATCACACCAATGAAATTCATATCCTGGAACGTCAACGGCCTTCGGGCAATAATGGGCAAAGGTTTTGCCGATATATTCAAGGCGCTCGACGCCGACTTTTTCTGTCTGCAGGAAACCAAATTGCAGGCCGGCCAAATCGACCTGCATTTCGACGGATACGAATCATATTTCGACTACGCACAGCGCAAGGGCTATTCCGGCACAGCAACATTCACGCGACACACGCCTGTCGCTGACCGGCGAGGCATGGGAGTGGATTGTCATGATACCGAAGGGCGTATCGTCACACTCGACATGGGCGACTTCTATCTTGTGAATGTATACACCCCTAATTCACAGAACGAACTCGCCCGCATCGACTACCGCATGGAATGGGAGGAGTCCTTTGCCGACTATGTGGAAGGTCTTGACAAGGACAAGCCTGTGGTGATCTGCGGCGACATGAATGTGGCCCACGAGGAGATTGACCTTGCAAATCCCAAGACAAACCGCAATAACGCAGGATTCACCGACCGGGAGCGCGATGCCTTTTCAAGGCTGCTCGCCCGCGGATTCGTGGATACCTTCAGGCATCTGCATCCCGACACAGCAAAGGCTTATTCATGGTGGAGCTATCGGGCCAATGCCCGTGCCCGCAATGTGGGATGGCGTATCGACTATTTCCTTGTGTCGCAACGACTGGCCGACAAACTTATTGCTGCCGAGATTCTGCCCGAGATTACCGGGTCGGACCATTGTCCGGTATTGATGGAGATAGATCTGTAATCAGTCGTGGTGGTATGGCTCGCCGCGCAGGATAGTCATTGCGCGGTATATCTGCTCGGCAGTGAGCACCCGGGCCATTTCGTGCGTGAAAGTGAGCTTTGACAGGCCCATCTTCATGTCGGCGCGCCCGTAAACGCTCTCCGAGAAACCATAAGGTCCACCGATTACAAACACAAGATTGCGCCCGAGCGATGAAGCTTTTTTGTCGATAAACGAGGCAAATTCACGCGAAGTCATCTCTCGGCCGCGTTCATCCATCAGCACCACATAATCACCCGGCGCGATTTTGGCCATTATAGCCTCGCCCTCGCGCTGTTTCTGCATCTCGGCCGTGAGTCCGCGTGTAGTCTTCAGGTCGGGAATCACCAGAGCCTCAAACGGCATATAATGAGGGATACGCGCCGCATAGCGCTCATAAAGCTCGCGAAGTGGCGCCTCGCGCATATTTCCTATTGATATTAGTGCAATCTTCACGCTCGTCAGCTCGATATTTTTTATTATTTTTGCACAAAATTACTAATTAAACCCGATACAACATGAAATCGACCGAAAAATTAATCGACGATTTGCTCACTCTCGCCTTTGCCGAGGATGTCGGCGACGGCGACGCCACTACCCTCAGCACCATACCGGCCGAGGCTATGGGCCGTCAGCATCTTCTTGTCAAGGAAGAAGGCATACTCGCGGGCGTGGAAATAGCCCGCAAGGTTTTCGCCAAGTTCGACCCCTCGCTCAAGATGGAAGTCTTCATCAATGACGGCAGTCGTGTGCATCCGGGAGATATCGCGTTTGTCGTCGAAGGCCCCGTACGCTCACTGCTTCAGACCGAGCGCATAATGCTCAACATAATGCAGCGCATGAGCGGTATAGCCACCATGACCGACAAATACCAGAGCCGTCTCACCGGGCTCAAGGCCAAGGTGCTCGACACACGCAAGACCACTCCGGGCATGCGTATACTCGAAAAAATGGCCGTGAAGATCGGCGGCGGCGAGAACCACCGCATCGGCCTCTTCGATATGATTCTTATCAAGGACAATCACAACGACTTTGCCGGCGGCATTCCCAACTCAGTGGCCCGTGCCAAGCAGTGGTGCAAAGACAACGGCAAGAATCTCAAAATTGAAGTCGAGGTACGCGACGACAATGAAATAAAGCAGGCTCTCGAGGCCGGTGTCGACCGCATCATGCTCGACAACTTCACTCCCGGACGCACCGCCGAAGCCGTCGCCATGATTCGCAAGGCCAACCCCGACGTGGAGATTGAATCGTCGGGCGGCATCACCCTCGACACTCTTCGTGCCTATGGCGAGGCCGGTGTAGATTTCATATCGGTAGGCGCACTTACCCACAGCGTCAAGGGCCTCGACATGAGCTTCAAGGCATTCTGACCGCAGATAATATACATGAACAGCGACATCATAAAGCTCCTACCCGATTCCGTGGCCAACCAGATTGCAGCCGGCGAAGTAATACAGCGCCCTGCCTCGGTGATCAAGGAACTCGTGGAAAACTCCATCGACGCCGGCGCCACTTCGATACAGATTATTATCAAGGACGCCGGCCGTACTCTCATACAGGTAGTCGACAACGGCAAGGGCATGACTCCCACCGACGCCCGGATGGCTTTCGAGCGCCACGCCACGTCCAAGATCACATCGGCCGACGACCTGTACACCCTGCATACCATGGGATTCCGCGGCGAGGCGCTGCCTTCGATAGCCGCTGTTGCGCAGATCGAGTTGCGCACAATGCCGACCGGCGAGAGCATCGGCTGCCGTCTGCGCATCTCGGAGTCGAAATTCGAGAGCATGGAGCCGGCGACATGCGTAGCAGGCACAAACATCATGGTGAGAAACCTGTTCTTCCACATGCCCGCACGCCGCAAGTTTCTCAAGAAGGACTCGGTAGAGCTGTCGCATATACTGCATGAGTTCGAGCGGCTTGCGCTTGTCAACACCGATGTGGAGTTTACCATAATGCACAACGACGTCACTCTCCACCAACTGTTGCCCGGCTCGCTGAAGCAACGCATCACGGCCCTGTTTGGCAAAGCCATCGGCAGCCAGATCATTCCCGTCGGCACAGAAACGTCGATGGTGAAGATTTCAGGCTTCGTCGGGTTGCCGCAACATGCCCGCCGGCGCAATATCCCGCAATATTTCTTCGTCAACGGACGCAACATGCGCCATCCGTACTTCCACAAGGCGGTACTGAGCTGCTACACTGAGCTCATCGCCGCCGATGTGCAGCCGGTTTACTTCATCAACTTTGAGGTAGACCCGGCGACCATCGACGTAAACATCCACCCGCAGAAGCACGAGATAAAATTCGAGAACGAGCAGCCTATATGGCAGATACTCACAGCAGCAGTCAAGCAGGCGCTCGGCAAAGTCAATGCCGCCGGGGCCATAGATTTCGACTCGACAGATGATATTCCCGATATTCCGGTGTTCATGCCTGACAAGGACAGCCCCTCGCCGGGTATTGAGACCGACCCTGCATACAATCCCTTCGGCAACGACGACATCGTAGTGCCGTCGTCAATCTCGACAAGACCCGGTCACACTGTGGAACAGCGCTTTGACAACTCCCCACGGGCCCCAAAAACGGCCTCCGTACAGCGCGACTGGGACAAGCTGTACGAGTCATTTGCCTCGCGGCGCGACATGCCCGCCGACCCCGTCCCCGCCGAGGATATGTTTGTGCCGAGCAGCATAGGCACAACCCGAACGGCCGGCGATATGCCGGCACTCTTCGACACCGACGACCCCCTTGCCGATTTCATAAGCCTTGACAACAAATACATAGCACTGCCCGCGCGTGCCGGGCTACTGCTCGTCAACCGCTACCGCGCCCATGTGCGTGTATTGTACGATGACTTCATGGGCCGGCTGTCGAGCGCGCCATTACCCTCACAAAGGCTTATATTTCCCGAAAGTCTTAGCCTTGAGCCGTCGCTCAGCGCTATCCTTTCGTCGGTGACACCCCTCACTGCAAGGCTCGGATACGACATATCGTTCATCGGCGACAACACCTGGGCCATAAATGCCGTGCCTGCCCTCCCCGGCAATTTCAACCCGGCAGAGAGTCTCAGCCGCATCGTGAGCGACATCGCCGACACTGGCGAATTGCCCGAAAACGCCCTGCTGCATCCGGCAGCGCTCTCACTGGCACGCTCAGCCGCCATGAATCAGGCCACTGCCATGAACCACAACGAAACAGATGCATTGCTATCGGCTCTTTTTTCAAGCCCCGAGCCATCATACACTCCCGACGGCCTTAAAATAATACACACCTTATCTTATAATGAGATTCAGCATCTGTTTGATTAGTACGATAATCCTGTCGGCAACAATAATACCGGCAAGGGCTTCGCTCAATTTCACGTCTTCAGACACACGCGAGGCTCTGCACGCGCTTGACAATTCCCTGACCAAACGCCGCGAGTTTATCGACCGCCGGCAGGCCGGAATCGACAGCCTTGTCGACAGCCTGTCGCACAATCCCGGTAATCAGCGGATGCTGCTTGAGATTGCCCAACGCTACACGGCTTTCAATAACGATTCGGCGCTACACTACCTTTCAATGGGATCGGAAATCGCCACCGGGCTCGACCGGGTGCCGTTCGAGCTGCGCAGAGCGGCTCTTATCCCGCTGTCGGGCGCGTTCGGATCTGCCGAACATGTTTTTGCCGGCATCAATCCTGACTCTCTGCCCGCCCGGCTGCTCCCGCTATATCACGAATCCGGGCGACAAATGTATAGCTACATGGCGGCATTCTCGCCCAATGGATCGCCCCAACGGAACTCATATTCCGAACTCGCGCGCGAGCATCAGCGAGAACTCATATCACTGCTTCCCGACACCACCTCCGAATACCGTTATCACCTGGGAGAATATTTCTTTGAAACCGGCCGGAAAGGCAAGGCCCGGGCTTTGCTCGAAGAAGTGTTTGCAGGTGAGCCACAACTGAGCAATCTGCGCGCCCGCGCCGCCCACCATCTTGCATCGCTGGCCCGTGAACGTGGCGACGATGACGCCTATACTTATTATCTGGCACGCGCCGCCATAGCCGACGTAAGTGCCGCCACGCGCGAAGTGGCCGCATTGCAGGAACTCGGCAATCACATGTATACGCGCCATGATGTCACGCGCAGTTACAATTATCTTACCGAGGCCCTTGCCAATGCCGTCGAATGTGGCGCTCCGCTGCGCATGGTGGAGTCGTCGCGCTCACTGCCTCTTATCGAACGTGCCAAAGCTGCACAGTTGCAGGCCAAGGAAAACACCATCTATATGATCATCGGCCTTATGATTCTCATCCTTGTGGGCCTTATCTTCACGCTCTTTTTCCTGCGTCGCGAGATGCACAAGATGCGGCTGCTACAGGAGCACCTGCGCAGCGCCAACCGCACCAAAGAAGTATACATCAGCCAGTTCCTGAGTCTGTGCTCGATATACATGGACAAGCTCAACCAGTTCTGCAAAATAGCCAACCGTAAGATAGCCACCGGCAAGGTCGATGACCTATACCGCCTTACCAAATCTGGAAAATTTGTAGAGGAACAGAGCAAGGACTTCTATGAAGTCTTCGACAACGCATTCCTGCATCTTTATCCCAATTTTCCGGCACAGGTCAACGCGCTGCTGCGTCCCGATGCTCAGATAGAACTCAAAGACGGTGAACTTCTCAACACCGACCTGCGCATACTCGCTTTCATGCGCCTCGGCATTGAGGAAAGTACCCGTATAGCCCAGGTGCTAAACTACAGCATAAATACTATTTATGCCTATCGCAACCGAACAAAAGCCCGCGCCATTGACCGCAACAATTTCGAGGATAATATTATGAACATAAGCGGAGACTAAGGCCCGGTCCATGATGACCAAATCGCCGTTGTGCTCATAAATCATGTTATACAGCATCATTAACAATCATATCTGCATTTATATTCATGAACAATTTAGCGGCGCCTTAACCACTGTAATTAAGTGTATTACATATTTATAGGAGTTATACGCCTTTATATTTTTCTTATATCATATCGCCAAAGTGATTATTTGTTTGTAACTTTGCATCATAGAATTAGAAATCATTTCAGTTTTAGGGTTAGTATAGATTCTTAGTAAAACAAAACCGCCACAGGCCCGTGGGCCTCAGGCGCAAAAGACAATCAAAGAAAATGTGTTTTATGTTAGTTATGTAATTGTTTTAAGTCATTAAAACGCAGTAAGGGAGTCCTCGTGAGAAGACCCCCTTATTTGTTTTTGGTCCTCAGCTGTGCCTTTTGATTCATATAATTGAATTAATTAATGTTAAATGCATTTTTAACTGCTACTTTTTGCTTACCTTAGCAGTCCGACTACCTAATATATCAAATTAATATCCTTAATACCGAAATATCATGGACGCCAAGATATCTCTAAGCAAAAATGAAGTGGTGTGCTTTCTCCAAAAAGCGCCGGCCGACTTCACCCGCGAGGACCTCGTGCACTATATCATTGAGAACGACATTCAGATGGTCAACTTCATGTACCCCGCAGCCGACGGTCGCCTCAAGACTCTAAACTTTGTTATCAACAATCTTGAATATCTCGAAACAATCCTTACACTGGGCGAACGTGTCGACGGATCGTCGCTTTTCCCCTTTATAAGCGCCGGCAGTTCCGACCTATACGTGATACCGCGCTATCGCACGGCATTCCGTGACCCGTTTGCCGAAATTCCAACCCTCACCATGCTGTGCAGCTTCTGCGACAAGGACGGCAAGCCCCTCGAATCATCTCCCGAGTACACTCTGCATAAAGCCTGCGAGGCCTTCACCCGCACTACCGGAATGAAGTTCCAGGCAATGGGCGAGCTTGAGTACTACGTCATAAATGAGGATACAGGCCGCTTCCCTGCCACCGACCAGAAGGGTTACCACGAATCTGCGCCCTATGCCAAGTACAACGACTTCCGCACCCTGTGCATGAGTTATGTGGCCAAGACCGGCGGCCAGATAAAGTATGGACATTCCGAGGTAGGCAACTTCACCCTCGACGGAACGGTATACGAGCAGAACGAGATCGAGTTCCTTCCTGTCGACGCCGAGGATGCCGCCGATCAGCTTATGCTGGCCAAGTGGGTCATCCGCAATCTCGCTTTCCGTCAAGGATATGATGTGACTTTCGCTCCGAAGATCACTACCGGCAAGGCCGGCTCTGGGCTGCATATACACATGCGCATGGTGCGCGACGGCCACAACATGATGCTTGACGACAAACGCCACATATCCGAGGTGGCCCGCAAGGCAATCGCCGGACTTATGAAGCTCGCTCCGGCAATCACAGCTTTCGGCAACCGCAATCCTACATCATATTTCCGTCTCGTGCCTCATCAGGAGGCGCCCACCAATGTATGCTGGGGCGACCGCAACCGCTCGGTGCTTGTGCGTGTGCCGCTGGGCTGGACTGCCGATACCGACATGTGCGCAGCCATCAATCCCGGCCAGTCGACGCCGGCTTATATCGATGCGACTCAGAAACAGACCGTCGAGATACGATCGGCCGACGGATCAGCCGATGTTTATCAGCTGCTTGCCGGACTTGCCGTGGCTCTGCGCTATGGATTTGAGCTCGAGAACGCGCTCGAGATAGCCGACAAGACCTATGTCGATGTCAACATTCACGCAGCCGAGAATGCAGGACGACTGGCCACACTCGATTCGCTGCCTGTCGACTGCGCTGGTTCGGCCGACGCCCTCGAGGCAGTGCGCAGTGTATTCGAAGCCGAGGGGGTATTCTCCAAGGGCATGATCGACGGTATCCTAAAGCAGCTCCGCTCGTTCGACAAAGCCGAATGTGAAGCCGCCAAGAATGATACAGTGAAAATGCAGCGCATGGTTGAGCGCTTCTTCCACTGCTGACGCAAAACAAAAGCCATGTCCCGGCGGTTTAATTATCGGACATGTGTCCGATAACCAAAATTCCAGGATATGGCATATAAAATTATTGAAATTGAAGGCATAGGCGACAGCTACGCCCGCAAGCTTGAGGAGGTCGGGATACGGACTACCGAAGAATTGCTGGCAAAAGCCGCTTCACCGGCCGGGCGAGTCGACATTGCCGAAAAGACAGGCATCAGTCCTAAACTGATTCTCAAATGGGCCAATCACGCCGACCTGTTCCGTATCAAAGGCGTGGCAGGGCAGTTTGCCGAACTGCTCGAAGCTGCCGGTGTCGACACCGTCAAGGAACTGCTTCACCGTGTTGCCGCCAACCTGCAGGCGCGCCTTACCGAGGTCAATAACGAGAAGAATCTCTGCAACCGCGTGCCCTCGGTAAGCGAAGTCGAAGGAATGATCAATCAGGCCAAGGAGCTCGAGCCTGTACTCAATTACTGATCTGAGATTGAAAAACACGATCGCCACGGATGGGATAAATTCCGTAGCGGCCGTGTTTTTTATGACTTTACATTTATCAGAATTCTGAGGTAAAGTGGAATGTGATGTCGGGGAAGTCAGTACGGGCCATCTGAAGCACGTAATTTGAGTCGGCCAGGAATACATCGCGTCCCTCACGGTCCACGGCCATGAACTGATGCTTGCGGCGCTTGAAATTGGCGAGTGCCTCGGCATTGTCGCTTTCGATCCAGCAGGCCTTATAGAGCGAGATAGGCTCCCAGCGGCATTGTGCGCCATATTCGTGAAGCAGACGGTATTGGATGACCTCAAACTGCAGCTGACCAACTGTGCCGATAATCTTGCGGCCGTTGAACTGGTTGACAAACAGCTGTGCCACACCTTCGTCCATCAGTTGCTGTATACCCTTTTCGAGCTGTTTCGACTTCATGGGATCGGTGTTCTCGATATATTTGAACATCTCGGGCGAGAAACTCGGCAGGCCCTTGAAGTGTATCTCTTCACCGGATGTAAGCGTGTCGCCGATCTTGAAATTGCCGGTATCGGGGATACCGACTATATCGCCGGGCCATGCCTCGTCAACAATATTTTTCTTCTGAGCCATGAAGGCTGTCGGTGCAGAGAATTTCATCATCTTGCCCGAACGCACATGTTTGTAAGCGGCATTACGCTCAAACTTGCCCGAACATATCTTCACGAAAGCGATACATGAGCGGTGGTTGGGGTCCATGTTGGCATGTATCTTGAATACAAAGCCCGAGAAGCCCTCCTCGGCAGGCATTACGCGGCGTTCAACAGCCTCGACAGGCTTGGGCGAGGGAGCGATCTGCACAAAACAGTCGAGCAGCTCCTTGACCCCGAATGTATTAAGTGCCGACCCGAAAAATACCGGGGCGATGCGCGCGTCGAGATAATCCTGCACGTTGAATTCGGGATATACACCCTCGATCAATTCAAGATCCTCGCGCAACTTTGCGGCATCAGCCTCGCCGACAGCCTCATCAATGCGCGGATCGTTCACATCATCGATTTCCACACGCTCGCTTACCTTCTGCTTGTCGGGAGTGAAAAGATCGAGCGAGTGCTCGAATATGTTGTAGACGCCCTTGAATTTCGCACCGATATTGATGGGCCACGACAGCGGGCGCACCCCGATATGCAGTTCGCTCTCCAGTTCGTCGAGTATGTCAAAGGGGTCGCGACCCTCGCGGTCGAGTTTGTTCACGAATATGATCACCGGGGTGTTGCGCATACGGCACACCTCCATCAGTTTGCGCGTCTGCTGCTCAACACCCTTGGCCACGTCGACAACGATGATTACCGAATCGACAGCAGTAAGCGTGCGGTAGGTATCCTCGGCAAAATCCTGGTGACCGGGGGTGTCCAAAATATTAATTTTATAGTCGCCGTAGTTGAATCCCATCACCGATGTGGCCACCGATATACCGCGCTGCTTCTCGATCTCCATCCAGTCGGATGTCGCGGTCTTCTTTATCTTGTTGGACTTTACAGCGCCGGCGATATGGATAGCACCGCCAAAGAGCAGCAGTTTCTCGGTCAGGGTAGTCTTGCCGGCATCAGGATGCGAGATGATGGCAAATGTGCGCCGGCGTGATATTTCGTCGTCTATCTGGGCCATGTCACTGTTCGTTGGAGTTTATACGGGCGATACACTTGGCGAGAGATTCCTCCCAGTGGGGTATCGGAGTGGAATATGTGGCCCAGAAACGGCTCTTGTCGAGGACGGCATAGGGCGGCCGCTGAGCGGCAGTAGGATAGTCGGACGAATGAACGGGCCTGACAGGACAGGTGGTGATGCCGGCGATACGCTGGATGGCCACGGCGAAGTCATACCACGAGCAGACGCCCTCGTTTGAAAAGTTAATGATACCGGAGGTCCACTGGCGGCTGAATACTATCGTAACAATGGCGCGGGCAAGGTCGGCGGCGTATGTAGGGGTGCCGATCTGATCGCACACGACACGCAGCGAACTTTCCGAGCGGCTCAGGCGCAGGATTGTCTTCACGAAATTATGGCCGTATGGCGAATACAGCCAGCCCGTGCGGATTATCACAGAGTCGGGAGCAAGGCCAAGCAGGGCAGTCTCGCCCTTGCGCTTTGTGGAACCGTAGACCGACAGCGGATTCACCTTGTCGCCCTCAGTATAGGGACGGTAAGAATGACCGTCGAACACATAGTCGGTCGAGATATGCACTATCTTGATACCCAGTTCGTCGGCTTTCCTTGCCAGATTCGTCACACCGTCGATATTTACCGACGAGCACTCGAGTTTTTCCTCCTCGGCACGGTCGACGGCTGTATAGGCGGCGCAATTAATTATATGGCTGAAATCACCCTGTTCGAGGTACTGCTCCACGGCAGCACGGTCAGTGATGTCGAGTTCGTTGCGGCTTACGTATGTGGTAATGCCGGGGTGCTCGGCCTCAAGTACTTCGCGCAACTCGCGGCCCAGCTGCCCGTTGGCACCGGTTACTAATATCTTCATTTCTGAAATTCAAATTTTGTGCAAAGTTACAAAAAAATCCGCAGCTATGCAAAGTCGTGCTATGTCGCAGATTATTGTTAACTTTGCAATGCAGAATTTTGTTAATAATAAAAACGCCATTAATGATTATAACTTCAGCCAAATTTTCGACAAGCTGCCCGTCGGTCGACAAATGCCCCGGCGGCGAGCCCCGACATGAATATGCATTCATCGGCCGCTCCAATGTAGGCAAGTCCTCGCTCATCAACATGCTTACCGGCCAAAAGGGGCTTGCCATGACATCCTCCACCCCCGGCAAGACTATGCTAATCAACTATTTCCTTATTAACGATTCGTGGTATATAGTCGACCTGCCGGGATATGGATATGCCAAGCGCAGCAAGACCGACCGCGACCGCATCGACCGCATGATCAAGAACTATATACTGGGGCGCGAGCAAATGACAAACCTCTTTGTCCTGATCGACGTGCGCCACAAGCCGCAGCATATCGACCTTGAGTTCATGCAGTGGCTCGGCGAAAACGGCATACCGTTCTCGATCGTGTTCACAAAACTCGACAAGCTGTCGTCGCTGGCCGTAAAAAAAGCAATCGCGGCCTACTGCGACGTCCTGCGCGAATCATGGGAAGAGTTGCCGCCGATTTTCGCCACATCGAGCGAAGACGGCCGCGGCCGAGTCGCCCTGCTCGATTACATCGAGGAATTAAACCGTCTGCCGCTCTGATGTGTTTTATTCATAAATCTCATTAAAATACATGATTTATGGATAAAACTGTTTCAGATAAAGACCGGGCACATGCCGGCCGCGAATATCCCGGCGTTGCCGTCGACCGTGCCGATGATAATAAAGTAACTGAAAAAGAAGTCGATGCACGCACAAAACTTCAGAACAACAACCCGCGCAACAATGACGATGCAATGCCCACCAGACAATGATAACATGCAGCGGCGCTCCGGACAAGGAACGCCGCTATGTATACTCATGCCGGCCGAAGCACAAACTGCATTAAGGCCGATGGCGGAGTGAGCCGTATCGCGCCACCGGGCACGCGGTCACCGGGAATTATCTCATATATGTATATTTCGCCGGTCGGCACAAGACGCTCAAGCGACAGCGACAGAAATCCCATCGTATATCGCAGATTGATCTCGGCCACATGTATATAGCCGTCCGTATCGGCCATAAGGTCGACTCCGACCGGCCCCCTATATATACCGCCAAGCAACGAATCCAGAGCCTGCCGTATGGCGGTATCAAGCATGGAGAGCATCTGCCGTCCCAACCTATGGGATATTGCTCCGGCGAGTATATCCTGCGACGCCACAATATTGCCTGTATACTTTCCGGTAGCGACATCTGTGTGGAAAACCGACAGTCCGCGATAGCAGGCACTGCATGATTCCATATAATACAGCATAGCGAAGTCGAGCCGGTCATCGACCATCGGCTCCACCATCACCGAGCCCTGACGGCGGATAGTACCCTCAGCCTGACGCAATGCCTGATCCACCCTGTCAGGTGTCACAAAATGTACGCCCCGCCCCGAGGACGACCACGGCGACTTTATTACATGCGGCGCGCCGTCGCACAATACCTGTTTCAGGACATCGATACTGTCGGCCTCCACTGCCCCGGTTTTCACATGCGGCATCGCCTCATGAAGCATAGCGGCAAGCGCGGCGGCCGTGCGCCGGTGCGATAGCATGCGATAGCGATCGAGAGTCTCATCTGTCGGCAGCGCCTCTGCAGGGAATCCATTGTTTTCAAACACCTTGCGCGACGCAGCCGACCATCCCCACGGTGTAGGGGCGCAGTCATAGTCGGTGTGATTCCATACGTCGGCTCTTACGCCATATCGCGACTGTATATCGCTGAGCCACGCATCATTCACCCCGTCGCACAACACATAATCGCCGTCCGAGGCCATCCACACAGGCAGCATGGATCCAGCACGGCGCAGCGTCATGGCCGCGGCAGGAGCGGTAAAGTTGGAATTGCCGTGTGCAAGCGCAATATCATTTTCAGGAAAGAACAGCCATAAACGTTTCATTTTGCAAATGTAGCTAAAAACTTTTTAACTTTCTACCGCAGCCGGTACAATATTGAAGACCATTCTTACGTTAATTAACTGATTTAATCCAGCAGGTCGCATCCGCAACCTGCGACTACCTCATGACAGGATACCGAGCCGATGAAGATTGCCCTTGTGAACTATCGTTACTTTATCTCTGGCGGCCCCGAGCGCTACTACTTCAATATCAAGGAGATATTGGAGCAAAAGGGTCATACCGTGATACCGTTCTCGATCAAAGGGTCCAAAAATATTGATTCGGAATACAGCGACTACTTTCTCGAATCAGTCGACGACGAGGAGTATTTTGCAAACACACGCCGCAACATCGGCACCGTACTCAAATCTTTCACCCGAATGTTCTGGAGCCGCGAAGCCTCGCGCAAGTTCCGCCGTCTGCTTCTCGACACACATCCCGATATCGTATATATAATGCAGTATCACAACAAGATTTCGCCATCGATTATTTACACTGCCCGCAAGCTCGGCATTCCTGTTGTGCACCGCATCAGCGACTTCCAGTATATGTGCCCCAACGCGCTGTTCTACAACGACTGCACCGGCGTATGCGAAGACTGTCTCAAGGGACGGCGTCTGAGTTGTGTGCGCTACAGATGTGTGCACGGCTCTGCCATGTTGTCGGCTATCAAAGCTGCCGCAAAAGCATTTCACGACATCATCGGTGTGACGAAGCGCATTGATGCGTTCGTCGTGCCGTCGGTGTTTACACTCGGGAAGTTGCAGCAGTACGGCATTCCGGCCGAGAAACTCAGGCATATCCCCACATTTTTCAATGCAAAAGGCGAGCTGCCCAAACCGGTATATGAGCCTTTCTTCCTGTATGTAGGACGTATCGAGAAGCAGAAAGGCCTCGCCACGCTGATCAATGCCTTCTGTGGCACCGACATGAATCTCAAGATAATAGGCTTCTCCAACGATGGCTATGAGGACACCCTCAGAGCCTCGCTCAATGGAGAAAAACACAATATAGAGTTTTTGGGGCGCATGTCATTTGACGAGATTGCCCAATATCTCAACCGCTGTCTTGCAACAATAGTGCCGTCGGAATGGTATGACAATTTTCCGAATGCCATTCTCGAAAGCTTTGCTTACAGCAAGCCGGTGATCGCTACCGATTTCGGGTCTCTCAAAGAACTCGTCGAAGACAATGTCACCGGCTATACCTTCCCCTACGCCGACGCAGCAGCGCTGCGTTCATGCGCACAGAAGCTGCTCAACACCCCCGCCGAAGCCCGGAGAATGGGATCCGAGGCAAGCCGCCGCATCAGGGACGTATATTCGCCTCAGGCGCATTACGAAGCCCTCATGCAGATTCTTACACCCCTCACCAACCAAAAGCCAAGCTGAACATGAACAATAATATACAGAATCCTACCGACGCATCTATCATCCTCACATACCGCTGCCCCATGCGTTGCCAAATGTGCAACATTTGGCAGAACCCCACCGACCGCAAAGAGGAAATTAAGGCCGAAGACCTGCGTTCACTTCCCAAACTCAAATTCATCAACCTTACAGGAGGTGAGCCTTTCATTCGTGAGGATCTTGAGGAAATCGTCGAGGAATGCTACCGTCACACCGACCGTATTGTCATCTCCACATCGGGATACTTTGAGGACAAGGTCATCAAACTTGCAAAGCGTTTCCCAAATATCGGCATCCGCATATCCATCGAGGGCCTCAGCCGTAAAAACGACGAGCTGCGAGGCCGCGAAGGAGGCTTCGACAAGGGTCTGCGCACCCTGCTAACGCTCAAGCAGATGGGACTAAAGGACATCGGATTTGGCTGCACAGTCTCCAACCACAACTCCAAGGACATGCTGTCGCTATATCAGTTGTCGCTGTCGCTCGGCCTCGAATTCGCAACAGCGGCCTTTCACAATTCCTACTACTTCCATAAGGACGACAACCGCATCACCAACCGCGACGAGGTGTGCGGCGACTTCAAGCAACTCATCGAGTGGCAGCTCAAGGAGAACCATCCCAAGTCGTGGTTCCGCGCCTTCTTCAACATGGGCCTCATTAATTATATCGAAGGAGGCCGACGCATGCTGCCCTGCGAGGCAGGCTCGGCCAACTTCTTCATCGATCCATGGGGTGAGGTCTTCCCGTGCAACGGCATGGAAAGCAAGTACTGGAAGGAATCGATGGGCAATATCCACGAAGCCGACTTCATGACTATCTGGACATCCGAGCAAGCCGAAAAGGTGCGCGCCATGGTGCGCCGCTGTCCCAAAAACTGCTGGATGGTCGGCACAGCATCACCAGTGATGCACAAATATATAAAGCATCCTCTCAAATGGGCTATACGCAATAAGATACGCTCGCTACGCGGTCTCAAGCCCTGCCTCGACAAGACATGGTATGACGTCGGCCAGGATCCGTCCCAGGGTGACCTTCGCGATAAATTCTAAACCCGCTCCGTTATGAAAATCGTGGTAATCGGCACAAGAGGCATACCCGGCATCCTCGGCGGTGTGGAAACACATTGCGAGGAGTTGTATCCCCGCATTGCAGCGATGGGCCATGATGTCACGGTGATACGCCGCTCGCCCTATGTCACGCCCGACAACCGCATCGGCACATACAAGGGCGTAAAGCTGATCGACGTCGACGCCCCGCGCAAAAAGAGCGTCGAAGCCATCGTGCACACCTTCCGTGCCATCATCAAGGCCCGTTCGCTCAGGCCCGACATACTCCACGTCCATGCCATCGGCCCTTCGCTGATGATACCATTTGCACGCCTGCTCGGGCTGAGGGTGGTGATGACCAATCACGGACCCGACTATGACAGACAGAAGTGGGGACGCCTTGCCAAATTCGTACTTAAGTCCGGCGAACGCATGGGCACACGTTTTGCCAACCGTGTTATCGTCATATCGCAGGTAATCCGCGACATCCTCAACAGCAAATACGGCCGTAGCGACAGCGTGCTGATCTACAACGGAGTAAACAGGCCGACTAAATCGCCCGACCGCTCATATATAGAGCAATGGGGACTCGCTGACAAGCCATATATCGTTGCAATCGGACGATTTGTAAAGGAAAAGGGCTTTCACGACCTTATCGAGGCTTTCCATACCTCGGGCCTCGGCGACACTTGGCGCCTCGCCATTGCCGGCGACAGCGACCATCCCGACCATTACTCCGAAAGCCTGAAAGCGCAGGCACGTGAGGCCGGCGTTGTCCTTACAGGCTTCATAAAGGGCGAACCACTCAACCAACTCATGACAAACGCAGCCCTGTTTGCAATACCATCCTACCACGAGGGTCTGCCTATAGCGTTGCTCGAAGCCATGAGTTATGATCTGGACGTGCTCGCCAGCGACATTCCCGCCAACCGGCTTAAGTGTCTGAGAAGCACCGACTTCTATCCAACCGGCGACGTCACGGCACTCGCCACAGCCCTCCGCCGCAAAGTCAGCGAACACCACACACCCCGCCGCTACGACCTCAGTCCCTACAACTGGGACACCATCGCCCGCCAGACCGTCGACGTCTACAAAGCCGTCTTAGACAAGCATTAAGGAATCGCTCAGTCGCGGTCTTCACGGATTTGGCCGGTGGAGATGTCGTAGGTGATGTCGCCGTTAAGTATCTCGACTTCATACTTGCGGGGATCTCGGTCTATCTCAAATACCTGGCCGAGATATTCGCCTGATTCAAGATAGCCGTAGAGTGGCGACGGCAACTGATCGAAGAGCAACACCTGCGGCAGCGGCATGCCGTTACCATCGATCTCGACCCACTCATTATTGCTGCCAAACACGATTGTCGGACCGTTTTTAACAACAACCTGCGTCTCGCCCTTGGATGGCGTTGTCACACTCTCGATATAAGGATCGGGCCAGTACTGCGATATGAAATCGGCAGCTCCGGGCGGTAACATATCGTACTCGCTGTCATTGTGACAGCCTGTAACCGTGAGCGCTATCAGCGCTATATATAGTAAAAACGTCTTTTTCATGCCTTATAAACGGCAGAAAAAGACGTTTTGTTCAAACCTAAAATCAATCTGTTTATTTGCCTATAAGCTCTACCGAGCGGGCTATGAAATCGCTGAGGTCCTTGCCGCGGAGCAGGCCGTTGCCAAGCAGGGCGAGGTCGACAAGCTGACGAACGACGGGCTGTGTGGCGGCGTATTCCTTCACAACGGCCTCCTGCTCGCTGCGGCTCTTGTCGACAGCGGCCATGAGTTCGTCGGTCTGCTTCTGCGCCTCGGTGTCGAGCTTGCCATCCTTGTCGCCAGAGCGGAGCTCCTCGATCTTGGCGTTGTCGGCGGCCATCGCATCCTCCATGGGCCTGATGCGGTCGGCGAGAGCCTTGGTGGCTTCTTCGCATACTTTCTCTACGAGCGGCGATGCAGTGTTGACAACCAGTGTGTAGGAGTCGGGCAACTCACCATAGAAGCTCATTCCGGGCTGCAGGGCGGCCATATCCTTCATACGGCGCATGTATTCGTTCTGAGTAATTACGATTGGCATGTCGCCGGGGGCAAGTTTCTCAAACTCAACCATGAACATTGCCTTGTCGACCTTGGGCGCCGATGACTGGAATAGTGTGGTGAGGATATTGCGCTGAGTGGCATCAAGCCCCGCGTTGCGGCCATCGTCCTTGCGGATAAGGCGTTCAACCACATCGGCGTCGACGCGGACCAACTGCGTCTTCTCAAGTTTCTGCTCAAGCATAGCCACAAAATGGCTGTCGAGCTGCCCGTCCATCAGAAGTACCGAATAGCCCTTGTCATTGGCAGCCTTGATATAGTTGTACTGAGCCACCGGATCAGTTGCATAGAGATACACGACGTTGCCGTCCTTATCGGTCTGTGCCGGCTCTACGAGTGTCCGGTATTCCTCGAGGGTGTAGAACTTACGGTCGGTGTCTTCGAGAAGCATGAACTTCATGGCAGCCTCGCAGAACTTCTCGTCGGTGAGCATACCGTATTCAATAAAGATGCGGATATCGGGCCACTTCTGCTCGAAGTTCTTGCGGTCGCTCTTGAACAGATCTTCGAGGCGCGATGAAACTTTCTTGGTGATGTATCCCGAAATCTTCTTTACTGCGGTATCGCTCTGCAGATATGAGCGCGATACGTTGAGCGGTATGTCGGGCGAGTCTATGACACCCTGAAGCAGCATCATGAACTCGGGCACCACGCCTTCCACCGAATCGGTGACGAACACCTGGTTGCAGTAGAGCTGTATGCGGTTCTTGGTGATCTCGAAGTTGTTCTTTATCTTGGGGAAGTAAAGAATACCGGTAAGTGTGAAGGGATAGTCCACGTTGAGGTGAATCCAGAACAGAGGATCGTCCTGGCCTGGATAAAGTTCGTGATAGAACTTTATGTAGTCCTCGTCGGTAAGTTCGGTCGGCTTTTTCATCCACTGGGGCTCAAGCGCGTTGATGAGGGTTTCGCCGCTATATACGGGTACCGGCAGGAAACGGCAGTACTTCCTGAGCAAGGTATCGATACGTATCTGCTCGAGAAACTCCTTGCTCTCGTCGTCGATATAGAGGATGATGTCGGTGCCGCGGTCGGCGCGGTCGCCCCTCTCCATGCTGTATTCGGGCGAGCCGTCACAAGTCCAGCACACAGGCTCGGCACCTTCCTTATAACTGAGCGAGTTGATCTCGACTTTCTTGGCCACCATAAAGGCCGAATAGAATCCGAGGCCGAAGTGGCCGATGATATTGTTGGCGCTGTCCTTGTATTTAGCAAGAAATTCCTCAGCGCCAGAGAAAGCTATCTGGTTGATGTATTTATCGATGTCCTCGGCAGTCATGCCGATGCCGCGGTCGCTTACGGTCAGCGTGCCGGCATCCTTGTCAACTTTTACACGCACCTCAAGATCGCCGAGTTCGCCCTTGAATTCGCCGAACGACGATAATGTGCGCATCTTCTGCGAGGCATCCACAGCATTCGACACCAGTTCGCGAAGAAATATCTCATGGTCGGAATATAAGAATTTTTTGATGACGGGGAAGATGTTCTCAGTCGTTACCCCGATTGTTCCTTTTGCCATATTGCTATATGATAGTTTACGTAATTACAAGTTCTAACCGTTATAACAATCTGCAAAAAAAATGCCACACCGTAGGGTGTGACATTTTTGCATATTTATGATTTTTTAAATGACAAATGTTCATATACCGGCAATGGCATCCTTGTAATTGGTATAATCCACATTGGCATTTACTTGGTATTTCTTCTCCTTACGGTAATCGCAAACAAAGTGGAGAGTCATGCCTGCACCGGGTGTAATGGTGGCACGAAGGTCGCTGATGGGGAAGTTGGGCTGCGGAGATTCGCCTACCGACGGAATCAGTGAATTAGTCTCAAGCACAATGCGACTACCGCCGTCCTTGATTTCAAAGGGGATGTCGGTGAAGCGCATGGTCATGTGAGGCATGCCTTCAACAAACTGCGCGTTAGTGATGGCAATAATAGCCTTGTTGGTCTTAAAATCAAGGCCTACAGAATACACCGGTATAAGGGTCGAGAATGTTTTGCCCTCAGGATCAGATGAAGTGGTCTCGCCGGCGAATACGAATGGCTGGCGCGAACCGATGACGTGGTAACGTCCGTCGATGATGAACGAGAAGCTGCATCCTGGATCATACGTACCCACAAAAGGTGCAAAATCCATACGGTCAATCCAACGGAGGTTGAAACTCGTCACAGCAGGTGTAATACCCGATGCCGAGGTTTCCATTGTCGGCGTAGCGCTGATGGCGCTTCCCCAGTTGTCGTCGCCAAAACCCCAGGGGATATCTTTCATGACAATCTGGGGGTAGGTCTGGTTCCCGATTACAAGGCCGGTGATTCCCGCCTCGGCACGGCCGGTGGTCCAGTTGAGTGTCAGCTTTATCACGACGGACGTGCAGAGGCTGGTCTTGCCGCCGTTTTCAAGGTCGCTCACAACGGCATAGCAGCTCGACAGCGACTGGGTGGTCACTGTATCCTTGACATCAGAATCACTGTTGCAGGATGTCATTGAAATTCCAAGCACGGCAGCGATGAGCATTAATGTCGATTTAATGATTGTTTTCATATCGTTTCTTAGTAATCAATTATTGATTCGGCAAAGGTAAGCATTTTATAAATAAAGTCAGTCTTTTAAAGAAAGTTTAAGCAATCTTTAATCATTATTAATATTCATTCTTATTGTTGCCCCGAATGTGAGAGGATTGCCGCGCTGTGTGAACGAGCGCCCCATCGACATAAAATAGAATGTGTCATACCGGGTATCTGTAAAATTCTCGGCCCATAGTTTTAACGATACATGATCATTGCGGAGGGTGATGTTGAATCCGGGCAGAATGTAGAACGGTTGTGAGGCCGTATTCTCTTCGTTCCACATAATGTCACCTGCCCCGCGGGCCGTAAGGTTTACATCCGCATGCAGGCTGCCGATCGTGAGCGGAGTGCGCCACAGCACCGAGGCAAACAGAGTGTGCTCGGGCGCGTACGGCACGCGCTTGCCACGGAAATCAGCCTTGCCGTTGTTATAGTCGCGGAATGTAGCATTGGTATAGCCATAGGATGCCTTGAAGGCCCAGCGGCCATCGGGCGTGGAATACCGTGCCGACATCTCCGCGCCGAAGCTGCGCGTGCGGCCGGCGTTGGTCATAATGCGGCCTGTAACCATACCGGGAGGGAATACAGTGAGCTGCTGGTCGCGGCAGTCGATATAGAATGCGTTGACCTCGCCGCCGAGTCGCCCGCCGAGTTGCGATGTCTTGAAGCCGATCTCATAGTTCCAGCTCCATTCGGGCCGGTAGGTGACGATATCCTCTACCTTGTACGACATCGACAACCCCATCAGTTCCATCACCCTCTGCTGGAGCACATCACTGAACATCTGCGAATTGAAGCCGCCTGACTTGTAGCCCTTGGTAAACGAGGCATATACCTGACCAAAGGGCCTGTTATAGCTTATCACCAGTTTGGGCAGCAGCTCGCTGAATGTCTGCGACAGCTTCCCTCGGTCATCTATATCTACAGGTACCTGCTTATATATTTCGCGGTCGCCACCATCGGTCACATGCCATATAGTATACGAGGCGTCGGCCACACTGTGATAATTGCAGGAAGTCTTCTCGATATCCCATCGCAATCCGGCCTCGAAAGTGAAGTCGCCAAGGTCATAACGGCTCTGATGATACAGGGCAAAGCCTCCGGTAGGTGTTGTGAAATCGCTGTCGAGCAAGAACTCTCGCTTATCCCAACTGATGGGATAAGTCGGGTTCATCTCATTACACCTGTACTCGATCAGCTGCTTCAGACCGGTGTCATAGAATGTCACCGGAGCCCACATGCGTGTATGACGATAAAAGCCGAATACGCCGCCGAGCCACGAATACCGTCCGCGACGCCCCTTGGTAAACAGATCCTCGGTAAAGGTAAATTCATGCCGACGCTGGGTGAGCGTGAAATAGTCGGCCGGCGTAAAATCCTGGTCAAGGGTCATGTTGTCGTCCAGATACTGAACCGAGGTCAGCGATGTCACTACGACACGTTTGCCGGCCCAGGCCACCGTGAGACCGTCTGATATGAAATTACGGCGATAAAAGCATGTGTCATTATATGCGACCTTGCCAGTCTGTGTCGAGGCATAGGGATAGCCGCTCTGTCGGGTTATCGAAGCCGCAAAGGTATTGGTTATGGAATGCGCTCCGGAGGGCTTGAATACCGTTTTCCACCGCAGGGTGCCGGCATTTTCAGCAGCTGTACGGCGGCCGTTGTATTCATTTTTCCAGAATCCGTCGCTATGTGTATAATATGCCGACAGCGAGGTGAATAGCGTGGCTGCCGGCCTGAAGTATCCCGCAGCCGACGCCTTGATGCTGTTATAGCGGCCGTATTCGGCCATAAAACGCCAGCCACGATAATTGAGAGGCGACAACGTATATATGTTGATCTGGCCGGCCATAGCATTGCGGCCATTGAGTACACTCTGCGCGCCACGGAGCACTTCGGCCGATGCGATATCGGGAATGTCAAAGTCGAATGCATCCTTGTTGAGATAAGGCACTCCGTCGATATTAAGCCCCACCACAGCCTGGTCGATACGCGAGCCGAGGCCGCGCATGTATATCGACGAGGTCATACGCGAGCCATACGAAGGTGTATACAGATTAGGCACAATGTCGCCGAGGTCTTTCAGTGCATCTATACCGAGCCGGCGTATCTCGGCACCGCCCAGCCGCGTCACGGGAATCGGGCCCGACTGTGGCATCTGCTTCACACCCAGCACCTCGATTTCGCGCAACTGGTGGCGCGCCGCCACGGTATCAGACCCTACGGCAGCCTGCGCATACATGACACTTCCTGCAAATATAAATAATGACAATGTTTTGGCAATCATGGGTGCAAAGTTAGTCTAAAATATCCGATTGGCATGCTGCTTTTCAAAATAAAACTTAAAAACGACCTTTCGGTGATGACAAATTCAAAAAAAAGCACTACATTTGTAACAGAAATAAACATAAATGGCACAGATACCCGCCGACGATCAGCAGCTTGTGGACCGTCTCCGCGACCCGGCCACAGTGCGTGAGGCTTTCGCCGAGATGATAAGCCGGTACAGCGAACCGTTGTACTGGCAGATCCGTCGTATGGTCCAAAGCCACCACGATGCCGACGATCTGCTTCAGAACACTTTCATGAAAGCCTGGATGTCGATCGAGAACTTCCGTGGCGACGCCCGCCTGTCCACCTGGCTATACAAAATCGCCGTGAATGAGGCCATCACGTTCCTTGCCCGAGAACGTCGCCGGCAGGGGCTCTCACTCGACGACGAGGCCTCGGCTCTCGCTGCCACGATCGAGGCCGACACCGACATCGACGGCGACTCACTCGCCGTAGAGCTGAGAAAGGCCATAGCCACTCTTCCCGAAAAGCAAAGACTCGTCTTCAACATGAAGTACTTCGATGACATGAAGTATGAGGACATTTCAAATATTCTCGGCACATCTGTGGGTGCGCTCAAGGCTTCGTATCACCTTGCAGTTAAAAAGATTGAAAACTTTTTCAAGGGAAAGCTATGAAAAATATGCCGGCTTTCTTAAACCTTTTTAGCCAATAAAAGTCAAAAGTAGACAACAAGCGCCTATATATAATGAAAAAAGACGATAATATCCTCAGCAAGCTCCCGCATCACGACGGCATGACGGTGCCCGACGGCTATTTCGCCGACTTCAGCCGGCGCATGGCCGACGCGCTGCCTCCACGCCCCGAGCTCGCCATGATGGGGGCGCCGGAGCCTCCCCGCACCCGATGGCAGCAGATGCGGCCCTATATATATCTGGCCGCGATGTTTGCAGGTGTGTGGTGCATGCTCAAGATGTTCACCATGCTCACCTCGTCGTCTCCTATGCCTCTCGATGCCAACCCGGTTATCGCCGAGGCAATCAGCAACGATACATTTGTTAATGAATACGTGATATCCGACCTCAGCCAGTGGGATATATACGACGATCTGATGGACGACGGCATCGCGCCCGATTCTATAACTATTTTCGGTAATGAAACTTCTTCATATGAATAAGCGTTTATTCCATCCTCTGTTATTCATATTACTTGTGATTGCTGCGGCGATTCCTTCAATCGCCCAAAATCCTGTATTATCCTCGGCCGACCGTCAACGCTGGCTTTCCGAGATTCGCGGCTACAAGCACGACTATCTCACACGCGAGCTTGACCTCACCCGCGAGCAGCAGCAGGATTTCTTTCCGCTTTACGACGCGATGGAAGATGAGGTAGAACGCATCAATACCGACACCCGCGAGCTCGAGCAGCGCGCTGCCGAGAACAAGGACGCCACAGACCTTGAACTCGAGAATGCCGCACGCACCATCTTCGAGCAGAAACGTGCCGAGGGACAGATCGAGATGACATACTTCGAAAAATTCAAGGAAATCCTCACCCCTCAGCAATTATTGCGACTGAAAAGCGTCGAGCGCCGCTTCACACAGCAGCTCGTAAAGCAACACCGTCGCTTGCGACAGGCAAAATAGAAACAATCGATACTAACCCTTTTTCATTTTTTACGGCAACTGCCCCGCGAGGAACAGTTGCCGCAATTTTTTTGACATGTATCACACCGGATCGACGTCATAGTAGATGCCGGCTCCGCTTTTCTCCACTCCGCTGTTCATCTCCACATACACCGAGCGAAGTATCGCTTTCACCTGCTTTATCGATGCCTCGGTCTCTACCCGCAACATCACCTGCATTATATACTGCGATGCCACGCGTGCTACCGGAGGCTCCACCGGACCATTGACCCGGTTGCCGAGCAATGTCCTGAGTCGCGAGGCATAGTCGCGGGCCACGCTGTGGGCTACAGACCGGTCGCGGTGGCGTATGAAGATGTTTATGACCCGCGAAAACGGCGGATAAACAAACTGCCTGCGCTGTTCAATCTCATATTCATAGAAGCCCGGGTAATCATGCCTGCGCACAAATCCGATAACAGGGTGATCAGGCGTGTAGGTCTGTATCATCACCTTGCCCGGGGCGCCGGCACGACGGCCGGCCTGGCCCGACACCTGTTCGAGCATGTTGAACGCCCGCTCGGCCGACCGAAAATCTGGGTAATTTATCACATTGTCGGCATTGACGACTCCAACCATACCTACGTCACCAAAGTCGAGACCCTTCGTCACCATCTGTGTCCCGACAAGTATATCGGCTTTGTGCGCCGAGAAGTCGTCGATTATATGCCCGTAAGCCTCTTTGCTGCGCGTGGTGTCAAGATCAAGGCGCAAAATACGCGCATCGGGGTAAAGCGCCGAGACACCGTCCTCTATCCTCTCCGTACCATAGCCTTCAATCTCCATTGCCGGCTCATGGCAGTTGGGACATACTTTCGGCACAGGATAAATGGCTCCGCAATAATGACATTCAAGCGTATTGCTGTGCTTGTGATATGTAAGCGACACATCGCAGTGGTCGCATTTGGGCACAAACTGACACTGACGGCAACGCGCACGCGGCGAGAAGCCACGGCGGTTATGGAAAAAGATCAGCTGACGGCCGTCGCGCAGCATCCTGCGGCCCTCGGCCACAAGAACATTGGAAAAGGCGCCGTCGACGGCATGCTTGCGGCGCTCGGCCGCGAGATCGATCACCTCGATATCAGGCAGGCACACGTCGCCATAGCGGGTGAGCAGACTCACAAGGCCATATTTACCTCCCTCCGTAGCCTTGTAATATGTTTCGACAGTCGGTGTGGCTGAGCCAAGCAATGTTTTGGCGCCGTGCAGCGAGGCGAGCACAATAGCGGCGTCGCGGCCATTGTAGCGGGGTGCGGGATCGTATTGCTTGTAACTGGGTTCGTGCTCTTCGTCGACTATCACCAGGCCAAGATTGCTGAATGGCAGAAACAGCGAACTGCGGGCGCCAATCACCACACATGGACCCGGACTGCCAAGCATATCGCGCCATATATCGACGCGTTCGTTATCGGTAAATTTAGAATGATAGATCCTCACCTTGGCACCGAAAACACGCTGCAGCCTGCGTGTGAGCTGCGTGGTGAGCGCTATCTCAGGCACAAGGAACAGCACCTGCCGCCCCTGCTTCATCACATGGTCGATCAGATGCATATATATCTCAGTCTTGCCCGACGAGGTAACGCCATGTAACAACGTTACAGACTTGGACATAAACGACTCATGTATGCCGCGCAATGCCTCGGCCTGCGCCGGGCTCAGCGACGGCAGCGGTGCGGCGAACTTACCGTCACCGTCCTCGGGTGCCGTAAACCGCGACACCTCTCGCACACTTATATCCACCAGGCCTTTACGCTTGAGCGCCTGGACATGTTCCCAGGTATACTCAGCCGATGCCTCAAGGAGGTCGGCCTTTGATACCGGTCGTGTGGGCACAGTGGCATTATTGAAACTCGACAGCGCCACTATCTGCAGCAGAGCCTTCTGCTGCCCCTCAGAACGCTTCACCGACTCAAAAGCAGCCTGAAGCGCCGCATTGTCGCCCTTGGCTATGAGCGGTGTGACGAGGCTCATCTTCACGCGGCGGTACCGGTTTACGACCGACTCGTACATCTCCAGCACACCGCGGTCGACAAGTTTCGACACCGCAGTCTCCACCGGGCGGCCCCCCATTGACCGGGCAAGATCTTTGATCGATACCTTCCCCTTATCGCGCACTGCCGTCACAATTTTCATATCATCGTCCGACAATGACTCATATACCTCGGGCTCTACATCACCGGCGGCTTCCACCACGCTCTCACTCTCGAGTTTGAGACCGGCAGGCAGAGCAGCCTTGAACACATCACCCACGGGACACATATAATAATCAGCGAGCCAATGCCACAACTTTATTTGCGGATGAATCACCGTAGGCGACTCGTCAAGGACCTCGATAACGTCTTTGACGGCAGCGACATCGGCAGGACGCGTAAACTGAATACCCTCGATGATGCCGGTGACATATCGCCGCGGGCCAAAAGGTACTATCACCCTCTTGCCGATGCTGATACGCGCCTCCATCTCCTGAGGCACACGATAGGTAAAAGCCCCGTCGAGCGGACGCGGCACTATCACGCTAACATACATCATGGCATTATCACTATCTCACCC
>JAGANS010000054.1 GCA_017624155.1 Muribaculaceae bacterium | reverse complement strand
CCGCCCTGGCCGCCTACGGGCTTCTGTTCAACACCGTTCATGTAAACGTATGAGTTGATGCCGGCGCGCATGTACTGGTTGCCCGGGCAGGAGAATCCCCAGAGTTTGTCGGAATACCCGTTGTTGTTGAATGTTTCAACAAAGGGCAGCGGTGATGCCGGGCCTGCGACAATGCTGGGCGCTGCTGTTTCGGAGGAATTGCCCTGAGGGGTCGATGCCGAAACTTTGAAGTAGAATTCGGTGGGTTCGGTGAGGGTGGAAGTGTCGAAGACGTAAGAGCACTCAGTGAGGCCTTCGGCTAAGGTTTCGGCCTGACCATAAGAAGATAATGCTTTTGTAACTTTATAAGTTACCTCTTCCGGGACGAAGTATCCGTCCTGGCGGCCTGTGGTGACAGGATCCCACGATACGACGATATTGCCGTCGGCATTTTCGGCGACAGTGACGTTCTTGGGCGACGAAGGTGTATCTTTGCCGATGAGGACGTCGACATTGAGGGCGTCGGTTTCGCCGTCAAAAGCGATTGCCTTGATCCTGAAGGAGTAGGTCTTGGCTTCGTCAAGACCTTCGGTAACTACAAACTGCTGCTTCGAGCCGGGCTCTACATCGGTGAGCTCCTGCCATACAGTAGTCTCGTAGCTCCATGAGGAGGAGTTGTACTCTGAGGTATAGAGTTGTATAAGATCGATAGTACCGTCAATAGGAATCTCGGTGCCGAGGTAGTATGCCGGGGCGGTAAATGAGATGGTGACAGGTGCGTTGCCCTCGGTGGTGGTATATGAGCCGTCCTTGGGATCTTCTGCAAGTGTCTTGGGATAGCCGGCATACAGGCCGGATGCATAGCCCGAGTCTTGATTGCCGAGATATACCTTTACCTCATAATATACGCCGTCCTCTTTGCTGTATTCACCTGAAAAGACGTGTGTATATTCTATGACTTCGCCCGGTTTGGGGTTTTCAAAAACCGCAATTTCTGTGACAGGATTGCCCCAGCCGTTCTGCTTGCTGAGGACAGCCTTGTCGATGCGGGGAAGGTCGACATAAACTGAGTTATAGTCTTCGTCGCGGTAATAGCCTTGCGTAGGCATTGTAATCTTGAGGTCAAATCCGTTTTTCTTCGGATTCCATACAGCTTCAAACTGGCTGCCATAGACACCGTTGGGAATGATCTCGTGCTCTTCAGCCTCGTCGACACGGGCCGGAGGAGTTGTCGTGTTGGACAAGGCCGCGGGTATGGCGACAGCCGCCGCTCCCAGGCCGAGAACTCCGACAAGTGCGAGGGTAAATGCTTTTTTCATTAGCAAATTGGAGTTAGGTGTGAGTATTGAATGGAATAATTGTAATATGCTTTTCAAGAATCTACTGCCGCAAAGATAAAGCTATTTTAACAAGAATCCAAATTTTTCAACATATTTTTGCCACCTTCATATCCTTTTGTCAAGAAAAATTTAAATCCCCGCCTTAAAGAAGTAAAAATTATGAAGAACTGACGTTTTGAAACCACCGTTGGAATATTCGTAATACCTATTCTTCAGACCCTCTCAATTCTTCTTCCACTAAGCGTACACGGGCTTGCAGCTCCTCTGTCGACGGAAGCAGATTTGAAGGAGTTATCTGAACATTATCGTAAGAAGCGACGCCCATCGGAGTCTGTATGCCCTTGAACGCCCAACGTACTTCGGTCTCGTCCTTGTCACTGCATATCAAAAGCCCTATTGTCGGGTTATCATCCGGACCTTTCAGCAGTTCATCAACAGCATTTACATAGTAATTCAGCTTTCCGGCATACTCCGGATCAAACGGTTTAACTTTCAGTTCAACAACGATATATGCTTTCAACTGTATATGGTAGAACAACATGTCAATCCTACGCGTACGGGAGCCTACGATAAGTTCTTTCTGCCTACCTACAAACGCAAAACCAGTGCCAAGTTCAAGAAGGAACCGGGTGATATTCTGTTCGAGAGCTGCCTCAAGTTGCTCTTCCTTATAATTGACAGGAACCGTTATAAACCCAAAGTCATAGTTGTCCTTGGTGATTTCCTGCGCCATACGGCTTTGCGCCTCGGGCATATATTCCGGAAAGTTGCTTATCGCTTTGCCGTGGGATTTATATAGGTTAGCTTTAAACGAATTATCCAATGTCTGACGACTCCATCCACCCAATATACTTTCACGCAAATAGAATATGGCCTCATCGACCGACTTACATTTGGAGACGATATCTGTTTGATGTCCCCATGGAATCATTCCGAGCGCTATCGGGAAACGCTGCTCTACATTTAAAACTGCCACAGGTTGTGGCACATTTATCAGGTAAGGGGATTCTGCTTTTTGCAATTCTGCCACAAGCTGTGACAGTTTTTCATTAGCTTCTGGTGTAGAGAAAAACAGATACCACTGTTTCATTCGCCACATATTTCTGCTACTGAATCCTTTCTCCTGCGGAAAGGCCTCTTTCAAGTCGAGACTGAGTTGCTCTACAACTCCGCTTCCCCATCGTTCCTCAGCCTTACGCATCACAAGGTCACGACCTACACTCCAGTTAAAACGAAGTTTTTCTATGTTGATCTTGATTGATGCCTTGATTTGGGCAGAAATATAGCGCCGCTTGATTTCTGAGAGCCAAGCGGCATAGTCAGCGTCGATTCTAAAATCTTTGACACTGACAATACGAGGTTTGTTGTTGGCAGTAATATCATCCATGGTATTGCAAAGTTAGCACAAAATCCTGACACCCACAAACATTAAATATATCCCCGTCACCTCTGATGCCGGATGCCCTGACTTCGGTGGTGACGGGGAATAGGAGATTGGATTTATCAGCGGATCACAACCTTCTCCACGCGGGTGCGGCCCGAGGGAGTGGTGTAGCGCAGGATGTTGACGCCGGGTGCGGGAACTGCGAGCGTGCGGCCATGAATGTCGTAGATGCCGCTGAGGGTGTATTCGTCGGCGGTGGTATCGGCGATGCCCTGACCGGCCTTGACGCTGCCCCTGACACTGAGACCGCCGAACTCGTTGACGGCCTGCACGGCGAGGGTTTCGGGCTGCGAGCCGTCGGCTACCTCGGCCTCGGTGTCGGTGGTGACGGCGACAACCTTATCACCGTCGGTGACTACGTAGCAGATGGCGTAGGGTACTGCCTGCCAGGCGAGCATGGTACCGTCGAGCACGGCTGCCGGTGCGTCGCAGGCCTCGGTCTTGATGGCCGGTTGCCATGCGTCGGCTCCCGAAAGCACGTTGTGCAGGGTGTAGGTGGCCGCTTCCTCGTCGGTGAGCCGGTTCTTGGCGGTGCCATATACGCGCTCGCCGTCCTGCATGTAGTAGTATGTGTCGCGGCGCTGCGACAGGTCGAGCAGGTTGCCGTCGGCGTCGGTGGTATTCCAGTCGGCCCAGATTGCGGGTAGGCCGCCCATTGTCTCATACCAGCCGGTGGGCGGGATGTTCACTTCGGCACGGGTATTGAGGAACACTGTCTTGGGGAAATTGTGCCAGGGACGGCCGAGCCATACCGTTGTCTGCGACGGGTCGCCGGGGGCGGTGATGGTGCAGTCGCGGAACACGTAGCCCCAGGCCACATCGGCGGCGTGTGACGGAGCCACGATGAAACCGCCCGAGTTGCGTGTGATGAGCAGGGTGGTGTTCTCCACATAGATATCGCCAGAGTTATATATGAAGTCGACGGCGCCCTCGATGAGCGAGTTCTTCACGTATGCGCGATAGGCCGATTTGCCGGGGGTGATCCATGTGTCCTGATAAGAGAGCATGGCCACGTTGTTGAAGATGGTGCGGTCGCCCGAGGTATTGAGCGCGAGGGCCTGCGGGCCTGACTGCTGCTCGTGGCCGTAGGTGTTCTCGAGGGTGATGTTCTCAAAGAAGCAGTCGTCGGAGTTGACTACGACTGTGGCGCCGACACTTACGTGCACGGCATTGTCGCCGCCGCAAAGGCGGTCGTCGCAGATGACAGTCTTGTCGCGGTCCTGGCCGATGATGTGGATGAAGGGCTTGTAGGCGGGGATGTCGACGTGCTCTTTATAGCGGCCGTTCTGCACGAAGATGAGCCAGGGTTTCACGCGGCCGGCCGGAGCGGCGTCGATGGCGGCCTGCACAGATGTGTAGTCGCCGTTGCCGTTGATGTCCACTATGGCGTCGTAGGTGCGGGCCTCGGGTTGGAGGCGTTCCATCGTGGTGAACGACAGCTCGACGGCCGGAGCCGGATTACCGCTGCGGTCGGTGACTGTGCCGGCAGGCATAGAGAAGGTGTAGCGGGTGTTGTAGTCGAGTCCGGTGTATGCAAATACTACGCTCTTGCCCGATACGGTGGCGGTGAGCGGTGAGCCGGCGAGTGTGGCGGTCCCGTTGCCGGGAATGACTTTCTCGTCGAATGTGAGCACTACCGAGCCGGTGGTGGATGCGCCATCCGAGCCGTCGGCGGGGATGGATGCCGTGAGCACGGGGGCAATATCGTCATCGGCGGCCAGAGGGTCGGCAAGCACGTATATGTCGGTTATGGCGAGACCGTCGTAATCGGTTTCGTTGCCGATGAGGGGTGCGTCGAAGTCGGGATACCAGCGCACGTACACGCGCTCGGCGCCGTCGGCGGCTGCGGGGATGGAAAATTCGGCATCGGTCCACGAACGGTTGCCGGGAGACATTTCGCCGAGGTTTTCATAGCTCTTGCCGTCGGTGCTGTATTGCACGAAGAAGCGGCTGTATGTGTTGTATGTGCAGCTCAGAGCCGATGCCACGCGGAGATTTGAGTAGCCCTTGGCCGAGAATGAGATTTCGTAGAACAGGCGGTCGGTGCGCACCTTCCATATACGGGCCGCGTAGCGTCCGTTCTCGTCGCCGCGGGTCATGCCGCGCGACAGCCACGACGAAACCTTGCCCTGCTCGTTGTGGAGCGAGAGCAGCCCGGCGTTGTCGCTTTCGGCACGAAAGTCGGCGGCGCGCTGTGTGGCGGGCTCGTCGATGGTAAGGTCCCAGCCCACGATGAAATCGTCGGCCGAATATGAGGCTGTCAGATCCTTGGGGCCGTCGATGCGGATCTCACGCTCGGCGGCGGTGGTGTTGTCCTCCCAGTTGGTGAAGGCGAGGATGCGGTTGCCCGAAGCCTTGAGCACCACGTCGGTGCCGGCCTCGTAGTATCGTTTGCCGTCGATTATATGTCCCTCGGGCGATACCGACACCATATAGGGGTTGGCGCCTCCCTCGATGGCTATCGACAGCGGATATATGGTGAGTTTGTCGTATTCGGCCACAAGATCGATGTCGGCTGTGGCCGGAAAGGTGTAGGGGTTGTCGGTGGATACAGTCGTGCCGGCGGCGGTCCAGCCGTTGAAGCGGTAGCCGAAGTTCTCGGTGGCGGCCACGGTCACCTCGGTATTCTCGTCGACGAGAGCGGCGTTGGGAGTAACGGTGACGGTGCCTGCCTCGGGTATCGAAGGGGTGGCGGTAACGGCATACCTGGGTACCTCGATCTCGGTGCCCGACACCTCGCCCTCAATGTTGACGCTGTGGATGGTAAGTGTCTTGTTGTTGGCGAGCGAGGCGATGGCGAGGCGCAGCACCATGGTGTTGTTGTACACTACCACGCCGTCGACGTCAAACTCGAATTTAGTCTGCTTGGGCTCCACATTGTTGCGGGCCGGGTTGAGGTCGGTGCCGAGCACGGTGCGTGCGCCGTCCACCTCGAGCGATGCTTCAATCTTTCCGCCGCTTGTGCCGTTCTTGGTCGCATAGAACGATACCTTGGTGGGGCGGAAGGTAATGCCGGCCTTGGGACGGAGCGAAAAAGTCACTGATGCCTCGTCGGTATAGGCCGAAATATTGCTTGTGAGGGGCTGGAACATGGTGCCGGTGACATCGACGGGCTTGCCGGTGCCGGTGACAGTGAGATCGCTGCCCACGGCAAAGCCGGTGAAAGCGAATGCGGCGCTCTGCGTGTCGGCGGAGGTGGGATTGTCCTTGCCTTTGTCGAGAGGCCATGCGAGAGTGGCTGCAGTGGCTGCATTGGCCGAGTAGCCGCTGATGGATACATTCCCGACGGTGATATGGCCTGTGGCCGCCTCATTCTTAGTCCAGGGATAGACGCGCAGTGTGAGTGTCTTGCCCTCGGCGAGGTTGATCAGGGCATCGGTGCTTACATCGTTCATGACGCCCCCGGCCATCGAGGCGGGCGAGTAGAAGGTACGCGGATTGCCGAAGCCGGGTTCGGTGGAGTAGCTGACGTGGCACTGCATGATGTCAAGGTCGGGCGAGCCCACCGAGAGGGACATGCGGTCGATGGCAAGGGTCTTGCCTTCGGGAGCGGTGACGCCGAATTCGATGTAGCGCTCGGGCGACTCGTCAATGTCGCCTGCCGGCCATGTGCCTGCTTCGGGCATGAGGCGCAGTCCCCCGTCATAGCCGTCGGCCCTGAGACCGTGTAGCAACATGGCCACGGGCACGGCTTCGCCCGAGAGTTCATAGTTGTCATCCGACACAAGCGGCCAGGTGAGGCTCATGGCCCCGCTGCCCGGGATGGGCAGGGCCGTGGCGCTGACATTGACCGATGCTGACGAACTGCCTGCGGTAGCGGTTACTGTGCCGGTCAGTTCGCCCGGATTAGACAGTGTGGCGCGCACATAGAAGCTGCCGATGAGCGTACAGCCATCGTAGGCGAGACTTGCACTCTGCGACCAGCGCGATTTGTCGGCCGATACCTCGAAGGGGCTTTCGGCCGATATGGTGACGCTGCCGCTCTCGGGCGACAGGCCGAAGCCGGTGAGTGTGAATTCCTTGGACAGAATGTTGCCGGTGTACGCCTCGCCCAGGTTGCCGTCGGCGGGCGAGAGAGTGATGTCGGCGTCGCCGACGTTGATCTTGTCGGCGAGGATGCCCTGCTGCACCATCATTTCGGCGCAGCGGCGGGCGATGAGAGCCGCACCGGCGGTGCTCAGATGGGTGCCGCCCTGGCCGTCGCTGATGATTTCGGAGGTCTTGGCCTGTCCATAGCTTGTGAAGAGCTCGCGGGTAGCCTCGGTGAGGTCGATGAAGTCTACATCGAGGTCATCGGCTACTATTTCCATCTGCCGGCGGAAGTCCATCGAGTGATCGTCGGCCGGTACACTGTTGCCTTTAGTGGGACCTTGTGGAGTCAGAACCTCAAAATTGTCGCCGAGGTCGTGGCGCGCGGCGCGGCGTATGTCGCCGTCGGCGGTGAAGTTCATGCGGCATATCGACGATGCCAGGATGGGCGTGGCGCCCAGGGCACGGATCTCGGCCACAAGGGTGCGCAGTGTGGCGGCATAGGTGTCGTGGGGGATCGAGCCGCGTATGTCGACAGATGCGGCTGCCTGTGTGTCACCGATGCCGAGGTAGTAGTCGCGCAGCTGCCGGCCGTCCATGCCGCCGTTCTTCTCGTCGTTGTGTGCGAACTGCAGCAGCACATAGTCGCCGGGCTTGAGAATTTTCTTGATGGCAGGCCAGTAGGCGTCGCCATAGTAGAAGCCCTGGACGTCCATACCGCCCTTGCCTCGGTTGATGACTGTTATGTCGGGGCTGAAAAACGCGCCGAAGTATTGTCCCCAGCCGCGGGTGGGCGTGGAGCCGTCGGTGGCGTAGTCGGCCATGGTGCTGTCGCCGCATGTGAAGAGCGTCTCGGCTCCCATTCCCGCCGGGAGCATGAGCGCGGCCAGTGTCGACAGCAATGATTTTCGGAAAATGTTCATGGTTAAAGGTTAAGTGATTGATTCTGCCGCAAAATTACAATCAGAACCGACCAGGCAAGGGGCGAAAATCTGACGCGCAAGGGGGCGAAATTCGTCGCGCTTTCGCTAAAATATTAATCACTTACAAGATTTTTGCCGGGAGGAAGTCCGTTTCTTGCGCAGATACTCGCCGGGCGTGAGTCCTGTCTGCTCCTTGAATACCATCGACATATATTGCGGTGTGCGGAAGCCGCAGCGGTAGGCTGTCTCGGCTACGTTGAGTTCGCCCGAGTCGAGAAGGGCGCATGCGGCTGTGACCCGCACGGCGCGGATGAAATCCTCGACCGAGATGCCGATGGCCTGTTTCACGGCATGGCGAAGCTCGTTGCGCGGCATACCCAGTTCAGCGGCGATGGGTTCCACCTTCAGATTGCTGTCGGTATAGTGTTGACCTACGGTCACGGCAAGGCGTCCGGCCACGCCCTCGGGTGCAGGTGTGCCGTGCAGAGCCGTGTCGATGCAGCAGCCCAGCAGACGCCGGCGGGCGGCGGCGCGGGCGATGCGTACGGCAGCCATTGCGGCAAGAACGGTCAGTGCAAGCGAGCACAGCACGATGAGGGCAGTATACGACATCTCGGCCAAGGTGCGGGGAACATCAACGGTGACGGCGATGGTATTGTCGGCCCACAGGCCATAGGGGTCGGTGCTGCGCAGATGCAGTGTATGGGTGCCGGCAGGAAGACTCGACAGGCGCAGTGTGCGTTCGTGGCCGAGCTCGGTCCATGTGGTGTCGGCGTCGGCTCGCCAGGCATAGCGCACAGCCTCGGCCCCGGCATACTGGAGCGCGGCAAAGTGCAGGGCAAGGTCGCGGCAGCCTCGCGGCAGATGTATCGTGCCGTCGGCATCGGGCCACACGCTGCCCGACGAGCTGTCGATGCCGCTGATGACGAGCGACGGTGCTGTCGTCGCTCCGATACGGGCCGGGTCGACTATGAGCAGGCCACCGCTGATGCCGAACACTATACGCCCGTCGGATAGCAGGGCCGGCCTTGCCTCAGTGAACTCTACCTTGCGGCCGAGATTGGTGCTGTCGAATACCGACAGCAGGTGCCATCCGGCATCGTAGCGTGCCAGGGCAAACGAGGATGCCACCCACATGGAACTGTCGGCACCCTGCGTGACCGACAGCACCGGGTCGACGCACAGGCCGTCGCGTATGTTGCGGTGGCCGAAGGCGATGCTGTCGCTGAGCAGGGGCGCGCCGGACGGTATGAAGTCGATACCCCCCGAGAAGGCCGACAGATACACAGTGCCGTCGGCTGCAAGGCATATATCAAGCACATCGTCGTTGCTGAGCGAGCTGCCGCGCGAAGGCTCGGTGGAGTTGAAACATACGGGCTGCGTCAGGCTGTCGGCCATGTCGAATACAGCCATGCCGTCGGTGGCGGCGGCCATCATCAGCGTGCCGCCTACCGCCTGCAGCCTCCGTATGCGCAGGCCTCGCCCCGGGGCAGCCGGCTCTTTATGCCCGAATCGCAGGCCGTCGGGAGTATCGCTTGCCCGAACTATACCTCCGCCGAATGTGGCGAGCCACATATTGCCGCCGCTGCCCTCGGCGATGTCGTATATGTCGGCGCAGTGCAGGCTGTCGGGTGCGTCGGAGGGCAGATAGCGTCGCACTGAGTAGGTTTGTGAGCCGCGTGGCGTGAGCACGAGGAGCTGTCGCGACTTGGTACCTATCCACATGCGGCCGTCGCTGCCGGCCATGAAGGAATATGCCCTGACGCCGCTTGGTGCCGACGGATCGGGTATGATGCGGCCCGATGGCGTCAGGTTGCCGATGTGGTGTCCGTCGCTGTCATATACCATGATGCGGGTGTCGCGCGAGGCTGCCCATATATGGTTGTCGGGGGCTGCATATACCACGTGTATGTCGGCTCCGATGCTGTCGAGCGGAGTGCTGTCGATGAATGTGAAGGCGGGATTGGCGACAGTCACATAGTCGATGCCGCCGTTGCGTGCTATCCACAGGTTGCCGTCGCGGTCGACATATTTCTGCAGGCTTTCTGCAGGGTAGTCGGCCAGTTCGGCGCGTAGGCTGTATGTCGGTCTTCGATTGCCGAATGCCTTGTCGGTACATTTGTCATCGATGCAGAATGTGCCGTGGCGTGGATCGAGCCTGTATCGGCGCCCGCTGTATGTCTCCACCGCCATGTCGCCGCCGGGACACGGCGCGAGCCGCTCGATGCGGTTGTTGTCGAGCTTCACGGAGTCGGACGGGAAAGAGCGGAAGTTGCGGAACTCATAGCCGTCGAAGCGGTCGACACCGGTCCAGGTGGCAAACCACAGGTATCCGGCCGAATCCTGCACGATATCGCGGATACGCTGGTGGGAGAGTCCGTCGGCTGTGCCGTAATGCCGCACCACCGGCTGAGCGGCCATCCCGGCCGCCACCAGCAGCAATACAACCAGCACACGGAATCTCATTGATACCTATCTTTTGAAAAAGGTGGCGGAGAGTTTGGCGAGGAGGAAGACGGCGGCGTTGATGATGACGATGAAGGCCGAGCAGGGAACGTCGATAAAGCAGCCTGTTACGAGGCCGCCGAGGGCGCAGACCACCGAAATGACGGCTGCCAGCAGCATGATGCCGCCGAATCGGCGCGTGAACAGCTCGGCCGTCATGATGGGCAGCGAGAACATCGACATCAGCAGCATGATTCCCACAAGGCGTATGGTGAGCACAATGCATATTGCCACCAGTATCGTCATGGTGTAGGTGATAAAGCGGGTGGGCAGGCCAATGACGCGGGCAAAGTCGCGGTCGAAGGCACAGGCCACTATCTGCCGGTATTTCCAGACAAAAAATCCGCACAGCACCACCGTGAAGATGGCGAACGTGAGCAGGTCGGCCCGCGATATGGTGAGAATGTTGCCGAAGAGGAACGAATTGAGCTCGGGTACGTAGCCCGGCGACAGGAATACGAACAGCACGCCGATGGCCATCCCGACGGCCCATATCACGGCTATCGCCGAGTCCTCGCGCAGGCGGAAGCGCGACGATGCCCATTCGACACCCAGCGACGAGGCTATGGCGAACGCACCGGCCATCACCACAGGATTCATGCCCAGGAAATAGCCTAGTCCGAGGCCGCCGAAGCAGGCGTGGGTCACACCTCCTGATATGGCCACAAGGCGCCGGGTGATTATATACGTGCCGATGACGGCCGAACTGATGCCTATGAGTATCACGCCGATGAAGGCGTAGGTGAAGAATGTATAGTCGAAGAGCTGAAGCATTATTGTATCATTGAGACTTGGCGGCGCGTGCTTCGGCCACCATCATCAGTAATTCCTGTTGCACTACGCCGGGCAGGTTGATGCCGCGCAGGCGTATCGAGCGCGCCCAAGGAGCGATATCCTCGGGCAGCAGGGTGAGCAGCACGTCGCGAAACTGCTCGGTCTCGCTGTCGGTGTAGTCGTCGGCATCGCGGCCCCGGAAGGCATCGAGCTCCTCATCGTCGAAATATATGATGTCGTCGGACGACACTATAAGCGAGTCGCGCTCGCATACCGCATGCTGCCCGCAGCATTGCTGCGGCTCGGCGGAGACATCAGAAGCATCGCTTTTGGCGGGCTTGTCGGTAAGCCATAGCACGAGGCCTGCAAGAAGTATGGCGCCGAGGATGTATAGAGCGAGAATCATTCGGCGTCGGCGGGTTGAGGCATCGGGTCGGCAGGATCGGCAAGGGTGAAGCCGGCGTCGCGCATGTCGTCCCAGAAGCCGGGATAGGACTTGTCGGAAACCTCGGCATTGCGTATTACGATGCCGGGTATGAACAGGGCGGCTGCTGCAAAGGCCATAGCGATGCGGTGGTCGCCGCAGGGATCGATCTCGGGCATGCGTGTCACTGGCACTCGTTCGCCCTCCCAGCCGAAGCTGTCGGACCCTGTCTCGGTGACGATGCCGAGGCGCAGCAGGTTGTCGGCGAGAGCCTTGAGGCGGTCGCTTTCTTTAAGTCGCAGATTGGCCACACCGGTGAATGTGAAAGGCAGTCCCACGAGGCATGATACCACGGCGAGAGGCGGCACAAGGTCGGGATAGTCGGACATGTCCATGTCCATGCGCGAGAATATGTCGGGTGTGGCCGACAGACATGCGTCGGAATCCTCATAGTCGGTGAGCACGCCGAAGCGCGGGCCGATGTCGGCAAGAACGGCGTCGCCCTGGAGTTTCGACGGCGTAAGTCCCTGAAGCGTTATCCACCCGGCCGATGCGGCGGCGATGGCATACCAGAATGCTGCTGAGCTCCAGTCGCGCTCGGCCTCTGGCTCTACCTGCGCGAGGGTGCCTGACGGCACTATCACGGTGTATCCGTGTGTATGTGCGTCGATGCCGCGTGCCTGTAGCATCGCGAGAGTCATTTTCAGATAAGGCAGGGACGGTATCTGTCCGCCGAGGTCGATGTCAAGGCCATGCTCCATGCCTGGCGCAACCATGCACAGTGCCGAGGCAAACTGGCTGCTCGACCGGGTGTCGAGGGTTACGCGGCCGCCGGCGAGCCTGTGGCCGCGGATACGCAGCGGGGCGAAGCCTTCGCGGTCTTCGTATGCGATGTCTGCACCGAGCGAGCGCAGAGCGTCGACGAGCGGCGCGATGGGGCGTTCACACAGGCGTTCCGAGCCGGTGAGCAGTATATCGATACCCTCAGTGGCGGCGTAATATGCGGTAAGAAAGCGCAGGGCGGTCCCGCTGTGGCCGGCGTGTACCGAGCCTTGGCGCACGGTGAGGGCGGCCCGCAGCACGTCGATGTCGGCGCAGCCGGGCAATGCCTGCGGCGATACCGCCGGAGCCCCTGGCGTGAGGGCATTGAGAATAAGTACCCGCGCTGCCACGCTCTTGCTGAGCGGCAGCCGGCTTACGGTGGTTTCGAGTATATCCTCGGGCGGAAAAATGCGATAATCCATTGGTTATAATTCGTGGTGCTTCATGCATGAAGCACCACGAGGGGTTATGGTGTTATATGGTTATAAGAGTCTGTGTCAGACAAACTTCGGCTTTATTTCTTGCGGCGTCGGGGAGAGTGCTTGCGGAGCACCATGGCCGAGCGGGCCGGGATATAGAGCTTCAGCCATTCCACGCCGTGGGGCGCATAGAGCGGGTCGGACTGTGTGAAGTGTTCCACACTTTCATCGATGTTGCCGTAGCCGCCGAAGCGTGGGCTGTCGGTCGAGAGCACCACGTCATAGACGCCGCCGGGGGCGAGGATGCCGTAGCCCTCAAATGACTTGAAGGGGCTGAAATTGAACACGAACACGAGGTCACCGCGCATGAATGCGAGTATCTGGTCGTCGTCCTTCTCCCACAGCTTGCGCACAGGCAGTGCCTGGAAGTTGTATACGCCGCTCACCAGTTCGATCATAGCATTGTCGAATTCGTTAAGATATTTGTACTGCAGGTCTTCGCGGTCGACGAGGCTCCACTGGCGCCGGGCGTATTTGTAGCTCCAGCCATTGCCCTCGCGTGGGAAGTCGATCCACTCGGGGTGGCCGAATTCGTTGCCCATGAAGTTGAGGTAGCCGCCGTTGATCGAGGCGAGTGTGACGAGACGGATCATCTTGTGCAGAGCCATGCCGCGGGCCACGGTCATGTCGTTGTCGCCGACGGTCATGTGCCAGTACATCTTGTCGTCGATGAGCCGGAATATGACGGTCTTGTCGCCTACGAGGGCCTGGTCGTGGCTCTCTACGTATGAGATTGTCTTCTCGTCGGCGCGGCGGTTGGTGAGTTCCCAGAATATCGAGGTAGGATGCCAGTCCTCGTCTTTCTTTTCCTTGAGGATTTTGATCCAATAATCGGGGATGCCCATGGCCATGCGGTAATCGAAGCCGATGCCGCCTTCGGCGAATGGCAGTGCGAGGCCGGGCATGCCGCTCATTTCCTCGGCGATGGTGATGGCCTTGGGGTTGACCTGATGGATAAGTTTGTTGGCGAGGGTAAGATAGGTAATGGCATTGGTGTCCTGACCGCCGTTGTAGTAGTCGCCGTAGCCGCCGAATGCCTGACCCAGGCCATGGTTGTAGTAGAGCATCGAGGTGACGCCGTCGAAACGGAAACCGTCAAAGTGGAATTCCTCAAGCCAGTATTTGCAGTTGGACAGCAGGAAGTGCATCACCTCGTCCTTGCCGTAGTCGAAGCAGAGGGAGTCCCATGCCGAGTGCTCGCGTCGGCCGTCACCGTAGAAGTACAGGTCGTATGAGCCGTCGAGGCGGCCGAGACCCTCGTTTTCGTTCTTGACGGCGTGGCTGTGCACGATGTCCATTATCACGGCGATGCCCTCGGCGTGGGCGGCGTCGATGAGGCGACGCAGGTCGTCGGGTGTGCCGAAGCGGCTCGACGGAGCAAAGAAATTCGACACATGGTAGCCGAAAGATCCATAGTATGGATGTTCCTGTATGGCCATTATCTGTATGGCATTGTAGCCATCACGGGCGATGCGCGGCAGCACCTTTTCGCGGAATTCATCGTATGTGCCCACGCCTTCGCGTTCCTGAGCCATGCCTATGTGACATTCGTAGATGAGCAGCGGCTTGGTGTCGGGGACAAATTTGTCCACCTGCCAGCGATATGGCTCTGCCGGCGCCCATACCTGGGCAGAGAATATATAAGTCTTCGGGTCCTGAATCACGCGGGTGGCATAAGCCGGGATACGTTCGCCCGAGCCGCCGGGCCACTCTACGAGCATCTTGTACAGCTGGCCGTGGGTGAATGCCTCCGGCGGGAAGGTGCCTTCCCATACGCCGCCTTCGATGCGGCGGAGCGCATATTCGGGTGTGGGTTTCCAGTCGTTGAAGTCGCCGATCAGCGTGATGGCGGTGGCGTTGGGCGCCCATTCGCGGAAAGTCCACGAGCCGTCGGCGAGGCGGTGAAGCCCGAAGTACTGATGTGCGTTGGCAAAGTCGCTCAGTGATCCTGCGGCTGATGTGAGGCGTTTTTCGACGGCGATGGCGTCGTTGTGGCGGCCGGTGATGGCCTCGGCGTATGGCTCGAGCCAGGGGTCGTTTTTTATTATGGGCAGCACCTTTGGGGCGCGTCGGCGGACTGTTTTCTTGGTGGCGGGTGTTTTGTCAGGCATACTCTTGGTCATTTTTCGGAGAGATTGTGGATTCAGTTCTATGTAGTAATTGTAATAAGCCTATTTATGATAACGCAAACTTACCAAAAAAAAACGACTATCCGCATGAATTAACATTTTTTAGCCGACAGCTTGAGGTAGAAACCGCAGCATCTGCCGGAATCGCTTTATCATCTTACTACCCGGTGACAATGAATAGATGCTATCTTTAGACTGTTGTGAACTCTGACAGAGCATAGTAATTTTGCACTCTATGGATAGCGACATCAATAACAAATTCGGACGAGCCGTCGCTTCGATGCGCAACCGTCAGGGAATATCTCAATCCGAGCTGGCTTATCGTTGCGGTTTGCACCGCACGTATATCGGCGCTATTGAGCGTGGTGAGAAATCGCCGACTCTCAATACCGTTGAGCGAATCGCCAAGGGCCTGTCTGTTTCAATCGAAGCATTGCCAACCGACTGAGGCGCAAATGGCAGGGATATGGCGGCCGACACGCCGTGATGGCCGAACATTCTTTTTACGAAGTCTTTGAACAACTATTTCAAGACACGGAGCTGGAAATCATCCCTCAGCCTCGCAAATTCGAAAAACTGTATGTCGATGTAAATCTTGAGGATGAAGAACTTGCACAGATTTATGTCCCTGATGTGAAAATTTCCAGGCATGGAATAAGACCCGACTGCCTGATCCGAAATAAGGAAACCGGCAAAGAAATATATGTCGAAATCAAGCGCCAGGATGGCTGGGTGGAAGGCAAGACACGTCACGCCGGTCGTGGCAATGCCCATGAGCGGCTTTGTAAATATTTCACGCCGGGATTGCTTGAAACACTACGTCGTGAAAGCGGTATCAGTGCGCCTGAGTATCCCTTTTGGATCGTTTTCGAGGGCGACATTACGCGGGATATATGCCGGGTAAGGGAAATCCGATTTTGGTTTGCCGGCAACGACCGCAATGTAAGTTTTTGGCGCGACACCACTGATGCCACACCGATTATAAACCATTTCTTCGACAAAATATTGCCGCTCCTCGAGAGCTAATCAAACAGAGCCGGAGGTTCAGATACCGCCAGTGCGTCCGCCGAGGCATAGGACCGTTCTTCGCGTACGTCCAGGCCCCAGGCCTCCCAGCCTTTGGCGCGGCTTCGGGCAAACAATTCTATTTTGCGTTGGGTGGGGAACATCTTCACGATATTGTCGCGCACGACATCAGGCTTCACACTATGTTCTCCACGAGGAATGCGCACAAGTTGCTGTATGTTGCGGGCTCCGCGCGGTCGTGGAATGCGACCGCGCTTGAAGACGAGGCACAACTCGCAGTTCGACAATGTATATTGTCCCGGGTTATGGCTCATTTTGTCCCACACGAAGGCTACTGTTTTGTATTCAAACCCCCAGGCTGTTCCAAGTTCAATACCTTGTGCAAGATGTGGATTCGTCACCCACATGAACAGCAGGCAGTCGTCATCGCAGATGTCAGCTATGGGAATACGCTTCAGGTCTTTTGTCTTCACGGTAGGATACTTGAAATTGGCCGCGCTTATGAATATGTCGCGTTTCCATCCTTCATTTTCCCCTTTTATCGAGCTTTTGTCAAACTGCATTTTGCCGCCATAATCCCACGGCGGGTCGGCATAAATAATCTGGAACTTGCCCTCGGGCAGGTCCGGATAAAATTCCGGCAGCAAATTGCGCATCGTACGCCTTGATTGCTCAGGGGCGTAAATGCGGTAACCCGATATATACTGCTTGTCGTCCATAGTCGTTATATGCTCTTGCGTATGCAAAGTTAGCCATTTTTTCGCAGCGAAACTATAACAAAAGCGGAAAACCGTGTCGGGCTTTCCGCTTTTGCTATGCTTGGGGCCGATTGGCTCAGCGCATTATCTTGATGATGCGCGGGCTGTGGGCGGCGGGGCTGATCTTCACAAGATGCAACCCGCGTGGCAGGGCGACGAGGCTCACCGATGTGCCGGTGATGCTGCCGCTGTACTCCAGGCTGCCGGTGGCGCCGTATACGTTGATTGAGGCGCCGGCAAGAGCTGCATCGACACTCAGAGTGGAGGTGGAGCTGTCGTAGCAGATGCCGTCGGTGGATACGACAGCCGATTCAATACCCTGCGTAAAGTCATTGCTCAGTGCCTCGCCCATCAGCGAGCACAGATACACTTCGAGTGCGGTATAGCCATCGGGGTTTGTAAGATTATTGTCGGCAACGGTCGGATTGAGGCCATTGGCGCTTTCCCAGGCGTCGGGCATGCCGTCGCCGTCGCTGTCGGCAGGCACGGTGTAGTCGGTCGGATAGGTGATGAAGCCTTCGGCATCAGTTTCGCGGTCGATGATGCCTTTGCCGCGGCCTATAGTAGCGCCGCCATAGGTGGTTGTGCCGGTGCGGGCGTCGTTGGCAACGCGGGTCTCCACCGCGTCGCGGTTGATGGTGCCGGCCTTGTCGACAACGGTGTTGAAGGCATTCTCGGCCGTCTCATAGCCGTACATCATGTACAGCTCGGGGCGGTAGCGGCCAACGGCTCCTGCAAGCGTGTAGCGGTGGTAGGGGTTGGCCGGGACGATGCGTTCATCGGCCTTTATCTTGTCGAGGCTGTATACCTCGGCCGACATGCCCTTCCAGTTGTCGGCGGTGGCTGCCGACAGTCCGTGTGCCACATTGCCATCGACATACCATTTGGCCGGTGCCCACGAGGTGGCGCCGTCGCGGGCATACGACGAGTTGACGAATATCACCGACGACTTGTCGGAGGCGGCACCGGGACGGTAGTAGTTGTTGATGAAGTTGCACTCGTGGGCCGACTCGACGCCGGTGTATGAGGATATGGCCGCCGTGTTCTCGCCGCCATAGCAGCCGCCGTTGCGGCCGTAGTTGTAGTTCACGTTGTTGATATATTCGATGAACACCACATAGTCGTCGCCGCGGGCGCCGTTGAAGCGGCAGCTGCGGCT
>JAGANS010000053.1 GCA_017624155.1 Muribaculaceae bacterium | reverse complement strand
CCCAGCGGCAGCCTCCCCGCAGCACATCCTCGAGGCCGCGGTCGGTATGTGTGATAAACTGTAACATTTCCATTGGTTTACTCCAGGCCGCCGACAGCATCGCCGCGCCGCCGAAGCCTGCCTTTTCAAGTTCGGAAGTTTTAGACGGCGTGACTCCGCCCAGCGCAAAGACATTTCTCAGCGGCACACCCCGTAGCGCGTCCGGGTCAAAACGGCCGCGGTAGCCCCGTTTGGATATGCTGTCGTAGACAGGACTCAGAAACAGATAATCGAGCGACGCATACCGTTCAAGCTCCTCAAGACTGTGACAGCTGCGGCTCACGAGGCCCGTCCAGCCGGCAGGCGCCTCGGGGTTGCGGCCATTGAGATGCACGCCGCCAAGGCTGTATTCCACCGCAAGGTCAAAACAGTCGTGCAGCGACAGCGCCGGATAATACCGACGGGGAATACGGTCGAGCAATCCGGCTATACATGCCCGGTCGGCCCCGGGCTTGCGTATATGCACGCGATACCATCCGCGGTCAATAAGGCGGCAGATGCTCTCTGCCTCCCCCTCCCTGAAATCGGGATATGTGACGGCTATGAATTTCATCAGCCCCCGCACACCGCGGTAATAACGGTAACACGATCGCCATCGGCGAGAGCGGTGGCACTCCAGTTCGCCTTCCTGATGACCTTATTGTTTACCGACACCGCAATACCGGTGACAGGCAGCTGATTGAGCTGCAGCAATTCTGTGACTGTGATCGTATCGGCAGCCACCTCAAACTCATTTTGGTTTAGATATATTTTCATAATCACTCCTTTCGTCGGCATTACCCGAATCAAGTTCTTAGGGTCTGATCTCAGTCTTTCCATCGCCAGGCGAAATAAAAGACACCCCTGAATATCAACGACCGGCAGAACACCCTCCGCCAATCGCCTGCAAAGTTAACATCAATAATCAAAAAATCCAAAAAGAAATCCATATAATTTTTAATCCGGATAATCAATTTTCAAATTTGTGCGATGCTAATTTGTAAGCTGGTTGCGGTGAATATTGGGCTTTTATGGGCGGAATATGCACCGATTTGGCGGCTGCGGAGGCATAATTGTGTAAATTTGACACTTCGGCGCTAAGGCGTTATATGATTTTTATGTCATAAAACACATAAATTTATTTGGAAGCGATTGGTTTATTGGTTACTTTTGCGCAAGTGAATTACACTCGAATACGATATAAACGACAAAAAACTACATAACCCCCTAAAACCTAAATCGTTATGGATATAAACAAAATCATGGCCGACCTTGAGGCCAAACACCCCGGCGAAAAGGAATACCTCCAGGCTGTGAGAGAAGTGCTCCTGTGCGTACAGGACGTGTACAACCAGCACCCCGAATTTGAACGCAACAAGATAATCGAACGTATGGTCGAGCCCGACCGTATCGTCACTTTCCGTGTAACCTGGCTCGACGACAAGGGCGAGGTGCAGAACAACATCGGCTACCGCGTACAGTTCAACAACGCCATCGGCCCGTACAAGGGCGGTATCCGCTTCCACGCATCGGTCAACCTGTCGATCCTCAAGTTCCTCGGCTTCGAGCAGACATTCAAGAATGCCCTCACCACTCTGCCTATGGGCGGCGCAAAGGGCGGCTCCGACTTCTCGCCCCGCGGCAAGAGCGACCGTGAAATCATGCGCTTCTGCCAGGCCTTCATGCTCGGTCTGTGGAAGAACCTCGGTCCCGACCGCGACGTTCCCGCCGGCGATATCGGCGTAGGCGGCCGCGAAGTAGGCTACATGTACGGCATGTACAAGAAGCTCGTCAACCAGCACGACGGCACATTCACCGGCAAGGGCCTCGAATTCGGCGGCTCGCGCATCCGTCCCGAAGCTACCGGCTTCGGCGCTCTCTACTTCGTGCAGGCCATGCTCAAGGAGAAGGGCGACGACATCAAGGGCAAGACTGTGGCTATCTCGGGCTTCGGCAACGTTGCATGGGGCGCAGCCATGAAAGCTACCGAACTCGGCGCCAAGGTTGTGACTATCTCGGGCCCCGACGGCTACATCTACGATCCCGCCGGTCTCAACGACGAGAAGATCAACTATATGCTCGAGCTCCGCGCATCGGGCAACGACGTAGTGGCTCCCTACGCCGAGAAGTTCCCCGGATCGGAATTCTTCGCAGGCAAGAAGCCCTGGGAACGCAAGGTGGACATCGCTCTGCCCTGCGCAACTCAGAACGAGCTTAACGGCGAAGACGCCAAGCAGCTCGTCGCCAACGGCGTGGAAATGGTTGCCGAAGTATCGAACATGGGCTGCACACCCGAAGCCATCGACCACTTCATCGCTACCCGCACCACCTATGCTCCCGGCAAGGCTGTCAACGCCGGCGGCGTAGCCACCTCGGGTCTCGAAATGAGCCAGAACGCCATGCACCTGCAGTGGAGCGCCGAGGAAGTCGACGAAAAGCTCCACACAATCATGGCCGACATCCACACCCAGTGCCTCACCTACGGCGTTGAGAAGGACGGCTACATCAACTATATGAAGGGCGCCAACATCGCCGGCTTCATGAAGGTGGCCCACGCCATGATGGGCGAAGGCGTATGCTGATAATCCTCTGAATAAACGATTAAATCGGCTGTACCGGCTCAGGTGCGGCCGATTTTTTTTGCCGTGTCGTGTAATTTTCCGAACTTTGCCGCGTCCAATAAATGAATTGCAATAAATATCACATATAATCACAATATGAAATCAATCAAATTTATCGCAGGAGCTCTCATGGCCGCAACCACACTCGGCGCAGGCGCCCAGGAGCACCTCAAGAGCCTGAATCCGGCTTATTTCGACCCGTCAACTCCCGCGTCGCAGGATTTTTACCAACATGTAAACAACGGCTGGATGGAAGCCCATCCCCTTACTCCCGAGCATTCGCGCTACGGACAGTTCAACATTCTCAACGATTCGAGCGAGAACCGCGTGCGCGAGATCGTAACAAACCTCGCATCCACCAATCCCGAGCCGGGCACCGTTGCCTTCATGGTATCAACAATATACAACCAGTCGCTCGACTCTGTACGCCGCAATGCCGAAGGCGCCACTCCCATCCTCGCCGACCTTAAGAAAATCGAAACCGCCAATGCCGACGAGCTCAACGACCTGCTGCTGTGGATGCACAAGTCGTATTCCAACCCCTTCTTTGCCGCAGGCCCGATGGAAAACCTCGCCAACAGCAACGAATACGCCATGTATCTGAGCGGAGCAAGCCTCGGCATGGGCGACCGCGACTATTACCTGCTCAACGACAAGGATAACACCAAGGTGCGCGAGGCTTACAAGAAGCTAATCACATCGCAGATGCGCAATGCCGGCTACTCCAAGAAGGACGCCGCCCGCATCGCCAAAAACGTAATGAAAATCGAGACAGCCATCGCCGACTCGACATGGACCCGCGAGGAAAGCCGCAACATCCCAGCGATGTACAACCTCTATACTCTCGAACAGCTCAAAGCCGAATTTCCCCATACCGACTGGGACACATATTTTGTGAAGACCATGGGCATCGCCACGCCCGAAACAGTGATCGTCACCACGCCCAATACAGTGAAGCAGGGCGACAATCTGCTCGGCTCGCTCACACCGCGCGAAATCAAGGACTACTATCTGTGGAAATACGTCAGCCAGGCATCGGGTATGCTGAGCGATGACTTCACTAACGCCAACTTCGAGTTCAGCAAGGTGCTCAGCGGCGTGCAGCAGATGCGTCCGCGCTGGAAGCGTGCACTCGGCGCCACCGAGGGTGCCCTCGGCGAAGCCATCGGCCAACTATACGTGGAGAAATATTTCCCCGAGTCATCCAAGCAGTATATGCTCGGCCTTGTGGAAAACCTGCGCAACTCGCTCGGCAAGCACATCATCAACCTCGACTGGATGAGCGACGACACCAAGCTCAATGCCATCAAGAAACTCAACGCCTTCACCGTGAAGATCGGCTACCCCGACAAGTGGAAGGATTACTCATCGATGACAATCGATCCCAAGCTTTCCTACTATGAGAACATGCACAATGTGAACATGTGGCACCAGGATCAGGAACTGGCCAAGTGGGGCAAGCCCGTCGACAAGACCGAGTGGGGCATGACTCCTCAGACAATCAACGCCTACTATAATCCCCTGGCCAACGAAATCGTATTCCCGGCCGGCATCCTGCAGGCACCTTTCTTCGACCCGGAGGCCAGCGACGCCGAAAACTACGGCGGCATCGGTGTGGTGATCGGCCACGAGATGACTCACGGATTCGACGATCAGGGCCGCAACTTCGACGCACAGGGCAACATGGTCAACTGGTGGACTCCCGAGGATGCCGCCGCCTTTGCCGAAAAGACCAAGGGCCTCATAGCTCAGTTTGACGCAGTAGAAGTTCTTCCCGGCCTTAACGCCAACGGTCAGTATACCCTCGGCGAGAACATCGCCGACCAGGGAGGCCTGCGTATCGCCATGACCGCCTTCCTCGACTCGCAGAAAAAGAAAGGCGTTGACATCACATCCGACGCAGCCAAGATCAACGGCTACGACCCCGTGCAGGTGTTCTACATGAACTATGCCAACCTGTGGGCCAACAACATCCGTCCCGAGGAGATGCGCTCGCTCACAACCGGTGACGTACACTCACTGGGCAAGAACCGCGTGAACGTGACACTCCGCAATATAGCACCCTTCTTCAAGGCCTTCAACATAAAGGAAGGCGACAAGATGTGGCGTCCGGAAGCAGAGCGCGTGGTAATTTGGTAATACCACTCACCATATAATAGCAACGACCCTGATGCCCGGCGGCATCAGGGTCGTTGCTGATATATAAATGTATGTTATTCCAGTTCCGAGAGTTCGAGCCAACGCATTTCCTTTTCGTCGAGGAGGTCCTTTATTTCCTGATAGCGGGCGGCCAAAGTGGCTGCGTCATCAAGTGTATCACCGCTGTTGAACTTGGCCTCAAGATCGTCTTTTTCAGCATTCAGGGCCTCAATCTCGGCAGACAGAGCCTCGAATTCCTTGCGTTCCCTGAAGCTCATCCTGGGCTTGCGCTCGGCCTTTGGCCGCTGCGGGACAGCCTTAGCCTCGGACTGGGCGCGGGCCTGCTCGGCAAGATAGCGTCGATGCCACTCGGCATATTCGCTGTATGTGCCGGGGAAGTCACGCACCTCGCCGTCACCCTCCATCACAAACAGGTGATCCACAATATTATCGAGGAAATAGCGGTCGTGACTCACCACGATAAGACATCCCTTGAACTCGGCAAGATATTCCTCCAGAATACCGAGCGTGACTATGTCAAGATCATTTGTGGGTTCGTCAAGAATAAGGAAGTTGGGCTGGCGCATAAGCACTACGGCCAAATGCAGGCGGCACAGTTCACCGCCACTGAGGGTATGTATATATTTCTGCTGATCGGCCGGAGTGAAAAGAAAGCGGTTGAGAAACTGCATCGGGGACAACCGGGCCTCACCTGTGTCTATCTCCTCGGCTATCTCGGTGATGGCGTCGATGACCTTCTTGGAGCTGTCAAACTGTATGCCGTCCTGGCTGTAATATCCGAATCGCACCGTCTGCCCCACATCCCAATGCCCGCTGTCAATGGGGACAATGCCCTGCAACAGCTTGATGAATGTGGATTTACCCACACCGTTGGCTCCGATGAGCCCCACCTTCTCGTAACGGGCGAAGGTATAGGAGAAGTCGCGCAGTATCACCTTGTCGCCGAATGCCTTGCTTATATGCTCGGCCTCGAAGATCTTTGATCCGATGTACGACGCCTTGACGTCGAGGCTCACGTCCTTCTCGGGACGTATGCCGTTGCGCTGACGGTCTTTCAGCTCGTAGAACGCGTCGATGCGGTATTTGGCTTTGCCGGCGCGTGCCTGAGGCTGACGGCTCATCCATTCCTGCTCGCGGCGCAATGTGTTGCGCACCTTGTCGAGCTCTGCGGTCATTGCCTCGATGCGTTCGGCTCGGCGGCGCAGATAGTAGTCGTAATTGCCGTCGTAGGTGTATATAGTGCGGTTGTCAATCTCTATGATGCGGTTGCACACACGGTCGAGGAAGTAGCGGTCGTGCGTCACCATCAGCAATGTCACTCGCGAGCGTTTCAGATAGCTCTCGATCCATTCGATCACTTCGATATCGAGGTGGTTGGTGGGTTCGTCGAGTATGATTAGCTCGGGTTCACGCATTATCACGGCTGCGAGAGCCACACGCTTGCGCTGGCCGCCCGACAGTGTGTCGACACATGCGTTGAGATCAGTGATATGCAACTGCCCGAGCAACTGCCGCAGGCGATCTTCATAATTCCAGGCACCGGCGGTATCCATCGCATGCGACGCCTCCTGTATACGGGCTGCATCACCCGAGGCCGAGGCAGCCTCGTATTCGCGCACCACTGCAGCCACCGGATCATCGCTGTCGAGCGCGGCTTCGGCTACAGTAGGATTGCCCTTGAAGGCAGGCTTCTGTTCAAGGTAGCCGATGCGCAGGCCATTGCGTGCCACCACCGATCCGCTGTCGGCATCCTCGCGGCCGGCGATTATACGGAGCAAGGTCGACTTGCCCGTGCCGTTCTTGGCCACGATACCTATCTTATCGCCCTCGTCGATGCCGAATGTGACATCGGCAAACAGCATGCGGTCGCCATAGCTCTTGGTTAGTTCCTCTATCTGCAGATATGTCATGGATGCGGGTTTTAGACTGCAAATTTAGCCATTTTATATCATAAATTAATAAGTAGTCATTAAAAATTAGTTTATCTCATCTTCTTGCCCAATACCGATTACCGAATTTATTATTTTGCATTTTTTAACTATATAAACAATTGCCAATATTGTAATAAATACTAACTTTGTAATAAATACAATATAGTTAAAAAATGGCATTCGCAGAATACACGCTCACCGACACAGAACTCGTAGGTATGCTGCACGAGCGCGGCATAAGACCGTCAATCCAAAGGATTGCGGTACTGGCATGTATAGCCAACGGCCGACGCCACCCCACAGCCGACGAGATCTATCGCGAGATATCGCAGCATTACCCTTCACTGTCGCGTACCACCGTGTACAATTCGCTCCACACACTCGTAGAAGGCGGACTCGTGAGGGAACTCGAAATCAGAAGCGGAACGTGCAACTACGACCTCGCACCACAGCCGCGCCACAGCCATTTCTCCTGCCGCAGATGCGGACAAATCTTCGACTTGCCGATGCCGGAAACAGTCAGCTCGATAGACACCGGAGGCTTCGACATCGACAGCGTGGACGTAATATTCAGGGGCTTGTGCCCTAAATGCCACAAACAGACTAACTGACAACATATTATATAACATTAAAACCAACCGAAAATGAAAGATCTCAAAGGAACAAAAACCGAACAAAACCTCCTCGAAGCCTTCGCCGGCGAATCGCAGGCACGCAACAAATACTCGTATTTCGCATCAAAAGCACGTAAAGACGGCTACGAACAGATCGCGGCCATCTTTGAAGAAACAGCCAACAACGAGAAGGAACATGCCAAACTCTGGTACAAACTCCTCAACGGTGGCGAAATATCCGATACAATGACCAACCTCCGCGAAGCAGCCGAAGGCGAAAACTACGAATGGACATCGATGTACGACCGCATGGCACGCGAGGCCGAGGAAGAAGGGTTCCCCGAAATCGCGTTCCGTTTCCGCGCCGTGGCAGCCATCGAGCGCCACCACGAAGAGCGCTACCGCCGCCTGCTCGCCAACATAGAGGATGGCATCGTTTTCTCGCGCGAAGGCGACACAGTGTGGGTATGCCGCAACTGCGGACACATCGTCATCGGCAAGAAAGCCCCCAAAGTATGCCCGGTATGCAATCACCCCGAAAGTTTCTTCGAAATAGAAGCTAAAAACTATTGAAAACCATGGATCTCTCGGTACTGTACAATCTTAGCTACGGGCTGTATATAGTGGGGGCATTCAAAAACGGCAAAGCCGTTGGATGCACAATCAACACATGCTTCCAGATTACCAGCGACACTCCCCGCGTAGCGGTTTCGCTCAATAAGAACAACCACACACTCGAAGCCGTATTACAGAACGGACGCTTCTCGGTGTCCATACTGTCGGAGGACAGCGATCCCGCCGTCATAGGCCGATTTGGCTTCATGAGCAGCCGCGACACCGACAAGTATGAAGGACGTGGCTACGAAGTGATCGACTATGTACCGTGCGTGAACGGCCGCTTCGCCGGACGGCTGATTCTTGAAGTGGAGCAGACAGTGGACTGCGGCACCCACATGCTGATAATAGCCCGCCTTACAGATACCGTCAAGGGCGAAGGCACACCTATGACCTATGCTTATTATCACAACGTGATAAAGGGCAAGGAGCCGAAAAACGCCCCTACCTACCGTGGCGACAGCACCGGGAAGGACGTCACGGCCAAGCGACGCTTTGAATGTGGTGTATGCGGCTACATAGCCGAAACCGAAGGCGAAGACCTGCCGGCCGACTATATCTGTCCGATATGCAGCGTCGACAGATCGAACTTCACCGAAATCGACTGACAAACTTACGCGGACTGTGCGATTACGAGCCAGTTGCAACGACTATCGCAGTGATGTTTATTCACTGCGATAGTCACGTAGCTCGGTCTGTAAACGCTTGCGGGCAAAGAATATGCGGCTCTTGATGGTGCCTATCGGAGTGCCGGTCGCCTCGGCGATCTCGGCATACTTGTATCCGGCAAGGTGCATCGAGAACGGTATCCGCAATTCGTCGGCAAAACTGTCGATAAGCTGATGAATCTCCTTCATGGCTATGGACCCTTCGGGTGTGTCGAATCCTGAATTCTGGGGCATAGACAGATGATACAGGTCTTCCGTGCGGTCGACAACAGTATTGGCACGCACCATCTTGCGGTAATTGTTTATAAATATATTGCGCATGATCGTGAACACCCAGCCCTTGAAATTGGTATTGTCGATATACTTGTCCTCATTATCGAGGACCTTAAGGGTGGTGTCCTGAAGCAGGTCGCAGGCATCGTCGCGGTTTGATGTAAGCAGGTAAGCGAAATTCAACAGATTATCTTGGATTGCCAGCAGTTTGGCTTCAAATGCTTTGGAAGACATATTCGTGTGTTTTAGTTATCGGTTGATCATAGGTGTACCGTAGCTTAATAGTACGGCTTTATAAAAACAACAACCGCACATGCAAAATGTGCGGTTGTTAAGGATTTTTAAGCGCGTGTTAACGTGGATTTTAACAGTTTATTCAAACTTTGTGACGCGCACTCGTTTGCCTTTGATCTTAGGCGACTGCAAGGCTGCGACGGCGCCGAGACATGAGCGCGGCACGGCCACGTATGCTGCATGGTCGCGCAGGTCGATCTTGCCGATCTGTGCGGCCTCGACTCCGGCATTGTTGCACAGAAAGCCTACGATATCGCCACGCGAGATTTTCTCCTTGCGCCCGGCATTGATATGCAGCGTAGCGGTTGTACGCCTTATGGGACTGTCGCTGTGGCCGGTAGGGTTGTAATCGCGGTCCCACACCACATAGTCGGGTATGTCGTCGGCATCGGATGTAATGACATACACGCTGCCGTCGGCATCGACACGGGCCGTGCGTCCGTTGCGGTGGGTCCACACCTCAGCCGAGCCCGGCAAATGATAGTGAATCACCGAGCCTACGGCATCGATATCAAGGCCGCGCGAGCCAAGATCTGTGGCGACAAGTATGGGCGTAGAGCCGTTGTTGAGCTGAATCACGGCCCGCTCGCGGTCGATCTGCTCAAGGCCGCCGTGATAGAGGCCGACAGGCAAATGCTCGGCCCTGAGACGCTCATAGACGCGCTCGGCCGACTCGCGGTGATTGACAAAGACAATCACCTTGCCGTCGTCGAGCGAACGCAGCAGGTCGACAAGGGTCTGCAACTTGTCACGGGCAGGGCTCTCGACACGGGCGATGTTGGTGCGCGAGCGCGGATCGGCCGCCGAGCTGAAATCAACGGTCTCCGCGCCTGACATATCGATAAATCCGGGCAAATCAGCAAGCCTGGTGGCCGATGTGAGAATGACCGATGACAGCCTGCCGGTGCAGGCGCATATCCTCCGCATCTCGTCGAGGAAGCCCAGTTCGAGGGCCTTGTCGTACTCGTCGATGACGAGCATATACACCTGCGAAATATCTGCGGTGTGCCGCTGCAGATGGTCGAGCATACGGCCCGGCGTGGCCACAATGATGTCGGGCACTACACTGAGCGTGGCCACCTCGTCGGCCATGGAATGCTTGCCGTAGAAGGCTGCCACCTTGTAGCCCTCGCACACACGGCGCACTACTTCGGAGATTTGCAGAACGAGTTCGCGCGAAGGCGCGAGCACCACTGCCTGCACCCTGCCACAAGGCCGCGACAGACGCAGCAACATGGCGCCGGCAAAGGCAACCGTCTTTCCCGAGCCGGTGGGCGACAGTACCACGAGGCGCGATGCCTGCGAGGCCCACACAGCCTGCTGCATGGCATTGGGAGCCGCAATGCCGAGGCGCCGGCCGATTATTTCCTTAAGATCGATCAATTCAGAAGTTGTCGTTGATAAGTTTGTCAAATGCCGCGGCGGGGAGCAGATCCTCAGTGCCCACAAAGCGCATAGTGGTGCCGTCGGCCTTGATGAAGATTACCGTAGGCACGGCCTCTATCTGGAATGCCTGAGCAGTAGCCGGAAGCTTGTCAATGTCGGCCGATACGAAGTGTACGCCTTCATACTTGCCGGCAGCCTCATGGAACACGGGGGCGAACTGCTTGCAGGGAACGCACCAGGTAGCATTGAAATCGACGATTGTAAGGCCCGAAACCTTTGTGTCGGGGCGCAGGGCATTATCGTCGGTAAGTTCCTCGACCTTGCCATACTTCTCGGCGCTCCACTGGGGGAGCACCTCGTCGGCTGTATCGTCGTCGAGAACAACTTCAGGCTGAGGGTCAACAGCCTCTGCTGCCTCGACAGCCTTAGATTCGGATTTACCGCACGAAGCCAGCGACAGAGCAGCAACAGCGGCAATAAAGAGATATTTTTTCATAATAATATTGTAAATCAGAATTAAAAACAACCGGAGAGGACAAAAAGTTGGATTCTCGTTCTCTCCGGTGATAGTTTATAGCTTGTTTAAAGACAAGCTTTTAGTTATCAGCAGCAGCCGGCAAGGGCAGCGTTGGTCTTGTGGACGGCCTCTGCGCTCTTGTGGAATGCTTCCTTCTCGGCTTCGTTGAGATCAAATTCAACGATCTTCTCGATACCGTTCTTGCCAAGGATACAGGGAACACCGATGCAGAGATCCTTCTCGCCGTATTCGCCGTCGAGGAGGGCAGAGCAGCTGATGAGCTTCTTCTGGTCGTGGAGCACGGCGGCAACAACCTGAGCTGCGGCAGCACCGGGAGCATACCATGCCGATGTGCCGAGGAGCTTGGTGAGAGTGGCACCGCCAACCATTGTGTCGGCAGCTACCTTCTCGAGCTGTTCGGCGGGCAGAAGGCTTGCAGCGGGGAGACCGCGGTAAGCGGCGAAGCGGGTAAGCGGAATCATGGTTGTGTCGCCATGACCGCCGATTACAATACCCTCAACCTCTGTGGCATTGGCGCCGAGGGCGATGCTGAGGAAGTATTTGAAACGTGCGCTGTCGAGTGCGCCGCCCATGCCGATGATACGGTTCTTGGGCAGGCCGCTTACCTTGTGGATAAGGTAGGTCATCGTATCCATAGGATTGGATACACAGAGGATAATTGCGTTGGGCGAGTGCTTGAGCACGTTGTCGGCAACCGACTTTACGATGCCGGCGTTAACGCCTATGAGTTCCTCGCGGGTCATACCGGGCTTGCGGGGGATACCCGAAGTGATGACAACGACGTCGGAGTTCTCGGTCATGGCATAATCGTTAGTAACACCGGTGAGGCGGGTATTGATGCCGAGGATATTGGCAGTCTGCATGATATCCATAGCCTTGCCCTCAGCAACGCCTTCTTTGATATCGAGGAGCACCACTTCATCGGCGACCTGATTGGTCACCAGAACATTTGCACAAGTAGCGCCTACATTGCCGGCGCCGATTACAGTTACTTTTGACATAAGGTTGGTTTAATTAAATTAACAGCGCAAATTTAACCAAATAATTCTGAAAAAGCAATTTTATTTGATGTTTTCGGCATGAAACGTAGTGCGGCCGCTGACATAAAGACATAAAAAATACCCCGCGTCGTCACGACGAAGGGTATCCGGGTTATTTAAAGGCTTGTGAAAACTTTAAATGTTTCAATCTACTAATTCAATCATAATATCTTATAATATGAGAAACCTATCTTGCTGTTTTCATATCGCCACATCGGCCTTTTTGCCTTCCATGGTATAATCGCCGTTGGATGATTCCTTGAGGCAAAGATACCATTGGCCGAGATAACGCACCGGCTTGAAATACCAGTTGGTGCTGATGCGGTCGTTGACATTGACGCGGCACTGCACCTCGTTAACTTCGGGCGAATGATATATACAGTCCACGATTTCGTATCCTTTCACAGGCATTGAAAGCATGGCAGCGAGCTTGTCGCGCTGCTCGAGGGTGAGGGGATAAGGCTCGCGGTCCTCGTCGTCATAGTCGACGATATAGAGGAGCGAAGCCGCACCATCGGCATCACCGGCAACGACGCAGTCCATAAACTGACGCACCAGCCCGAGACTCTCGGTAGTATCCTGCTGAGTGAGCACCATGCGGTTCTCCTCGGGGAGAGCGGAACCCTTGTCGGCCGAGCCGCCGCATGATGTGAAGCACAGGCATAGCGCCACAAACAGACAAGCTGCGATTGAAAGTAATGATTTCATATAAAAATTTAGTCGGTAGATAGAGACAGGGACGTAAAGCTACGCCCCTGCCCCGTTGATTTATTGATTTAACCGAGGGGATGTCAAATTACTGACCGATGGTCGGTTTAACGGTTATGTCAAGGTTGAGCTTGACATAGCCCCATTTGTACTTAACTACGAAGGGAACACGGATCTGGAAAGCGTAGCCGAGTACGTTGCCACCGTTCTTGTAGTTGAGTTTACCGATAGTGGTAAGGGTAAGGTTGTCGTCGGGTGTGTATGTAAGACGGATGTCGGGGAGGACACTCGAAAGCTTCTGGCTATCAAGTGAACCGCCGTTGAGGTTTGTAGTTACATACTTGGTGATGTCACTGGGAGAGCCGTCTTCATTCTTCTCTACAATATCAACCTTGCCTGTGGTAGCATTGAGGATGCCGACATATACACCTTCCACACCATAGTAGTCGAGATACTTGTTGGCAGTAGTGAAGGCAATGTTACGCCAGTCCTTGAAGCCGATGCACTGTGCGATCTCGAGGGTGGAGCCATCATCATGAGCGTCTTCGAGGCCGGGAGCTTCCTTGCTCGTAACTGTAATAGGACGGAGGAAGCGTACATTGTAGGTGTTGTTGGTGAGGAAGAGGGGCTTCTGGCAAGAGTTCTCGGCAGTTACCTTAACGGTAGCGGCAAGGGTCTGACCATAAGCGAGATCCTGAGCGCCTGCATAGTTGAGAATATCCTTGGCAACATCGTTGCTCTGATATTCCACCTCGTATTTGCTGTTGTCAATTTTAGCTACTGCAACGGCTGTAGTAGCGGGCTGACCCTTGATATAAGCCTTGAGAGCTGCACCATCAGGAACAAGGACGTAAGTAGCACCCGACATACCCTTGACCTCTGTGGGAGCGTTGGCGAGGGTTGTGAACTCAAATGCGTCGGTTGTGTTGACGTAGTCCTTATAGATTGTGGTGTTAAGACCGGTGAGGCCTACCATCTCGTTGCCGACAAAGGGATAGAGCATGTTGTTGATGAATGTGCAGGCAGCGGATGTGAGATTGTTGTTGGGGACAGCTACATTGAAGTGTGTTTCTTCCTTCTTGCCACCGTTCGATGCAGATACGGCGCTGTTGTAGGTGTACCAGAGCTCAGCAATCTTGCTGTTGTCATCGACAGCTGCTGTGGGATTCACATTCAGGGGATCGGGAGCCCATGTGAATGTAACTGCCACATGTGTGCCTTCGTAGCGGGTACCCTTCTTACCGTCGTAAACCACGGTTACCTTCATCGAGGTAGGCTTGGTCGAGCCGGTGAAGTAGTTGTAAACATCGTTGGCGCTGATAGTCCACTTGAGCACACGGGTGGTTGTACCTTCGTTGAGGTCGTCGATGAGGTTAACCTTACCATACTCAACGGCAGCGTTGCTGATGCTCTTGTCGGCAGCTACGGTAACCTGCTGTGCAAGCGACGGATCATCCGAGTTCTTCTTAAGGCGGAGCTCGTAGTTCTTCTCGAACTCAGCCTTCTCCATATTGAGGGTAGCGAGGATACGCTCTTCAACCTGATACCAGGCGAGCTTGAATTCCTGATCGGCAGTAGCGCAGCTAACGGTGTAACCGTAATCCTTTGACCATGTGAAATCAACAGGGGTAACAGCCTCGGCAGGAGGAACTGCACCGGGAACAACGATCTCGAGCTTAACGTAAGCGACAGCAGCTACGGGACGGTTGGCGCTGACGGTATCGACGAGGCTTACACGGACGAGAGGCATACGGCCTACAGAAGCCTTGTTCTGATCGTCGCACCAGGGCTGCCACTTGCCATCCTTAGGCATCTGAGCGTGGATGATAGCGTTGTTGGCGGGGTTGAGAGCAGCGTGGGCCGACTGCGAGGTAACGTTTGTACCTTCGGTGTAGCCTACGAGTTCATAGTTGTACTTGAAGCCATATTCGTTGACGGGTTTTGCCCATTTAACGTGCTTGCCTTCAGCATTGGTGTAGTCGGCCTGGATGTACTTCGACAGGTCGATACCTTCCTTATTGTTCCAGGCGATGGTAAGAGCGGGCTCGGCGGCGATAGCGTCGGCAGCCTTGGTGTACCAGTGATCGGGCGAGGGGGGATTGCTGAGTGTCACACCGGTAGCTCCTGCAGGAACTGCGAGGTCGATGTTGGTGTAGTATGAAGCGCGAACGGCAGCGTAGTCAGATACGATAACGGTGTCGGCTGCACCGGCCTTCGAGTCCTTGTTGAGACGGGCCTTGAGGGCAAGTACTGTAACCTGGTCGTCATCGTTGATGCTCTTGATGTCGCCCTGAAGATTAGCCTTTACGGTAAGGATACCGTTCTTGGCCGACTGGTCGAAGATCTTGGCGGTAACAGATGAAGCAGAACGTGCGTAAACGAGATCCTCGGTGATGAATTCGAGGCCGAAGATATTCTCTACATTAGCGCTCGAGGGGTTGAGATAGTAGTTGGCTACCAGAGCGGGAGTCATGCTTACGAGATCCTTGACCTCGGGAGCGTCTTCGCCGTTCTTGCCGTCAGGAGTAACAGGATTGAGCCTGAGTTCGTTGAACTTGAAGGTAGCAGCGTCCATAGCCTCGATGCCCTGATAGTAGAAGTCGGGCTTGAAGACGAGGCTGCGGAGAGCGCCTGTCTTGGCAAGTACGATAGCGCCATCCTGACCGGCAACGCCGAAGAGGAATACGTCGTTGGCTGTTACAGCAGCAGTGATCTTGTCACCGTCGGTAGCATAGCGGATAACGTTTTTGGTAACATCCCACTTGCCGGTTTCGGTGTTCCAGTGATAGAGATCGAAGTAGCCTTCGTTGTTGGGCTTGTAGTAGTCGCCGGGGGCGCCGGTTTCGCCGGGTTTGCCGTTCTCACCGGGCTTGCCATCGGCACCGTTAGTACCGTTTTGGCCGATAGCCTTATATTCGGTGGGCTCGCCGTTCTTGCACCAGTAGCCTTCGGCGTTGATGGTCCATACGTCGGCATCCTTGCCGTTCTGGCCATCCTTGCCGTTCTGAATGGTAAAGCTCTCGGTCTTGCCATCCTTTTCCATATTGATGACAATACCCTTGCCATCAGCGGTAGGAACAACCGAAGTAATCACACCACCCTGAGAAACCTTCTGCGCGATATTATCGATAGCAGACTTGTTCTCGGCGACTTCCTTGTTGAGACGATCAATGTCGTCGTCGTAGTCCTTACAGGACGTGAACGAAGCCGGCATCGATGCGCACACAAGCGAAAGAAGCGCGATTTTCAATAAATCTTTGTTCATAAATTGTTTTAATAAATTATTAATGTGGATTGATTGTTTATTATCCGGTTTGGAGCCGGCACAAGGCCGACAAATTTACAACACGACAAAGTTACGACAAATGTTTATGATGTAAGTAGCTGTGTTGTAGCGTAGTTGACACACTATTGTTGCAAATCTCGCCGCATCCTCACCTGATCGGACAGCAATGAAAAGAAATCCTTGTTGAGCACGAGCGAAATTCGCATGAGCAAAGATGTGTCGATACTGTTTTTCTGAAAAAGACGATAGACATTGGAGCGGTCAAGGCAGAGTTTGCGGGCAAACCATGCCACCGAGCGCTCCTGGGCAGTAAGTTCGTCTTTTATAAGCTGTCCTATGGGTTCCATGGTGAAAATAGATGGGGGAATTATTATAGTAAACGGATACTGGAGATGTGTGGTATTATAACTAATGCAAAGTTACTACATAAGTATTTGGTATAAAGCACTTAAGCATTGCATTTATCGCAACGATTGTGTTGCGTTTGTTGCAACAGAACGATATTAACCGGCTTTCGGCGCACGCATTTAAATTTTTTCGCAGAATTATTTGCATTTATCAGCTTATAATTATTATCTTCGCACCATGAAATCCATTGGAATTTCAAATAAAAGGAATTTATAACTTAACACAAGCATAACTATATGATTTTCAATTTCAGAATTGTTTCGGACGGCGCCGAGACATTCAAACGTGAAATTCAAATCGACGCACAGGCCACATTTCTCGATCTCAAAAACGCAATATGCGACAGTTGCGGATGGGAAAAGACGATGATGGACTCGTTCTTTATTTGCGACGACAGTTGGGAAAAGCGCAAGGAAATCACTTACGAAGACATGGATCTCGACTCCGATCAGGAAGCATGGCTCATGGACGATGCGGTGCTTGAGGACTTTATCGACGACGAGGGTCAGAAACTGCTCTTCGTATTCGATTATATGACCGACCGCGCCCTGTTCATGGAAATGAAAGAGATGATTCCCGGACGTACACTCAAGGACCCGGTATGCACTCTGTCGCTCGGCCACGCACCGAAACAGACCGTCGACATGGACGAGTTCGACGCTCAGATCGACGCCAAAGCTGCGAAAGCCATCCCGTCGGCCGACGATATCGACGAGGAATTCTACGGCTCGGAATCATTCAACCCCGACGAGTTTGAGGCCGAAGGATTCGACGAGATGGATTTTAACTGAATGGAAGAGTTATTAATAAAGATACTTGACGGAGGCATACTCTCGGAAGCGGAAGCCTATGGCCTGTATGACGTGCCGTCGCATGAACTGCGCGAAGCCGCAGCCGAAGTAACAGCAAAATTCTGCCCGCCGGTATTCGACTCGTGTTCGATTGTCAACGCCCGCTCGGGCAAATGCTCGGAAAACTGCAAGTGGTGTGCACAGTCGGCCCATTACCATACGGGCTGTGAAGAATATCCGATGATAGGTCACGAGGAATGTATGCAGGCCGCACGACTTAATCATGAGTGTGGGGTAAAGCGTTTCTCGCTTGTGGCAAGCGGCAAGGCCGTAAAGGGCGATGCCCTGAAGACAATCACCGGTATGCTGCGCGACATACACGAGCAGGTGGGAATATCAACCTGCGCCTCGCTCGGACTCATCGGCCGCGAGGAAATGCAGCAGCTATACGACAGCGGCGTGCGCCGGTATCACTGCAATCTGGAAACAGCTCCGTCGCACTTTGCTACCCTGTGCACCACCCACTCCATCGAGGACAAGCTGCGCACAATAGGCTATGCTCACGAATTGGATATGGAGGTATGCTCGGGCGGCATTATCGGCATGGGCGAGAGCAAAATGCAGCGTATCGAGTTTGCCCTGACACTGCGCCGGGCCAGGCCATGCTCTATCCCCATCAACCTGCTGTCGCCGATTCCCGGCACCCCGCTCGAGGGTACCGCACCGCTGAGCGACGATGACATTCTGGATACGATAGCTATATTCCGGCTCGTGCATCCGCGCACCCAGTTGCGGTTTGCCGGCGGCCGCAAGCGCCTGAGCCGCGACACCCAGCTCGAAGCCATGCGCATCGGCATCAACGGCGGCATAGTCGGCGACCTGCTCACCACAATCGGCTCGACAGTTGACGAAGACCGCCGGCTCGCCAACGATGCCGGATATTCATTCTGAGAGCCCGCTAAACCAATGACTGTATTGACAAAAGCCCTGCGCCGCGACATAGCATCGCTCGCCGAGATCAAAGGACGGCGCAAGATAGGTGCGTTCATGGCCGAAGGCACAAAATGTGTCCTCGACACCATCGGAGCCTTTGCCGTGCGTCATATCATAGCCACTCCGGCGTGGCTTGCCGCGCACTGCTTGCCCGAGGGCACCGACATCATCGAGGCCAACCGGGGCGAGATAGGCGAAATGTCATCGATGAGTCTGGCGCCCGATGTGATAGCCGTTTACGAACTCCCCGAGCCGGCGGCTTTCCATGCGGATGATGCAGCTACGCAGCTTATCGTAGCCCTCGATCGGGTGCAGGATCCGGGTAACCTCGGCACCATCATGCGCACGGCCGACTGGATGGGCATCACAACCGTAATAGCTTCTAACGATACCGTCGACTGTTTCAACCCCAAGACAATACAGGCCACAATGGGCGCAATATCGCGCGTACGGGTAGTGTACGGCGACCTGCCGGCCATGCTCGGCGAGGCAGCCCGCGCCGGTGCGAAGATTTACGGCACATTCCTCGATGGCGACAACATATATTCTTCACAGCTGAGCCACAACGGAATCGTTGTGATGGGTAACGAGGGTCGTGGCATATCACCCGAGGTGGCCGCGACAGTGACGCGACGCCTGCTCATTCCACCCTACCCTGCCGGACGCCCGACCTCCGAATCACTCAACGTGGCAACCGCCACGGCTATAGTGCTTTCACAATTCCGCTCACGGCAATTCTGACATCATCATGGCAAAAACTAAATATAAATCGGTATGGATGTGCGGCGAATGCGGCCATGAGTCGCCGCGCTGGGAAGGCAAATGCCCGGCTTGCGGCGCATGGAACAGCATGGTCGAGGAAAAGGTAGTGGCCAAGCCGTCGCGCTCGCCGTCGCCCGTGGCCGGAAGCGGGCCGTCGGAAGCCAAGGTGCTCAATGAAATATCGGCCGAACAGCAACCGCGCATACAGTTGCCGTCGGGTGAGCTTAACCGTGTGCTCGGCGGCGGCCTCGTGCCTGGCGGAATGGTCCTTATAGGCGGCGAACCCGGCGTTGGCAAGTCGACACTCGTGCTCCAGAATCTGCTGGCTATCCGCAGCAAAACCATACTGTATGCATCAGGCGAGGAAAGCGCCACGCAGATAAAAATGCGCGCCGACCGCATAGGTCGCGGATCGGACAACATGTTCATAGTCTGCGAGACATCGCTTGAAAATATTTTCGCTCATATCGAGGCAATAAATCCGGGCATCGTTGTTATCGACTCGATACAGACCATCGCCTCGGAGGCACTCGACTCGTCGGCCGGCAGCGTGAGCCAGGTGCGCGAATGTGCTGCACAGCTGCTGAAATATGCCAAGGAAAGCGGAGTGCCGGTGCTTCTGATCGGCCACATAACCAAGGAGGGCTCGCTTGCCGGTCCCAAGGTGCTCGAACACATCGTCGACGCTGTGCTGCAATTCGAGGGCGACCGCCAGTATATGTTCCGCATCCTGCGCGCCATCAAGAACCGCTTCGGCAGCACGAGCGAACTCGGTATATATGAGATGGGGCAGCGCGGCCTGCGTGAGGTACTTAACCCGTCGGAACTCCTGCTCACAGGAGCCGATCAGGCTCTGAGCGGCATTGCAATAGGTGTCACCATCGACGGCGCCCGGCCCTTCCTTATCGAAGTACAAGCCCTTGTGAGCACCGCGGCATACGGCACACCGCAACGCTCGGTCACAGGATTCGACTCCAAGCGCATGAACATGCTGCTTGCAGTGCTCGAGAAACGTGTGGGATTCAAACTCGCAGCCAAGGATGTCTTCCTGAACATTGCCGGCGGCCTCCGTGTAAGTGATCCGGCACTTGACCTGCCGGTAATATCGGCCATACTGTCGAGCAACTTCGATACCGTAATTCCCCACTCCACCTGTATGGCCGGAGAGGTAGGCCTCTCGGGAGAGATACGTCCCGTGGGCCGGCTCGAACAACGAGTGTCGGAAGCCTGCAAACTGGGCATGGAGCGGATGATTGTACCCAAGGGCAATCTCAAGGGCGTAGATCTCAGCCGCTTCAATATCGAAATCATAGAAGTAGCCCGCGTAGACGAAGCCTTCCGCACCCTGTTTGCGTGAAGAAGAGTTTATATAAGATCTTATAAGAATTATAAGAATTATAAGAATTATAAGAATTATAAAATTTATAAGATCTTATATAACATATAATTATCGCTAATATCCCCGCGACTGGCGTCGGGCACGCGACATTGCTTCTTTAATGCCGCCCTGATTCACAAACTCAGCCTCTACTTTTTTCATCACTGCAGCCAGCATCGAATCCATCTGCCTGATTTGCGTCAGCATAATGTTAGCGACAGTCTCGTTGCTGCGTTCTCGGCACTTTGCCGTAAATGAGCGAGGCTCATCATTCTTGATACAATATGCCCTCGTAGCCAGTGTGCGTTCATCATCCTTTGACCATATTTCAAGATCATGCTGCCTTAAATAATCCATATAATCCTCGAGCAATTCTCTTACTGAACCGCGAGCTACCCCGAGCAACTTTATGCACATCTCTGCAGAAACAGTCCTGTCACTCACACCCTCTACAATATTCTGCTTACACGACCGCGCGGCCTGCCTCATCTGATCTATTGTGCGGGTACCGGGAGGTAATGCCCGGTTGACAAACATCTCGGTCACATCACAGATTATAACCGATTTTCTATACACATTCCAATCGGAGTAATCCCCGGATATTCTCAGAAAGCCTTCCATTACTTGGGATGCGCGTTCTTGTATTTCTCCCCCTCCTGCTCGGCGATTTCGATGGCTTTGTCGAGCATGGTGTCGATGCCTTTAAGAGAAGCTTCCAGATCAAGGTCGACTTTAACATCAGGTTCGATACCCGTTTCGGTGGCCTGCATCTGAGCATCATAAACCGGCGAGCCGGAGAAGCGTATGGCCCAGCCACACGGAATCTCTGAATTGAAAGGCATGCCTGAACCACCGCCGGTACGGTCGCCGACAAGGGTGAACTGCGGAAGATACTGCACCACCGACACAAAGTTGTTGGCCGCGCTGAATGTAGAGCGGTTGGTAAGCACCACCACCGGCTTCTGCCAGCGTATGCGGCCTTCGTCGGCCGGGTCGAAATAATAGGCATAAGGTTCGGAAAAATCATTATGGCCCGGACCCGACTTGTGGCTGATATACCCGGCGAGAATACGCTTGTCGATAAAGCGACGCACTATAGTCTCGACGGCTGTCATGTCGCCGCCCCCGTTGTCGCGGATATCAATTATCATGGCATGGCTCTGCGACAGCAAGGCCAGCATCCAGTCGAGTGTGCCTTCGCCGGGCGGATAGGCAAAGCTGGGGTAACGCACATAGGCCACTGAATCCGCAAACATGCCATAGGTGAACCCCCCGCGCGTAAGGCCGCCGAAATGAAGATAATACTCGTCGACAAGCCGCTGGTTGTAGTTCTGAGGGTAGTCGCTCCACCACTTTTTATAATACGATGTGGCAAACGGCGTGGTGAGGTTGACGTGGCCGTCGCGCAACTCGCCGAGCATGTCGGCGCATACCGAGTACAGTTCGACGACATTAGTCTTGGCCGTCACTTTAGGACGATATACCCTGTATACCGAATCCCAGTCGATACCTTTCTCCTCGAAGAAGCAGTAATGTGTATCCAGTATGCTCCACAGGGCGTCGAAATTGCCCTCGGCATCGTTGTCCCACTTTTCTACCTGATGGCACGATACACACAGCATGGCTGTCATAGCGCCTATAATCAGAATCAACCTGCGCATATTCAGGGCTTGTTTAAATACAATGAAGAGATTATTCGAGAATCGGGCGTGCGCCTGCTGCCGGCACGCAGCGATAGCCATTCGGTGGTAATGCCGAGTACAAAGGCATGCGTTACATTACGGGTGACTATGCCCGAAGCCTTGGACGAGAATACCTCACAGCGGTATCCGAGCCTGAGTGTTGTTGCCCCGAAATGCAGATCAGCTGTAAGAAGGTTGTCGAGCCTGAAGAAGTTGCCGGGCCAGGCTGCATGAGCGAGCCCCTTGTGATTGCCGAGATATATCTCGTAATAAAGTTCGTCGTAGTCGGGAGAGAAGAATGCTCCGGCAAGAGGCAGGACAGGCTGATAGCGCAATGTGAGCGGTAGCCGGCCGAGGCGGCCGTTCCACACGGCCATGCCGGTGGCACCGACTGTGAGCGAAGCCCTCACCGAGGCAGGGTTATTGCCGTTGCGCGACAGATACAGCACGCCGATATCAGCGCCGATGTTTCCGCCGGCGGCCAGCGTGAAGCCGCCCGGCAGCGACGTGCGCCACATCATGCTCCATGACGGTCTGAAATCCAGTTGCCATATCGTGGCCGTGCCGGCGGGATTTTCCGTTGCCCCCAGCGACAGCCGTCCGTCAAGACGCATCACCCACCGCTCGGGATCGAACTTCATCGCCTGCATACGCTCATAGCTAAGCGATGTATTCCAGCCCGAATAATGGAGGGGCGTCAGGTATGTGTCGCACACGTGCGCGCTCCCGGCCTCGATCATATAAGCCGACAGAACCGGTCGCACCACGGTATCACGGCCATCGGCCGCAGCGGCTTCGCCGGGAAACACCGACAGAAGAGCCAATATTATTGGTAAAAGGCGTTTCATCAGTCAAAAAGTCTTTGCTGGCCCGAAAATTCATCGCGCAGTTCATCGTCGCTCTTCTCATCCGGCCCGGCAGTTTCATCAGCACCTTCGTCGGTCGGCTGCATGTCGGACTCAGATACCGGAGCCGGCTTGGGTTCGAGTTCTTCGACCTCGCCGATGGTATAGGTGGTAAGGCGTTTGCCGCGGGCCTTGAATGATTTGATACCTATGAACTCGTCGGCATCGATCTCTACAGGGTCACGGAAGTCGTCGGGATCCGCGAATGTCACTCTGAACATCGCCCCATAAGCGTCGCTGAGCGCTATAAGCGTTGATTTCTCATTGTCGGTGAGATAGCGTTGCTTGCGTGCCGACGGCTCGAAGCGGAAGCGCTTGATATAGGGATAGCCCTGATCGGCGTCGTTGAGTATGGCCGTCCACACTTTGTCCGGCTCGAATTTCTCGATACACAGTATATTGTCGTCGTAGTGGTTGGTAGCGGCGAAGCCGGTGGTGTAGAATTCTCCTGACTTTGTGATGACAAGAACCTGATCGTCGCCTGCAAACTCGCCAAGGTAGTTGCCGCGGCCCTCGTAGTTGAGACGCAGCACATCGGGGTCGAACCATACCTTCAGGTCATCGAGGGTCGACACACCGCGGCCCTTGAGAGTGAAACGTTGCACTTCGTTGCGCGTGACGATATTGCCCATCGCACCACGGCCCTTTGGCTTCATGTCGGCAAAATCGACGTCAAACTGCAGTTTCTTAAGGCCGCGCTTAGGCTTGAGTATCACCTTAACGACCTCGGCCTCGCCATTGGGATTGGCCGAGAACCACACGATGCGCGAGCCTGCCGGAACGGGATCGCCGGGCACCACGTTATACTCCTTGTCGCGGGTAAGGCCAGTGGCGGCAAATCGCTTCATCATATACGTGCCGCCCTTGCCGTTCTGGTATATGACATTGTATATGGTGCGTTCGTCCTTGCGCTTGAACACGTTGATGTATATCACGCCCTTGTCGACAAACAGCTTTTCCTGCACCTTGACAATTTTGTACCGGCCGTCCTTGTAGAAGAGTATCACGTCGTCGATATCCGAGCAGTTGCACACGAATTCGTCCTTCTTAAGCCCTGTGCCAATGAAGCCCTCCTCGCGGTTTATATACAGCTTCTCGGTGGCCTCGGCCACGTTGGCGGCCTCGATGGAATCGAAACCGCGCACCACGGTGCGCCGGGGATAGGCATGGCCGTATTTATCTTTAAGTGCGGTGTACCAGTCGATAGCGTATGCCACAATATTGTCGAGATGCTCCCGGGTAGCCGCGATTTTACGGCCAAGGGCCGCGATCTTCTCCTCGGCCTCCTCCTCGTTGAACCGCAGGATGCGCTTCATCTTTATCTCGAGCAGACGCATTATATCGTCATCGGTGACTGCACGCGTGAACGAGCCGGTAAACGGTTCGAGCCGCTTGTATATATGCGCTTTAACCTTGTCGATGTCGGGAGCCTCCTCATATTCCTTATCCTTGTATATACGCTCCTCGATGAATATTCGCTCGAGCGAGGCAAACATCAGCGCCTCCCGCAGTTCGCCGAGCTCAATCTCGAGTTCGCGGTGAAGAATCTGGACCGTGCGGTCGGCGCTGTGCCGCAACACGTCGCTCACGCCGAGGAATTCGGGCTTGTCGCCGCGTATCACGCAGCAGTTTGGCGATATGGACACCTCGCAGTCGGTGAAGGCATACAGCGCGTCGATAGTCTTGTCGCTCGATGTGCCGGGGATAAGATGCACCATGATGCGGGCATGCTCCGACGTGTTGTCATCGACACGCCGTATCTTTATTTTGCCTTTTTCGAATGCCTTGAGTATCGAGTCGATGACCGCTCCGGTGGTACGGCCAAAGGGTATCTCGGTGATAGCGAGCGTACGGTTGTCGACCTTCTCGATCTTGGCGCGGACCTTGAGCACGCCGCCGCGTCGGCCGTCGTTGTACCGGCTTACGTCGATGAATCCGCCGGTAACAAAGTCGGGCAGCAGTGTGAACTCCTCGCCGCGGAGATACGCTATCGAGGCATCGATAAGTTCGTTGAAATTGTGAGGAAGGATTTTGGACGACAAGCCCACCGCAATACCCTCGGCACCCTGAGCCAGCAGCAGCGGGAACTTGGACGGCAGTGTGACGGGCTCCTGTTTGCGGCCGTCGTAGCTGAGAGTCCAATCTGTGACCTTGGCATTATAAAGGGTCTCAAGGGCGAATGGCGACAGGCGCGCCTCGATATAACGGCCGGCCGCCGCAGAGGCGCCCGTAAGTATATTGCCCCAGTTGCCCTGAGTCTCGACAAGCAGCTCTTTCTGCCCTAACTGCACCAGTGCATCGTTGATCGAGGCATCACCGTGCGGGTGATACTGCATTGTATTGCCCACGATGTTGGCCACCTTGTTGAAACGGCCGTCATCGAGAGTCTTCATCGAGTGGAGTATGCGACGCTGCACAGGCTTCAGGCCGTCCTCGATATTCGGGACGGCGCGCTCGAGTATCACATACGATGCATAGTCGAGAAACCATGTCTGAAACATGCCGCTGAGGCGGTGTTTCACTACGTCCTTGGGGTCACAATAAGGCTTCGGGGGCCGCTTCTCGCCCTCGGATTCGGGTATATAGTCGTTTTCTTCGCTCACTTGCAGGATAGTTTAAGACTTTCTGCAAAGATACAATTTTTTTGGCTATACAGCAAAAATATCTCAGGCCAATGCACGAAACAGCTGCAAAAGCTCGTCGTATGTCACTTCGACAGGATTATTGCGCATATTGGGATGCATGCATGCCGCGGCAAGGGATTCCACATCGGCGTCGCCGAGATGAAATTCGCTGAGGTCGGGCCGCATACCGGTGGCAGATTTCAGAGCTGACACGGCATCAGCCAGAGCTTCGGGGCTGTCATAGCCCAGCGCACGGGCCAGTGATACGGCGCGGTCGCTGCCTTTGCGACCGTTGAGGCGTATAAAGTTGTCGATTGTCATCGCACACGCCTCGCCATGCGGAATATTATAGCGGCCGGTAAGCGGATACGAGCATACGTGGGCGCAGTTGGTCCCCGGCAACGCAAATGCCATGCCGGCCGTCACTGATGCCTCGGCCATCCTGTCGCGTGCCTCCGTATCAGTCGGCTCGGTGAAGGCCCTGAGCAGATTGTCGAGCACCAGACGAGCGGCCTGCACCGCGAGCGCATCGCATACAGGCAGATGCCTGCGGCTCCAATACGCCTCGATGGCGTGGCACAACACATCAAAGCCGGTGCATGCCGTCATATAAGGCGACATGCTGTCGGTGAGCGATGGGTCGACAAGAGCAATACGGGGATAAAAGCCATCGCAGCGCAGCGGAGCCTTTATGCCGCGGATATGGTCGCTGAGCACAGACACGGGCGTTACCTCGCTGCCTGTACCGGCCGTGGTGGGTATGGCAATTATCGGAAGCACATCCGGCGGCAACGGTCGTCCGCCAAGATACTCCGCCGCAGCGGCATCCGCGCGGCATACTGCCGCAGCGGCCTTGGCGCAATCGATGACACTGCCGCCGCCGAGGGCCACTACAAAGTCGCAGCCACCGTCGCGAAGCATCGCCGCGCAGGCGTCGCACTCCGTGACATCTGGGTTTGGCGACACACCGCTGTACACTGCGGCAAGCCGGCCGCCGCACATATCAACGAGCAGTCCCGCAACGCCGCGGCTCACAAACGAAGGCGATGTTACGAGCAGGCCTTTATGCCCACCGAGCCGATCAACAGCATCGGGCAGACTGTCAAGGATGCCCCTGCCGAAGTGTACATCGACAGGCTGGCGATATTCCCATTCCCTCCGCATCACTGAATCAGAGGGGATATTCAAGCATGAAGCGCTCGGCGTCAAGAGCGGCGCGGCAGCCCATACCGGCGGCTACAACAGCCTGCTGGTATACTGTGTCGGCGACATCGCCGGCGGCAAATACCCCCGGCACACTTGTGGCCGAACTGTTGCCCTTGAGGACAATGAAACCCGCATCATCAAGCTCAATCTGCCCGCGGAACACATCCGTGTTGGGCTTATGACCGATGGCCAGGAAGAACCCGTCGATGCTGATGTCGAATTTATCCTCCTTGTCGGTGCCGGCATATTCCACCAGATGAGCACCTTCCACCACCTCGTCGCCAAAGAGACCGAGGGTGTTGGTATTGAAGAGAATCTGAATCTTGGGGTTGTCGAACACGCGTTGCTGCATAACTTTTGAGGCACGCAGATATGGCTTGCGCACAATGAGGTAGACCTTCTCGGCAAGTGATGCCAGGTAGAGGGCTTCCTCACATGCCGTATCACCGCCGCCAACTACAGCGACTGTGCGGTTGCGGTAGAAGAAACCATCGCATGTGGCGCAGGCCGACACGCCCATGCCGAGATATTTCTGCTCATCGGGGAGACCGAGGTAGCGGGCCGATGCGCCGGTGGCGATAATCACAGTGTCGGCCAAAACGGTATCACTGCCATTGACGGTAACGGCAAATGGCCGCTTCGAGAAGTCGACAGCAGTGGCTATTCCCTGACGCAGGTCGGCATCGAAGCGCTGTGCCTGGGCACGCAGGTCGTCCATAAGCTGCGGGCCGGTGATACCCTTGGGATAACCCGGAAAATTCTCCACCTCGGTGGTAGTAGTGAGCTGTCCGCCGGGCGCCGGCCCCTCAAGTACGATTGGCGCCATGTTGGCGCGCGATGCATATATTGCCGCGGTATAACCGGCCGGGCCCGAGCCTATGATAAGGCATTTGGTGTTAATCTGTGCCATTATGTCGTATGTAGTTAGAGCTTGTTTAAAAGCAAGCTTATAGTCAGCGTAAATCCACCGTTTCTACGGCCGGATATTGTTTCTTGTCGTAAATAAAGCAAGACACCGGAAGCTCTTTGCCAACCGTAGCAGTTCCCACCGATGCGGTGAATGTTCGGCCGGTGGACAGCGTCACGATAAGTTTTTGAGGCAGATATGTCGCCGGATCGATGCTCACCACCGCTTTGCGCACTGTCGAGGCGGCAGAGCGGGCAGTCATCTCGATGCTGAGACCCTTGCCGGACAGGCGTCTGCATTTGTATACCTTGTCGTAATGACTGAGGATCGCAAAGGGATTGCTTTCGAGCAGCTCATCGGCCGTCGGCTCGGTTATCGACAGTTCTTTCTGAGCCTTGGCGTATGTCCACTGAGTGGTGCCGTCATACCACACCTCCATCTCGGGCGACGACATGCGGTAGCGCTGTCGTGCAACCGTAATGTCGCATGGCGAGGTGCGTTCACCATACTGAAGGGTGAACTTGAACTTTATAGATGGCGACGCCGACACCTTGGCGGCACACTTGGCAATTATCTGCGAGGCCGTTTCGGCTGCACGACCGGCTGCCGGCAATGCCAAAGCGGCAAGCAGCAGCATTATCATAGCCGATAGTCGTATATGTTTCATGTTGTTCTAACGATTTACATACGTCTATGGTTCGTATCACAGGCTGCGGAGGATGTCCTGCAAGGTTATTGAGTCGACCAGGACGGCACGGGGCTTCTGGCCGTCGGCGGGACCGACGATGCCGGCGGCCTCGAGCTGATCCATGATCTTGCCGGCCTTGTTGTAGCCTATCGAGAAGCGGCGCTGAAGCGATGAGGTGGAGGCGGTTGAGTTCTGCACCACAAATTCGGCACAGACGTCAAACATTTCGTCGCGCTTCGACAGGTCTATCGCACCGGGGGCCGCGCCGCCGTTTTCCTTGGGCGGTTCGGGCAACTCGTATGCCGATGGATAGCCTATCTGATTATCAATATAATCGACAAGGGCCTCAACCTCGGGGGTGTCGATGAACGCACACTGCACGCGCTCCAGACGACTGTTGTGGCTGAAGAGCATGTCGCCACGGCCTATCAGCCTGTTTGCACCGGGCTGATCGAGGATGGTTCGCGAGTCGACCATCTGAGCCACGCGGAAGGCTATGCGACCGGGGAAGTTGGCCTTTATCATGCCGGTAATTATGTCTGTGGAAGGGCGCTGGGTAGCGATTATCATGTGCATACCCACGGCGCGGGCCTTCTGAGCAATACGGGCGATATAGGTGGAGATGTCCTTGCCGGCGGTCATTATCAGGTCGGCAAACTCATCGACCACCACCACTATATACGGCAGATAGCGGTGTCCCTTCTCGGGATTGAGACGGCGCTCCGAGAATTTGCGGTTGTATTCTTCCACGGTGCGCACAGCCGCCGTACGCAGCAACTCGTAGCGGGAATCCATCTCGACACACAGCGACGCCAGGGTGGCAAGGGCCTTGGACGCATCGGTGACGATGACATCGTCCTCGTAGGGTATTTTGGCGAGGAAATGCTTCTCAAGCTTGCTGTAAAGGCTGAATTCCACCATCTTGGGGTCGATAAGCACCAGCTTGAGCTCGCCGGGATGCTTCTTGAAAAGCAGCGAAGCCAATATACAGTTGAGTCCTACCGACTTACCCATGCCAGTAGCACCGGCTACAAGAAGGTGTGGCATCTTGGCGAGGTCGACGATGAATACCTTGTTGTTGATGGTATAGCCGAGCGCCATAGGCAGCAGCATCTTGCAATCGCGGAACTCCGGCGAATTAATTACCGAGAACATCGATACCGTCTGTGGATCGCGGTTAGGGACCTCAATACCCACAGTTCCCTTGCCGGGTATGGGCGCTATGATACGTATACCGAGTGCGGCGAGCGACAGCGCGATATCATCCTCAAGGCGCTTGATCTGAGCGATGCGCACACCCTCGGCCGGTACTATTTCATAGAGCGTGACCGTCGGACCGATAGTAGCCTCGATGCGGGCGATAGGAATACCGTAGTCACGGAGAGTCTTTACAATCAGATTCTTGTTTTCCTCCTGTTCCTGCTCGTCTATCACGGCTTTGTTGGGCCTGTCGATGAGGAGATCGGGCGTCGGGAAGCTGTAATGCGATAGCTCGTCGCGGATGCTATAGGGCTGCAATGCGACCTCGTCGTTTTCCATATCCATGCCATCCGTGGCAGGGGCAGGACCATCATCGGACGGCTGACCCGGAAGAGATGTTTTGATTCTGAACTCGGGTTCGCCGACCACGGCATGGGCGCGCACGGCTACGGGACCGGCAGCTTCCGCAACTTCAGGAGCATCATCCCCGCCTTCGGAATCATCAATGGAAAAGCCGACTATAGGATTGGCCATCACAGGCGCGGCTACCTTGGCCGAAGCCGCGGCAACAGTGGCTGCACGCACAGGCTTGCCGGCAACCACGACAGCGTCGGATTCACCACTCTCGCCGGGTACTTCCTGCACCTCGGTCGAGGTCTTGCGACCCTCGGCGGCGGCCTCAGCCATGGCCTGACGTGCCTTGGCCACGCGGCCTGACACATTGACATATATCGAGCGCAGCTGCGTCAGATATATCACTGCAAGCATACCTATAAGGAATATCGTGACGGCATAAGCGCCAAGCGCATCCGACACATGATATAGCCACTGGTTCACGTAGTGGCCGTGGTTGCCTCCCCAGTGGAAAGTTGTCTCGGCATTATAGGTAAACAGACCGAAGATCACCGACAGAGCGATGGCAGTGAAAAGGCTGCGGAAAGTGAAAGCCCAGAAGCGGCAGCGCATTATGCCGAAAAGCGACAGAGCAAGCACTCCGATGTAAATCACCATTACGAAGGAGCCTATGCCAAGTCCGTCGATCATAAGCAGATGCGCCCATTTGGCGCCGGCTGCTCCCCCGATATTCTCCACGCCTTCGGGGGCATTGGCGATATCGGCCACATTGCTGCCTGCCACGATGCTCTGATCGGCGACACCGGTACGGATGAAATTTATAGTTACAAAGAGTGTGACGAGGCTCAGTATCAGCAGAAACAAGCCCAGTCCGATACGAAACTGCGTGCCTCGGAAAAATTCTATCACTGGATGGAACGTAGGCTTGTTCTTCTTTTTCTTAGGTGGCTGAGGACGCTGCGACGGAATCGGCTTCTTCGGCTGCCGCGGCTGTGCCTTGGGCCGCCGGGGCGATTCTTCGTCATGAGGCTGCTGACGCGGTTCGGCGGTGGCACCTGCCACGCCGCCGAAACCGTCCATCGACAAATCGAGAGGGTGATTGGAATTCATTTATGTGATACGATCGGAGAGATTATAAACTATACATTTGTAAGAGCTGAGATAGCCAAGCGCGGATCATCGGCCCCGAAAACGGCGCTGCCGGCCACCACAATATCGACACCCGAAGCGGCGATCTTGCCGATATTGCCGGTGGTGACACCGCCGTCGACCTCTATCATGGCCGACGAGCCGCTAACGGCTATCATGTCGCGCAGACGTGCTATCTTGGCATAAGTGTTTTCGATGAACTTCTGGCCGCCAAAACCGGGATTGACGCTCATCAGCAGCACCATGTCGAGCTCGGATATAATATCCTCAAGCATGCATACCGGAGTTGCGGGGTTGAGCGTCACGGCAGCCTTCATGCCGGCGGCCTTGATTTCCTGTACGGTGCGTTCGAGGTGTGTGCAGGCTTCCTGATGGATGTTCATGAACGTAGCGCCGCAGTCGCGTGTCTGCGACACGTAGCGCTGCGGATCCACAATCATCAGATGTACATCGAGAGGCTTGCGGGCCAGCCGGCCTACCTTTTCGAGTATCGGGAATCCGAACGATATGTTGGGAACAAAGACACCGTCCATCACATCGCAATGGATCATCGCAGCCTCCGACTCGTTGAGCATCTCGATATCGGCGGCAAGGTGGCCGAAGTCGGCCGACAATATTGATGGAGCTACCTTCATGCTGCTTTCTTTTTGGGATTAATGAGTCGCCAGACAATAAACGCCACACACACTACGCCTATAAACAGGCCGGCATACGACAGATATGAATTGTACTTTTCGACGGTAGCAAACAGCTGGTCGAGGGGTACCCACTGAGCCAGCCAATACCCCAGCCAGGCCAATACACCGTTCCATACAAGGGCGCCAAGGCCGGTGAATATAACGAATATTCCCACGTTCATGCGCGCAAGGCCGGCGGGGATGGAGATAAGCTGCCGCACCGCCGGGATAAGACGACCGATGAAAGTGGATATAGCACCGTGCTTGTCAAAATATTTCTCAGCCTTCTCCACCTTTGCCTCGTCGATGAGACAGGCATGTCCGTAGCGCGAGTTGGCGAAGCGATAGACAAGCGGACGTCCGATCCACAGCGACAGGTAATAGTTGATGAGAGCACCCACGATGGCACCGGCCGTGGCCACAAGCACCACCATCAGGATATTCATATCGCCGCGCTGGGCGGCAAGATAGGCTGCCGGCGGCACTACGACCTCCGACGGGAACGGGATAAATGAACTCTCGATCACCATGAAGATGAACACAAAACAATACGACGCATTTTCAACAAACCATTGAAAAAACGAGGCGGCGTCGAAAATCGCCAGCGGGACAAAAAGGTCAAGCATATCCTGGGTGCGTGTTACGTGATTTAGAAATGCAAATTTACAAATTTAAACTCACATTCCTCTCCTGTCAATCCAAATATTTATCAAAATATTTCAAACTTTAAATCTCACCGTGGTATATGGTTCACGCATAGCGGCATGACTACTGCAGCCGATGCTTCAGATCCTCGAGCAAGTCTTTCTTGTCCAGGAAGAACTTCACGTGAACGGAATCCTCCTTTAGTCTGTCATTTGTCTCGGCGATAAAAGCCATTGAGTATTCGTTGATAAGTGAGTCGATCGGCACATCCTCATACGCCTCGTTGCGTTTCTTATATTTGGCTATCTGCAGGAACGAAGTTGTGGTAGTGGCGAAATCCAGGTATATGCCGTCGAGCAAGTGTCCGTTCATGGATATTCGCATTATACGGCTGCCGCGGCGCGTCTTGGTCGGCAGCAATTCATACGGAATTGAATCCATGCCGTACGCCGACTTGGCCATATAGGCAAAGTCGCCCACACGGTCAGTGTGCGTGAGATCACGTTCATGCTTAGGCATAAGGATATAGATACAGAAAGGTTCGGGCGACTCCTTCAGATATGAAATCACCGGACTGAGAAAATTCTTCTCATAGCCTTCGACAACAGCCGCCGGAAAGACCTTTTTCTCAAAGTCGATGAGCTCCTGCTTCTTGTGCAGGGCAGTCTCGTTCATCTCCTTGAATTTATAATGATAGCCGGCCAGAATGGCCAGCATTGCCACCAGCGCGATGATGACCGAAATGTATCTTCTTTTTCGTACCCTGAGCTTGTGCGAGGCATATATCTCATATCTGTTGTATATCGTGGAGAAATCGATATTTAGTATATATGAGATAATCTGATAAAAACAGTAGTTGTTGGCCTCGCTGTCTTTGCCCAGACGACTGTTGAAAATCGGAAAGTGACGTTCCATTATCGATGTTGACGCCAGGGCAGGCGGGATACTGCCATCGACCTCGTCGATAAATAGCGGCACTATACGCGAATAATTATTATCGTGTACCTTAAGGAAATATCGTATCTCCTTGTCGACAAAATCCGACTGCGCCGAGTTCTTGCTGCAAAGCACTATCAGGAACGAGGCATTTTCAAGCCCGTCGCGTATACGGTCGGTAAATGGGCGCTCCTCGACATGCAGATCCTGTGTGTCGAGAAAAACCGGTCTGAAGTATTTTCCCTCAAAAGGGAATACACTCTTTATGTCTATATTGGATGGCAGCACATAGCGCTCGAGCTTGGCGTGAAGCCAGTCGGCTATAGTCTTATCCTTGCGCGAATACGAAATGAAAGCGACAAACTTTTTCTGCATAGCGTTCCGATATGTGGTAATAATGGGGTAAAGATACTTATTTTTTTCATAACCGTCAATTTTTCTTTCAAAAATCACAAAATTAAGGCAGGATGCCGCAGTAATATACAGCATCCTGCCTTTTGTCAAATTATATATTCTGATCTCTTATTCAGCCTTCGGAGCACGCACAAGAGTCATGAGGATGCGGCCGTCGGAGCTGAGCAGCATCACCTTATCCTTGCCGTCGCTGATAGCTGTGGCGGTCTCCTCGAGAGCCACGAGGATGGCAGTCTGCTGCTTTTCGATCTGAGGCGGGCACGCCATACGGGTGGTACCCATGTTGGAGAAGTCGATGGCATTCGACTGGCGGTGGTCGAGATAGATGTTGCCGTTAACGATATTGCAGCCGGTGTCGCCGTTGAGCTTGAGCTCGCCGAGATCGAAGAAGATGTCGGCAGGAGCCGCGAGCTTGCTGAGCCCGGCTACCGACTCCACATTCCAATGGCCGTTGAGGAATTCAAGATTGCCCCGACGCATACGCATGAGAGGCTTGCCCTGAGTTCCGATAAACTCTACAAAGCTTTCCTGTCCCACCTCGCTGAGACGCACCTTGACGGGCACATTCTCGGTGATGATGGAATTGATCTGATTTTCAAATTCGACGTCGGAACACATGCGCAATGTCGACAGTATGTTGTGGAACGTCACATTGTCGTCGGTATCGACCGCGTAAGTGCCATTGAGGGTATTGCAGCCGTTATTGGCATAGAACTGCGCCGTAGAGGGTTCGAAGATTATATAGGGCATATCCTCGTCGCGGTCGATGGCCGTGGCGCCGACCTGAACTATGGTCCATTCACCGCCGAGCCGGCGCGCCACACCGGTATTCATGGTGATTTTGGATACGGCGGGAGCAGGCACCGACTGCTTTACGGCCTCGGGATTGGCGGCCTCGGCTGCCTGGCTTACAGGCTTCTTATTCTCTGTTGTCGTCTCGGGCCGGGCCGTAGATTCGATTTTAGTGGCCTGGGCGCCCGAGGTCGTGCTGGCGCCTGATTTCTTCGACGGATTGAGGACTGAACACGAGGTAGCCGCGGCGGCTAATGTCACAAGCATTATAATAGCTGATGTTTTCTTCATAATAATTTCAATCGGTTTTAGAGCTTGTTTAAAAACAAGATCTTTTACATATAGACAATCCACATATACAAAAGGTTTAAGAGCTTGTTTAAAAACAACAGCGGCTCCTGCTTTATTGCCGGAGCCGCCGTGTTTGTAATCTTTAAGCGAGCGCGGGGCTTACTTGCGGATACCGAGCTCTTTTTGAGCGATGATGGCGCGGTAGCGGTTGATGTCCTTCTTGACAAGGTAGTCAAGGAGGCGACGACGCTTACCTACCAGCATCTTAAGAGCGCGCTCAGTAGTATGATCCTTGTGATTTGACTTCAGGTGCTGAGTCAAATGAGCGATACGGACCGAGAATAATGCAATCTGTGCTTCAGGCGAGCCAGTGTCAGTCTTACCCTTACCGTACTTCTCGAAGATCTGTTCTTTTTCTTCAGAGCTTAAGTGCATGCTTCAGATGATTAAAAAAGTTAATAATATTTTAATTCGGCTGCAAAGGTAAGCATTTTTTTCGGTCCGGCAAAGCTATATCGCTCTTTTTTTGTAATTTTGTGGCCGATTAACCGATTATTGAACATGACTTTTGAAGAACTGGATTTGACCGACGATGTGCTCGATGCCCTCTACGACATGAATTTCAGCGAGTGCACCCCCATTCAGGAACAGGCTATTCCCGCAGCTCTCAATGGCCGCGATCTCATAGCGGTCGCCCAGACCGGCACCGGCAAGACTGCCGCATTTTTACTTCCCGTCATAAATGAACTCAGCAAACGCAAGCCATCCGACAAGGTGAAATGCGTGGTGATGACTCCTACCCGCGAGCTGGCCATGCAGATCGACGCCCAGATGGACGGCTTCTCATATTTCGTCCCGATAAGCTCGCTCGCCATATACGGAGGCACCGACGGCGCCGGCTTCGCACAGCAGCAGCGCGCCCTGCGCAGCGGCGCCGAGGTGATTATCGCCACCCCCGGTCGTATGCTTGCCCACCTCCAGATGGGATATGTCGACCTCAGCGAGGTGGAATTCTTTATCCTCGACGAGGCCGACCGTATGCTCGACATGGGCTTCTACGACGACATTATGCAGATAGTGAAACACCTGCCGGCCGAGCGTCGCACCATGATGTTCTCGGCGACCATGCCTCCCAAGATTCAGAAACTCGCCAAAACCGTACTCGACAACCCGGTGGAAATAAAGATTGCCGTATCGCGCCCCACCGAGAAGATAGCTCAGTCGGCATATATATGCCCCGAACGCACCAAGACAGCCCTGCTGTGTCACATATTCGAGACCGTAAGCTCCAAGCGCGTCATCGTATTTGCATCATCAAAACTTAAGGTAAAGGAGTTGGCCCGCGAGCTGCGCCGCCGCCACTACGCCGTGGCCGAGATGCACTCCGACCTTGAGCAGAAAGCCCGCGACGTGGTGATGCGCGACTTCCGCAACTCGCACACCGACATCCTGGTGGCCACCGACATCCTGTCGCGCGGCATCGACATCGACGATATATCCATGGTGGTGAACTTCGACGTGCCTCACGATGCCGAGGATTATGTACACCGCATCGGCCGCACAGCCCGCGCCGGCGCCGGCGGCATCGCCATAACCCTTGTAGGCGAGCGCGACCGCCGCAAATTCCGCTTTATAGAGGATTTTCTCGGATACGAGGTCCGGAAAGGCGAACTGCCATCCGAACTCGGCGGCATGAAGGACGAAACTACCCGCGAGAGCAAGCCGCAGCGCAGCGATCACCGCGGCAAAGGTCGCCGCGACAAGGTGCAGCGAGCCAAAAAGAAGGACAAAGAGGCCGCTCCGGAAACACAGCCACAGGCCGAAACGCAGCCCGAACAGCCGAAGACTGCCGGGCCTCGCAAGAAGCGCTACTACCGCCCCAAAAAGAAGCCTCAGCTACCAAAAGGAGAATAAACTGCCTTGCGGCCCTCCGGGCCCGCAAATTTCAGGACTTGAGTTATTTGGGCAGCAGCTCGAAACTGCTCACATATATTTCTGTAACCGTATGCTTGATAGTGTTGCGGTCTTCCCACGTACGTGTGCGCAACTGCCCCTCGAGCAGTAGCCGCGAGCCCTTGCGGATATACTTCTCGGCAAATTCGGCATTGGCGTCCCACATCACAATGCGGTGCCACTCGGTGCGCTCGGGGATCTTCACGCCACCGGTCCCGGTGCGTGCAGGCTCGCGCGTGGCCAGCGAGAATTCCGCCACCGGCCTTGTATCGATATACCTTATTGTGGGATCGGCTCCCACCAGGCCACTCAATATTGCCTTGTTCATGCCACAAAGATACGAATTTTATCCCTAAACGAACAAATCACCGCATGAATTTGGGAGGAAGGATGTAGATGCCGAATGATATGCCGACATTCCACTTGTCGCCGGGAACAGTTGAGTAATTGAGATAACCGGCCAGCGTAGCCTTGAAAGGGAATTGATATGAAACGTTGAGTTCGCCGAAAAATTCGGGGTTGGAAAACCACTTGCCGTAACGTGGCAGATCATTGCCGGCGTCACTCTCGCAAATCTTGCGCAACGGCACAAAACCGTATGCAGCCAGGCGTGCCGACAGCCCGCTGTTGTACTTGTAGACGGGAACAATGCCGGCGGCCACAAAAGTATTGGCACGGAAAGGCGGCCTGAACGAGTTGCCGCACGATGGTGTCGGCGCAAAGGCCGGGGCCGCCACCATCGACGCGCTGTATGTAGGCAGCAACTTGCGGGTCGACAGCATCACATCGCTCTCGATGCCGAGGCTGAAGTGTGTCGACGGCGACAGATAGTTGCGTGTACGCAGCTCGAGCTGCACCCACTTGGGATGCGTCTCCACGCGGCCATGCGGCTCACCTGTCTGCAATGCGGCCGTGCCGAGAAATCCCATCGCCGACACATTGTACGAACTGCCCATAGTAGGATAATCATGATTGTCGAGTGTCGACGACGTGTAGCGTACGAATGCCTGGCCGAGCTTGTAATGGGTATTCAGTTTGCCCTCCTCATAGCTTATCAGACGGTTATTGCGATAATACGACGAATGTACGGCTCCGTAACCGGCGCCGGCATCGATACGTCCGCGACGCCCGGCTGCTACGCTCCACATCAGCCGTCCGAAATATTCGTTGTTTATGACAAATGTCGGCTGCTTCACGTCGAAGAATGCGTGCTCCGACTCATAATACTTGTTGCGGCTCACCACCGCCTGAACGCCTATGGCCGACGACAGCGGCGTATGCAGGTACAGCTTGCCCTCAAACACTCCTGCCATCACCGACTGGCCTATCCAGGCACTCAGCCGCGAATCGAGACTGCGGAAACTCATAGAGCTGTATTCGGCCGACAGATACAGGAAACTTGATGTGGCCGACGTGATATAGCCGCCGAGCGATCCGCCGAGCGTACCCTTGGGAGTAGCCTTGAGGCTGAGATCAAACAGACCTGTCGAGTCGTTGTAGGATGCCTGGGGGTAGAGCTCGCGCAGTTTGCCGGCCGACAAAGCGCGGTAATAGGCGTCACGGGCGCGGGTCACACCTATCGTATCCTCGCCCGATGCGGGACGGAACAGGTATTCGATATATTCGTTCTGCTTCGGCGAGGCACCATAGACATTCACCTCATCAAATCGCAGATACGGAGTCTGCGACTTGAACACACTGCGCCGCAGCTCACGCGTGGCTTTGGGCGTGCGCGACTTTACGCGGGTCTTTATCGAATCCATCATTGACATCGCATAGTCGTATCCCACCTTATATATACGGCGCGCAGCAGGGAAGTCGAGCAGGCCGAATTCGTTGAGATCGAGCCGCAGTTTTATGCCTTCCTCGGCGGGCAACTCATAGCTGCCGCCCTGTATCACGAGGTTCTCGATCTGGTCCATGAGGGTGGTCTGCGGGCCTTTGGCCTTTGTAGACACATCCACGCCGATCATAATCGAGGGGGCAAAATCCTCGCGCATCACATCCACCGGAAAATTGTCGTATATGCCGCCGTCATAGTATAGCCGGCCATCGATCGTCGTGGGCTGAAAGACAATCGGGAATGACATCGATGCACGAATCGCATCACCGAGACGGCCGCTGCGGAACACCTGCTTGCGCTTGGCAGCGACGTCCGACGCCACACAGTGAAACGGCACGAAGAGCCGGTTGAAATCGCTGCCGCACTGCGCCGTATATGGCGAAAACAGTTCCATGAAGGCAAAGCTCATCGGGAGCGGCGATATCAGGGAGGCCGGTACAGAATCGGCCGCGGCCGGCTGCTTGCCTATCGGCACGCTGAACATTGCCGGTGTAGCATCGCCGTCGGTAAAATAATACCGCAGGTCGGGATCGATCTTGCCGGTCGACCAATATGAGAATCCGCGCGACAATATGAGGTCGAGCATCTCCTGCGGTGTGAATCCGCAGGCATACAGGCCGCCCACTATCGTACCCATCGACGTACCGGTTATATAATCGATCGGAATGTCGTTGTCCTCAAGAGCCTGGATCACACCTATATGGGCGATGCCTTTGGCACCGCCGCCACTGAGGACAAGTCCCACCGACTGCCTCGTGTCGTCGGCAGCACGGACATCAACATCAAGCAAGAGCAGCAAGGCTGCCAGCATTATTATCACACGGCGCATAACATAAGTAATGATATGATGAATATAAATTTTATAACGCTTGATTCCGCAAAAAGTTGTGATTATTTCGTAACTTTGTAGCGTCTGACAATATTTTGTCGGATTTGTGCAACACATTATCTTTTATTCTACCTAATTTTGCCTGAAATTTTTATACAATGAAATTCAGATACTTCTTTATGCTCTGTGCAGCCTCAATGTTCACACTTTCATCGTGCCATAACGAGGCTGGCTCACATAATCACGGCGGCGCCGAGGAACACGAAGAACATGAGCATTCCGGTCACGAAGCCCATGATCACGAAAACGAGGGCCATGATCACAATCATGGTGAAGGTAAAGAGTCAGGCACCGATGACATAGTGCTCAAGCCCGAGGTGGCTGCACGCTTCGGCGTGGCGACCGACACGGCGGCCTTTGGTCCGTTCGGACAGGTAGTGAAGGCCGGCGGTACGGTCATCGCCGCATCCGAAGGCTCGGCTGTGGTGTCGGCGCCTACATCGGGCATCGTGCGGCTCGCCTCAGGTATCAATGCCGGCAGCAATGTGCGCGCCGGGCAGACGGTTGCCTCGGTACGCGCCGACGGCGTGAGCGGTGGTGACGCCAACCGTGCCGCCAAAGTTGAACTCGATGCTGCCAAAACCGAGCTCGACCGTGTGGAAGGCCTGTATGCCGACCGCCTTGTCACAGTATCGCAGCTCAACGCCGCACGCGCCGCTTATGAGCGTGCCAAGGCAGCTTACAGCGCCCCGGCCGCCTCGGGCGCAGCCACTTCGCCGATCGCCGGCGTAATAACGGCCTTGAATGTTCAGACCGGCCAATATGTGTCCACCGGCGAGCCGATCGCCACAGTGGCATCCTCGGCAAGGCTCACCCTGCGGGCCGATGTCCCATTCAAGCTGTATCAGCAGGCTGCCGGAGCCACCGACGCCCGCATAGTAGTACCTTATTCAGGCATGACCTACACGCTGTCGCAGCTCGACGGACGGCGCACAGCCTCTGCCGACCAAAGCGCAGCCGCTGCCGGCGGATATGTGCCTGTGACTTTCACCCTGCGCAACGACGGCTCGCTCATTCCCGGCTCGGCAGTAGAGGTGTATCTGCTGTCACCGGACACACGCCGGTGTGTCACCGTGCCCGTAAGCGCTCTCACCGAGCAACAGGGCTCGTTCTTCGTATACGAGAAGCTGGATGAGGACTGCTACCGCAAGATAGCTGTCACAACCGGCGCATCCGACGGCGAGCGCGTCGAGATAACATCGGGTCTGCACGGGGGAGAGAATATCGTAAGCAGCGGCGTTACCGCCGTAAAACTGGCAGGAGCATCAGGCGCTGTCCCCGCCGGACACACTCACAGCCACTAACACTCAGCCGACATGCTTAACAAGATAATACACTGGTCGCTGATCAACCGTCTGAGCGTACTCGTTCTCAGCGCCATAATCCTCATCGCCGGCTGCTATACGCTCATGCACACCGAGGTAGACATCTTTCCCGACCTCAACGCGCCGACGGTAACCATTATGACCGAAGCCCCGGGGATGGCCCCCGAGGAGGTTGAGAAAATCGTCACATTCCCTATCGAAACATCTATGAACGGCGCCACGGGCGTGCGCCGCGTGCGCTCGTCATCGACTACCGGATTCTCGGTGGTGAACGTCGAGTTTGACTGGGATACCGATATTTATATCGCCCGTCAGACGGTGTCTGAGCGCCTGGCCATCGTTTCCGACGAGCTGCCCAACACGGTCAAGGCCCCGCAGATGGGTCCGCAGTCGTCGATCCTCGGCGAAATGATGATAATCGGACTCACAGCCGACTCCACCACCACAGCACTGCAGCTGCGAAGCATCGCCGACCGCGTGGTGCGCCCGCGGCTGCTCGCCATAGGCGGCGTGTCGCAGGTATCGGTACAGGGAGGCGAAGCGAGAGAATTTCAGATACGGTTCTCGCCAGAAAAGATGAAGGCCTATGGCATAAGCCTCAATGAACTCACCGCAGCCGTCGAAGGTATAAACGACAATGCGACCGGCGGCATCATATACGACTACGGCAACGAGTATATCGTGAAGGGCGAGATAAACACCGCCTCGACCGCCGATCTCGAGCAGGCCGTAGTGCGCTCCGACAGCCGCGGCACGGTCCGCGTGGCCGACGTCGCCACCGTGACTGTGGCCGGCGCCCTGCCGCTGCTGGGCCTCGCATCGGTGGAACAGCAGCCTGCCGTCCTCGTCACTGTCACCAAACAGCCTGCCGTCGGCACTATCGGCCTTACGGAACGCATCGACGCCGAGCTGGCCGACATCGCCCGCACGCTGCCGTCCGACGTGAAGATACACAGCGACATCTTCCGCCAGAGCGAGTTTATCGACACGTCGATAAGCAATCTGCAGCGGGCTCTGCTCGAGGGTGCCTTCTTCGTCATCATAGTGCTGTTCTTCTTCCTGATGAATATCCGCACCACCATCATATCCGTTGTGGCGCTCCCGATGTCGATAATAGTCGCCGTGCTTGTCCTCCACTTCATGGGTTATACCATCAACACCATGAGTCTCGGCGGCATAGCGATCGCCATAGGCTCGCTTGTCGACGACGCGATAGTGGATGTGGAGAATGTTTACCATCGGCTGCGTCAGAACCGTGCGTTGCCGCCGGCCGAGCGCAAGCCGGCGGTGGAAGTCGTGTTCCATGCATCGGCCGAGGTGCGCATGCCGATCTTCAACTCCTCGCTTATCATCATCGCCAGTTTCATGCCGCTGTTCTTCCTCACCGGCATGGAAGGGCGCCTGCTGATCCCGCTGGGTGTGGCCTTCATCGTAGCACTCATTGCCTCGACCGTTGTGGCGCTGACGCTCACACCGGTGTTGTGTACATATCTGCTCAGCCCCAAAAAGAGCGACGAGGAGCGCCTCGACCGCGAGCCATGGCTCACACGCCGCATGCGTGCCGCCTACGAGCGCTCGCTTGCCTTCGCACTGGCCCACACCCGCGGGCTGCTCATCGGCACCGGTGTGCTGTTTGCCGTCGCACTGGGCCTGTTTTTCACACTGGGCCGTTCGTTCCTGCCGGCCTTCAACGAGGGCTCGTTCACCGTCAATGTCGCCACATTGCCGGGCGTATCGCTTGAGGAAAGTGATAAAATCGGCCGCGAGGTGGAACGCATCATAATGTCGATACCGGAGGTCAACACCGAGTCGCGCAAGACAGGCCGAGCCGAACTGGCAGAGCATTCCTTCGGCCCCAACGTCAGTGAGCTTGATGTTCCCTACACCCTCAACGGCCGCACCCGCGGCGAGGTGGCACGCGAGATACGCGAGCGCCTGTCCGACATCCCCGGCGTGAATATCGAGGTAGGCCAGCCTATTTCCCACCGCATCGACGCCATGCTGTCGGGCACAGAATCGCAGATCGCCATCAAACTGTTTGGCGATGATCTCAACCGCCTCTATAATCTCGGCGGCCGGATCAAGCATGCCATAAGCGGTATCGAGGGCATCGTAGACGTGAATATCGAGCAGCAGGTGGAACGCCCCGAGCTCGTCATACGCCCCAAGCGCGAGCTGCTTGCCCGCTACGGCATAAGCGTGGCCGACTTCAACGCCGCCATATCCACGGCTGTGGCCGGCCGCAAGGTGTCGCAGGTGTATGAGGACGGTCTGCCCTACGATGTCACTCTGATCGCCGAACCGGCCGCCCGCTCGTCGCTCGCCGCGATTCCCGACATCACTGTCGACTCGCCCACCGGGCCGGTACCACTGGCCGAGATAGCAGAGATCGTATCGTCGACCGGCCCCAATACCATCAATCGCGAAAACGTGAAACGCCGCATTGTTATTTCGGCCAACGTCGACAACCGTGACCTCCGCGGCGCCGTCGACGATATCCGCGCCCGCATCGACGAGGCTGTTCCGCTGCCCGAAGGCTACTATCTGAGCTACGGAGGCCAGTTTGAAAGCGAGGCCAAGGCATCGCGCACTCTGCTGCTCACGTCGCTGTGCGCACTGCTCGTGATCATGATGCTGCTGTATGCACAGTTCCGCAACGTGGCCGAGTCGCTCGTCATCCTGCTCAATATCCCGCTGGCATTCATCGGCGGCATACTCATCCTCGTCATCACCGGCTCGGAGCTCAACATACCGGCCATCATCGGCTTCATATCGCTGCTCGGTATCACAACACGCAACGGCATGCTGCTCATAAGCCGCTACAACAGCCTGCGTGATGCCGGCGTCGGCCTTGACGAGCGCATCCGCACCGGCTCGTCCGACCGCCTGCTGCCCATCGTGATGACGGCCCTGACATCGGCTCTCGCCCTTATTCCGCTCGCCATCAACGGCGACAAGACCGGCAACGAGATTCAGGCTCCGCTGGCGACAGTGATTCTCGGCGGCCTCGTCACCTCCACTATTCTCAATATCTACGTCGTGCCGGCCGTATACCGGCTTATTAACCGCAAGAAAATTACCAAGGCATGAAACATCTGCTCACTGCCCTGCTCATGGCATCGGCCCTGACCTGTATGGCCGAATCGCCATTCCGCCAATATATCGCCATGGCTGTCAATAACAGCCTTGAGGTAGCCTCGACCGAGGCCCGCAACGAGGCCGCCGATGCAATGGCCCGCGCCGAAAATGCCCCCGAAGGCCCCGAACTGGAATTCGAGCACCTGTGGGCCTCGTCCTCCTCCGACAAGAAGTGGAACATCGGCCTCACGCAGGAACTTTCGTTCCCGGGGCTCTACCGAGCCCGCTCGCAGGCCGCCGACAGCCGCGCCGAAGCGTCGGCCATCGTACTTTTCGGAATCAAGGCCGACAAGGCTCTCAACGCCAAGCTCGCAATGCTCGACATCATCAATGCCCACGCCCGCCGCAAGCTCTACACCACAATCCACGACAACCTCAGCCGCATCGCCGACCTTACTCAGCGGCAATACGCCGGCGGCAACGCCACGATACTGTCGCTGCGCAAGATGCAGCTTGCCGTGCTCGACAACGAAAGCGCCATCGCCACGATCGATACCGACATAGAGGGGCTTTTCGCGTCTCTCGCCGGCAGCGGCGTAGTTGTTCCGGCCAAAGATACCGACCTGTGGAACGAATACCCGCTGCAGACCTTCGACAAGAACGACTCGGCCACAGATGCATACCTGCGCAGCCTTGCCGACGCCACCGACCGGGCCAACAAGTCCGAGGCCCGGGCCGTGCGAATGCAGGCATGGCCCACACTGGCGCTGGGATATCGCCACGCATTCGAGGAGAACCAGCATTTCAATGGCCTTTCAATAAGCCTGCGGCTGCCTTCATTCTCACAGAGCAAACGCCGCCGCGCCGCCGCACTCGAGGCACGCGCGGCAACACTCGACGTAACAGAGACAGACCTCCGCACCAAGACCGAGGAAACAGGTCTTAAAGCCACAGCCGAAAAACTCAGCGAGGAGATAGCCCGCTATCGCGAACTGCTCGGCGATGATTCATACCTCAGGCTGCTGGCCAAATCCTATGACGGGGGCGAACTCAACGTAATCGACTACCTGCAGGAGATAAACCTCTACACAGAGTCGCGCCTCAACTACCTCGATCTCCTCTATCGCTACAACCTCGCCCTCGCCCGCCTCAACCGCTACCGCTCGATGGATTTCTAAGGTATCTGAAAAGATCATAGCAAAGGCCCCGCACAGTGTCGACATCACCACACGGGGCCTTGCTGAGAATGCTGAAGGTTGAATGGGGAATGTTGAATTCTCATTCTTCTTCTCTTTCTCTTGCGGGAGGGCGCAGGGCCTGCCCTGCGCTGAAGCCGGACGCGGCTGATCAGGTT
>JAGANS010000008.1 GCA_017624155.1 Muribaculaceae bacterium | reverse complement strand
GGTGATTTCGATTGTGCTGCTCATTTTACGCTGTTATTTCTGTTAATATTCTGTTAAAAGTGTCAAACCGCGTCTATTGGTGTCTAAGGATGTCTAAAACCTCTACAACCTCTTTGACAGGTTAGCCCCGATTGAGTGACGAGATACAATCGGGATACAAAAATGGGCGTAAAATCGAGCAGAAACGGTTAAAACCGAGTAATGCGACAACAAAAATGGCACCCCGTAAAGAGTGCCATACTAACAGATTATGCTATTTTGTAATCGTTTCTAACTATATAGTCATTTGCCAATACAGAATTTTGAAAAAATGGTTGAGAGGAGGGTGTCGGTGGTGATGGAGCCGGTGATGGTACTAAGGGCCTGAATGGCTTCGCGAAGGTGCTCGGCAAGTAGATCTGTGGTGAGGGCGGTTTCGCCGAACGCTTCGCTTTGCAGAGGAGCTTCGCTTTGGGGAAGGCCGGCGAGAAGAGCCGTGAGGGCGGAGGATGCGGTGGTGAGGGCGGTGTGGTGGCGGGCGTTGGTCACTATGAGGCTTTCGTCGTCGGGCAGGCCGGCTGTGGCGAGATCGATAATCTGTTGTGTCAGTGTGTCGATATTGACTCCTTTCTTGGCTGATATCGCGAGGGTTGCGTCGGCTTGGGGCAGTCGGGTCAGGAGGGCAGGAATGGTATCGAGGGGGATGGTGTCGGCTTTGTTTAGCGCGATGATGAGCGATGAATCACAGGACTGGTGTTCACGAATCTGAACGGCGAGTTCTTCGGTAAGTCCCTCTGTAACTTCTTCTTGTGTCGTGAGCAATACGGTGATGCGTGCGTCGGTAACGCGGCCGAGTGCACGCTGTATCCCGAGATTTTCTATAGGGTCGTCGGTGTTGCGCAGGCCGGCTGTGTCGATCAGGCGTATGGTATGGCCGTTGATGTCGAGAGTATCTTCCACCGTGTCGCGGGTGGTGCCGGGGATGTCGCTCACGATGGCGCGGTCATATTGCAGCAGAGCGTTTAGAAGGCTCGATTTACCGGCATTCGGGCGTCCGACAATAGCTACGGGAATGCCATCGCGGACAGCTTGTCCTGATGCGAATGTGGCGGCGAGGCGGTTGACTGTGGCGAGGATGTCTGTGGCGAGTGCGCGTAGGTGGCTGCGGTCGGCAAATGTAACGTCTTCTTCTGAGAAGTCGAGCTCGAGTTCGAGAAGCGACGCCATCTCGATGAGGCTGTCGCGCAGCTTGTCAATATGTGCGGAAAATCTGCCCTTCACTTGGGCAATGGCAAGGCTGTGGGCGGCTTTGGATGATGCGGCAATCATGTCGGCGACGGCTTCGGCCTCGGCAAGGTCGAGCCGTCGGTTGATGAATGCGCGGCGTGTGAATTCTCCCGGTTCGGCCATGACACAGCCGGCCTTGATGAGCGAGCGGAGCAGTTGCTGCTGGATGTATGTGGAGCCGTGAACCGAAATCTCCACGACGTTTTCGCCGGTGAAGGATGCCGGCGCGTGGAATATTGTAGAGAGAGCCGTGTCGAGTGGCTCGCCGTCGGCGCCGTCGATTGTGCCGAGATGTGCGGTATGAGTGGCTGCCTGTGTGAGTGGCTTGCCGTGCCATATTTTCTGTACTATGTCAATGGCCCGGGGCCCGCTGACCCGGGCTACTGCTATGCCTCCTCGGCCGGGAGGCGTGGAGATGGCGCATATTGTGCTTACTTGTTCCATGAGCGAAGCGAGTTTTGCTTTTCGACATCGGCCTCTATATCGTCGGGGAGGGCAGCGAAAAAGTCGAATCCTGTGACAGCCTCAGCCTCGTCGATGCTTGTCACTGTAGCCTGAGCTCCACCTTCCACATACTCGTTGGGCATGATAAAAGCGATGCCCATCGGCGGGTCGGCTTTCGGGGCGAGGATAACTTTGAAGAAGCGCTCCGGCACCGGGATTTTCGATGTGCCGATGGTACGTGGCATGCGGTCGCTGAGCACCGGCCCTGCCACAATTACGAGCGGGCCGTGACGGAGAGCCCATTTGCGTGCGTTCTTTTCAACTGTGGCCCAGGCTCCGGCGTTAAGTCGGTTGTCCTGCGGACACATATTGGTGAGCAGGTGGCAGTCGTTCATGGCCTGTTTGCTCCATTTCATGTCGGCTGCCGGAGCCATGTGACCGCGGTCGAACCCGGAGTTACGGTAGTCGGCCAAAGTCGCCGAACCCTCGACATTATCGTCGGGCATGAAGTTGGCGTCCTTGCGGGAATATGGTCCGTCGGTTTCTTCAGGCTCGAGCGTCCATACAGTGTAGTTAGGCTGATGTTTTGAGGGATTGAAAGCGACTGTGAATCCCCGGTAGTTGAGCATCCGGTTGTCTACATTGGGCGGCATTACCACTTTTTCGAGCTCGGCATAGGACGGCATAGCGCCATTTTTCGACGGGCTGTCAGCGGCGATACTGTCGGAAGCTGTATCGGGGGAGCCGGCACGTTCAAATGCATACGCGGCTGCCATCGCCCCGATAATGAGCAGGGCGATGAGCAGCCTTGATGCATTGTGCGATTTCTTGCGGCGTGCAGGCATCAGCGAACGGCAAACATCGAGCCGGTGGCAACCTGACTATAGGCGTAAAGGCCGGCTTCGGAGGTCTCCACAATCATGGTTTCGCCGTCGGGAGCAGGAAGGGCGATGTGGGTGTCATCTACAAATGTGAAGATGGTCTGTTCGGTTCCGTCGGGAAGCTGCATGGCCCATGAACGGTCGGATGCATTGAAGTTGAGGCGTACCTCAGAGCCGTCGTTCTTGCTCTTGATGGTGTAGCCCTTCTTGTCGACCGACACGAGGTATTCGCCGTCGTTGCCCTGGATGGTGCGTGTGGTGCCAGCGGCCACGGGATTGGAGCCGCTCCAGAATTCTATGGAGTTGAGTACGAGCACATCGGCCAGCGCAGATACTTCATATACGGGGAGAATCCAGAATGCGAAGAATACAAGTTCGTTGACAAACTTGCTGCCTACCTGGTTGTTCCACGACAGGAGCTTGTTGGTAAGAGTGAATGAACCGATGCATGAGGGGAGCATCATCGAGCCCATGAGTGCGCATACGATAGCGACGGTTAAGCGGGTCTTTTTCATTTTATGAGTATTTTTAAGGGGTGATTTTTCAGTTAATATTCAAAAGTGCCGAATTCACTGATGATGGTAAGCCTGTTGGCGGGAGCATCCTCCACGCGGCCTACAATCCGGGCATCTATACCAAACGAGCGGGCGATTTCTATCACCTTGTCGGCATGCTCGGCTCCGAGATAGAACTCAAAGCGGTGTCCCATGTTGAACACTTTGTACATTTCACGCCAGTCGGTGCCCGACTGTTTCTGAATAAGAGTGAACAGCGGGCCGGGGGCAAAGAGATTGTCCTTGATTACATGTTTGTTGTGTACGAAGTTCATCACCTTGGTCTGTGCACCGCCCGAGCAATGTATCATGCCGTGAATATCGTGGCGCATCTTGTCGAGCACAGCTTTCACAACAGGCGCATAGGTACGGGTGGGGGACAGCACAAGCTTGCCGGCGTCGAGAGGCGATCCATCAACCGTGTCGGTGAGCGAGCAGTGGCCGCTGTATACGAGTTCGGCCGGAATAGCGTGGTCGTACGATTCAGGAAACTCTTCGGCGAGGCTATGGCCGAAGACATCGTGGCGTGCCGAGGTAAGTCCGTTCGAGCCCATACCGCCGTTGTATTCCTTTTCATAAGAGGCCTGCCCGTATGAGCACAGGCCAACGATAACATCGCCGGCAGCAATGTCGGCATTGTCTATCACATCCTTGCGGGGCATGCGGCAGGTGACTGTAGAGTCGACGATAATGGTGCGTACGAGGTCGCCCACGTCGGCCGTTTCGCCGCCGGTGCTCCAGGCCGAGATGCCATGCGAGCGCAGATCGGCGAGCAATTCTTCCGTGCCGTTGATTATGGCCGAGATGACCTCGCCGGGCACGAGATTCTTGTTGCGTCCGATAGTCGACGATACCAGTATATTGTCAGTAGCGCCCACACACAGCAGGTCGTCTATGTTCATGATGAGAGCGTCCTGGGCTATGCCGCGCCACACCGACAGGTCGCCGGTCTTTTTCCAATACATGTATGCGAGCGACGACTTGGTGCCTGCGCCGTCGGCATGCATTATGTTGCACATGTCAGGGTCTCCGCCGAGAATATCGGGAATTATTTTGCAGAACGCTCCGGGATACAGCCCCTTGTCGACGTTCTTGATAGCGTTGTGTACATCTTCCTTGGATGCGGATACACCGCGCAATTTATAACGATGGTCGCCAGAATCGGTCATGATATGTGATATTTATTTATACGTTTATTTCAGTTTGTTGAAGTTGGCTGCGGGCCCGGCGAGCCATACTATGTCGCCGGGGGCGAATACGAGATTGGGGTTCGAGTCAATGAATTCGCCGTCGCGGTTCACGGCCACGACCAGCACATCGTAGGTGTCGCGTAGTGCGGCCGACAGCGGTGTCTTGTTGATGAGAGGCGAGTTGAACGACAGCAATACCGGTTTGAGCTGTACGTCGGGCTGGTCGGCAGCATCGCTGTCGATGCTCGCCTCGACTACCGGCAGCAGCCTGCCTATAGCCTCGTCGCTTCCGATCACGCCCACAGTGTCGCCCGGGAACAGTCGTTCGCGACCGTTGGGTATCGGAATCGTTTTGGAACCGCGCTGAATGCTCACCACGTTCACGCCATAGTCGCGGCGCAGATTTGAGTCCATCAGTCGCTCGCCGGCAAAGGGGCATGAATTGCCCACAGTCATATATGCCATGTGCAGGTCGCTCACCACATGGTTGTTCTTGCCAGAGCGGCGTAGGTCGCGCTCATTCAGATTGTCGAAAAATTTATTCTCGAGCGTGCCCATGTAGGCGCTGAGCCTGCGGTAGAACAGCAGACCTATCAAGGCAATCACAATCACTGCGACTATGATTGCTACCTTGGCTGAGTATACCCTGGTCACAGCATGTATTACAAATGCCAGAGCCAACAGCGAACGGAAGATGGTGAGGACGATCGACGGTATCTGATGCGATATGCCCCGGGTGGCGTCGGCCGGCGCTTTCACAGGCGATACCAGCGCAATAAGGAACGGCGACATTATCACGAGGGTGGCCACGAGCGACAGCAGGTCGCCCCATTCGGGCAGCCATTCCTCAAGCCGCGGGCGCACAAATGTGTCCATCGACAGCGATATGGCTATAAGTATGATAGCATATACGATCGTGCGCCACAGATGCCGGCGCAGCACATCGCGCCATTGGTGACCCGAGGCCTGCTCCTTCTCGCCCTGCGAGCCGAGCCGCGTTATCAGGAAGTGAAGCCGTACGGGCAGATGCTTCTCGACAAAGTCATACACGGGATCCGACATCTTTATAAAATAAGGAGTGGTGAACGTCGTGATGACAGATACGGCCACTACTATGGGATATAAGGTCGGCTCAAGAACGCCAAGACTCATGCCGAGGGTAGCTATGATAAACGCGAATTCGCCTATCTGAGTCAGTGAGAAGCCCGACCGTATAGCCGTGCGCAAGGGCTGACCGGTGATGAGCATCCCGAAAGTGCCGAATACTATCATGCCTGCAATCACGACGACCGACAGTATAAGTATGGGCAGCCAGTAGTTGGCCAAAATGGCAGGTTGCACCATCATGCCGACCGAGATGAAGAAAACGGCGCCGAAGAGGTCCTTGACCGGCGTCACCACATGTTCGATATTTTCAGCATAACTTGTACCGGCCAAAATCGATCCCATGACGAAAGCACCCAGCGCGAGCGAGAATCCGCAATACACCGAGAACACCGCCATGCCGAGACACAGGCCCATCGACACTACCAGCAGTGTTTCGCCGTTGAGAAAGCGCCGCCAACGGTTGAGCAGAGTGGGCAATACATACACACCCACAAGGAACCATATTATCAGGAAAAACAGTAGCTTGCCTACGCTCATCAGCATTTGCGACCCCTCGACACTGTTGTTGATAGCTATCGACGACAGCACAACCATCATCACTACCGCAAACAGATCCTCGACAATCAGCACCGCAAGAACCTGAGATGCGAATTTCTGCTGGCGCAGCCCCATGTCGGTGAATGCCTTAAGGATTATAGTAGTCGACGACATGGACAGCATTCCGCCCAGAAACAGGCTGTTTATGAAGTTGAAATGCAGCACATGGCCCACGGTGAAGCCGGCGCACATCATACCGGCTACAATCACCATCGCTGTGACTATGGCCGAGCCCCCCGAGTTGGCAAGTTTCTTGAAGCTGAATTCGAGTCCCAGCGAGAACAGAAGCACCACAATGCCGATCTCTGCCCAAAAGTCGATATTCTCGAGCGTGTTGACCGATGGCAGCCATGTGAAATTCGGACTCGCCAGAAATCCGGCCACAATATATCCGAGTACAACCGGCTGGCGCAGCCATTTGAACAGGATGGTGACGACGGCCCCCAGCAACAGAATGAAAGCCAGATCGGTTATGAGCGACTCTATATTCATCGGCAGCTTATATGCTTAGTTGGTTGGCCAGTGTTATGGAGCGGGTAGGGTACAGATTCTCGAATGCCGAGAACAGGCCTACATAATCGGTGTTTTCCTTGAGCACCACTACAAGGTTGAGGCGTGTCTCCTGTTGCTCGAAATCATATTCCACGAAAAAGTTGCTCAGCACTACGCCATATTGCTTCATTGCCTCGCGGTATTTGCTTATATCGTGCAATATTACCCCTACCTTTACGCGAATGATGCGGCTCTCCGAGCGCAGGCTGATGTGATGCTCGATGCGCTCGAGGAGTACCAGTATGAACATTATCAGCCCCGTGGCTACTACCGATATCCAGTATAGTCCGCAGCCCACAGCCATGCCGATATTGGCCACCATCCATATTCCGGCGGCGGTAGTAAGACCGCGCACCGAACCCTTCATCTGTATGATTGCGCCGGCGCCGAGAAAGCCGATACCCGATATTACCTGTGCCGCCATACGCGTCGGGTCGCCGTCGCCATACTTCTCGGCCACATAGGTCGAGAGCACCATGGCGAGCGTGGCGCCCATTGATATGAGCGAGAATGTACGCACGCCGGCAGTCTGTCCGCGGCGTCGGCGCTCAAAGCCCACTATACTACCCAGCAGCATACTCAGCACAAGCCTGAAACATGTTGCACCGAATGTGAGCCGCTCGGGCGACGGGATCAGATCGGGTATATATTCGGTCATATTTTTATTTGAGGTCGAAGCTGCGGCTTATCAGACGGTAGTTGTCGGCAAACAGTTCCACGGTATACTGGCCGGAGGTCAGCGCGGTGTTCACGTCCCAGTAGATAGTAACCCCGCCAATCTCTTCGCCGGCATATTCGACGACCTTTTTGGCAGTGTAAGGCACTGAACCACCTTCAAAGCTGAATGAGCCCGCATCGCCGAGAAGCTGTCCCGACGGCGATACGATACGCAGGAATATAGTCTTCTCGCCCACCGGGGTTGAATTGTTCTGCGGTATGGTAAAGGTGACGCGCAGCTGCTTGGCCTTCTGCACCTTCTTTTCCTGCTTGCCCTTCTTGTTGAGAGCCATGAGATTCACGCCGGTCACATTCAGCTTTTCAGCCAGTGTCATGCGCTTGCTCAGGTCCTCGTTGCGGCGCGTCGTCTCCTGAACGCGCGAGGTAAGTTGCTGATTCTTGTCCTTTATTTCGGCATTCTCGGTGCGGAGAGCCTGATTTTCCTGATTGAGGCGGTTGATTTCCTCCACATAGTGGCGCAGCAGATTGCGCAGCGTCGAGATCTCATCCTTGAGTTTCTTTATCTCGGCGGCACTTTTGTGCTTCTGGTTCTGAAGTTCCTGAGTCAGTTTCTCGATTTGCAGACGTGCGGTTTCATATTTCTGTGTCAGAGCCAGCTTCACCGAGTCGTCGAGCACCATCTGGCGCGAGTTCTCGAAAATGGCGAATTCATTATTTAGAGCATCATAGTCGTTCTGCAGTTCACGCTGGGCCATATCGAGCTCAGCCTGCTCCTTCAGCGCCACAGCCTCCTCAAGAGCCTTTTTCTGTGATACCGATGCTATGATAAACCATATTGCCAAAGCCACCACAGCTGCTGCAAGGCCGATGATTATCCAAAGCATCTTTTTATTCTGAGACGTCGCCGGCCGGGGCTGTGTGTTGTCGTTGAGATTATGTTGAGGCGTATCCATATATGTTTATTTATTTTCGTTCAGATATAGTATGACAAATATCGAACAAAATTAATATAAATTTATCGAAAAACATATACGCGCAGAGTAAAAAGTTTGGCATTAGTAAAAAATAGGTCAGAGGTGGTGCTGTATTCAAAAAAAATACTTAACTTTGCAGCCGCAAACGGTATTAAATACCACTCGGGGCGTAGCGCAGTCCGGTAGCGCACCTGGTTTGGGACCAGGTGGTCGCAGGTTCGAATCCTGTCACCCCGACGCACGAAAAAGTCATTAATAATCAACAGCTTGTATAACAGGCTGAGATTGTTGATGGCTTTTTTTGTGTGCGTTTTTTTAAACTTACTGATGAGAAATTGCCCTATTTTCGTATTTTTGCAGTCATAAACATCGATGTATGATGGAAAATATAACCATAAGGCCGGCCACGCCCGGCGATGTGGATGCGGCGCTCGTTGTCTATGATGCAGCCCGGCGCTTCATGCGCGGTTACGGAAATACGCAGCAATGGAGCGGCGCCTATCCCGCCCGGGCTGATGTGGAGGCTGATATTGCCGCCGGCAACTTCTATGTGGGCCTTGATATCGCCGGAGATATTGTGCTTGTATTCGCGTTTATCATAGGAGAAGATCCCACCTACACCGAGATCGATGGTGCCTGGCTTAATGACGAACCCTACGGTACTATCCACCGCATTGCTACAAATGGAAAGTATGGAGGTATGCTGCGCCGCTGCGTCGACTTCTGCATGCACAGGGTAGGGGCTTTGCGCCTCGACACCCACGAGGTGAATATGCCCATGCGCCTCGCGGCCGAGCGTCTGGGCTTCAAACGCTGCGGCACGATCATCTGCCGCGACGGTACTCCCCGTATCGCTTACCATAAGATTTCGTGATCGTAAGGTTATAAAAAGTGTTAAACTGTTGCGGTTGTACAAAAATTTTCGTAACTTTGTATACCGCATAAACAATCTGATAAAATGATGAAATACCTCCGCAATATATTCGCCGCCGTCATCCTGTCTGTTATAGGATGTGTTGCCGTGTATGCGGAGAACAATAATGCCGACCCTCAGTCGATAGCCGTCGAGGCGCCGGCGTGTGTTATCCGTCCCGGCTCGCATTGCGTGGAGATTTCCGTTACCGACGATGATATCCACGAGGTGACAATCTACGCTCTCACCGGCCAGGTAGTGAAGCAGATCAGTGTGTCGGACACACACAATGTCGTCGAGCTCAACCCCGGATATTATATCGTGCGCGTCGACGGACTGTCGAAGCGTGTGGTTGTGAAGTGATTATGCGGGGAGCCCCCCTGCTCCTTTCATTATCCCGTTTGCCGTTACGGCTGATGCATACCATTACAGTATCTTATACCATAAATACATATTATCATACTTACATATAACATGAACGAACGCATTACGACACTTGTAGCCACTGCCTTGATGGTAAGCGGCTCGTTTTGTGCGCTTGCACTTGACAATCCCGACAGCAAATACCTGTCATGGCCGACATACGAAGGCTCTGACCTCGAGCTTGTCGTGGACAGCAAGGGCACTCATTTCACACTCTGGTCGCCCGAGGCTCAGGCTGCCCGTATAATGCTCTACGACACGGATCTCAATACCCCTGCCGTCGACACTCTTGATATGTCTCGCTCCGATCATGGCACATGGCGTGCCTCGGTGCCCGCTCAGCTTTATGGCAAGTTCTATACTTTCTCGATAAAGCACGGCGGCAAATGGCTTGATGAGACTCCGGGTATATGGGCCAGGGCCGTCGGCACAAACGGTCGCCGCGCCGCCATCATTGACTTCGCCAAGACCGATCCCGAGGGCTGGGCAAGTGACAAGGGTCCCAAGGTCGACAATATCACAGATGTGGTGCTTTATGAGATGCATCACCGCGACTTCAGCGTTGATCCGTCGTCGGGCATCGTTCACAAGGGTAAATTCCTCGCTCTTACCGAGCCATGCACGACCAACACATACGGCGACAAGACAGGTATCGATCACCTCAAGGAACTTGGCGTCACACATGTGCATATCCTCCCATCCTACGATTATAATTCGGTCGACGAGGCCAACCTCCCCGCCAACCAATATAACTGGGGCTATGATCCCTACAACTATAATGCTCCCGAAGGCTCGTATTCCACCGACCCCGCCGACCCGTCGGTTCGCGTAAAGGAGATGAAGGAGATGGTAAAGGCCCTCCATGACGCCGGTATTGGCGTGGTGATGGACGTGGTTTACAACCATACCGCCAACAACGATGATTCCAACTTTTCGCTCACTGCTCCCGGTTATTTCTATCGTCATCGTCCCGACGGCTCATATTCCGATGCCTCGGGTTGCGGCAACGAGACTGCCTCCGAGCGCAGGCAGATGGGCGACTTTATCGTTAACTCTGTGAAATACTGGGCCGATGAATACCACATTGATGGTTTCCGCTTCGACCTCATGGCTATCCATGACACCGAGACTATGAACCGTGTCGCCGCCGAGCTCAAGAAAATCAATCCGTCGATCTTCGTCTATGGCGAGGGCTGGACTGCCGGCGATTCCCCGCTTCCCGTCGAGCGTCGTGCTCTTAAGGAAAATGTAAGCAAAATGAAGGGTGTGGCAGTGTTCTCCGATGATATCCGCGATGCAGTGAAGGGTCATTATTCCAGCGCCGAGGATCGTGGCTTCGCCACAGGCAAGCCCGGACTTGAAGAAACTGTAAAAATAGGTATTGTGGCTTCTACAGCTCATCCCCAGGTCGACTATTCAAAAGGCAATAACTCCAAGTTTGCCTATGCAGAGTCGCCCGAGATGATCATTAATTATGTGAGCTGCCACGACGACCTCACTCTTACCGACAAACTCGCCAAGTCGATGCCCGGTTCGACCGAGGCCGACCGCCGGCGCGCTGCCCGTCTTGCCCAGACTATCGTGTTCACCTCGCAGGGCACTCCGTTCATGTTTGCCGGCGAAGAGGTGTTCCGTGACAAGAAGGGGGTGCACAACTCCTACAAGTCGCCCGACTCGATCAATGCCATCAACTGGGATCTCAAGCACAAGAACGCTGATCAGTTCGACTACTATCGCGAACTTATCGCCCTGCGCAAGGCTCATCCTGCTTTCCGCATGACTACCGCCGCGGATATTGCCCGCAACATCGTTTTTGATGACGTGAAAGAGCCCAATCTCATTTCATACTCGATCAAAAACAATGCCAATGGCGACGAATGGAAAGAAATCAAGCTCGTATTCAACGGCTCGGACGAGCCTCGCGAGGTGAAGATTCCCAAGGGCGACTGGACTGTCATTGCCCGCGACGGCTCCATCAAGGCCGACGGTCTCGGTACTACACGCGGAGGCCGCATCACTGTCGAGCCGGTATCCGCCTTTATTCTTGCACGTACAAAGTAAAAATTTTTAAACAAGCTTTTATTTATGGCCGACTCTTTCAACCTCTCCGATTACGAAGAAATGGCTCTAAGCTCCGAGCGTAGTTATCGCATGGCCGCCGACCTCCTCGGCCTGCCTGCCGATGATGATATTTTCCGCCTCCGCGATGCTGTGGATGCCTGTGTGCATCAGCGGCGCGACTGGAGCAGCGACAACCGCGAATATGAGTACGGCGGCTACGACAGCGGCGACTGCTATGCAGGCGGCTCGTTAAAGGAAGCCGTTTGCTGTGGCGATTATGCAGTAATGCTCATATCCGGTCCCGGTTATGCGAGCGTAAGAATATTGAGAAAGAAATCGGTCAGCTGACACACAGCGGATATGACAAAAATCGCCGGCCCGAAATTTCGGGCCGGCGATTTTTGTTAGCGGATATAATTATCAGAGTTTTTCGGCTTTGCCGGAGTAGCTGACGGTTACTGTGTGAGGCGTCTCGCTGTTGTCCTTGAGGTTGACACTGATTTTGAGATCGTTTGTACCGTCAAAGTCTTCGAGAATCTCGATCTCACCTGTCACAAGCGGACTTTTATCTACATAATCGACTGTAATCCAGCTGCCGTAGGTGCCTTTATTTGTTTCGCCCATGACCTCGAAAGGCGCTATGGCTATATTCTTGTCGCTGTTATAATCAGCCGAGCCGAGCTTGGCAACGGTGTACTTGCCTTTAGGAAGAATGCTGCCGTTGGCCTTGGACTTGTCGACAAGGAGACCTAACTCAACAATATCGTCATAATCACCACTGTAGAGATATACATAATTATATACGAAGCCGGGCTTGTCTTCAAACATCTCGCCGTAATTACCGTAATAAGCCTCGCCTACTGTAAAGGTTACGTCTTCTGTGAGTTTGCTGTCAGGCAGAGGCAGGATGTCGGCCGGATCCTTCTCATCTGAGTGATTGTCGATTACGCATGCGCCTTCGTACGAGAAGTCGAGGACTGCATCGTTCTCAAGTTTCAGTGTGCCGCTGATGCTGTATCCGTTTTCGGCTTTGGCTACAGTAAACGAACCGCCTGTAACAAGCACATACGAGGTTTCATTGTTGTTCGGGCGGTTTACTACGAGCGTTCCGGCTACTGTTTCACCCTCGAGGGTTACGTTACGTACACCTTTATAATATTTGAAAGCCTCGCGTGTGTCGCCGTCCTGAATAGTATATGTGCCTTCGGGAAGCGTCAGATTGTGAAAGTCGGCAGCCGGACCCATGATCTGGAGATACAGGAAGTCAACCGGGGTGTTTTCATCCATAAGGCTGCGAGTCGAGAGCTGAACCACATAATCGGCCACATTATCGGTAGTGCCGTAGTACAGACCGACAGCGCTTGCATACTGCCGCTGTATTAGGCTCGGCTCATCCCCGGTGTTGTCTTCCACACCTTCGGGCAGTTCAAATGATACATAGTCAACGTCGCCTACGTTGTATTTTGCTACTACTTCGTTGCCCTTGATGAGATACATTTTCTCCTGAGCGAAAGCGCCGAGCGAAAGGCTTGCAGCCAAGGCGGCCACTAATATGTTTTTATACATGTCGGATTTTCTGATTGGTTTATTTCTTTATTATTTTTACTGTCTTGGTGCCAACGTTCACGATACATACACCGGCCGGTGCCGACGAGAGATCGAGGCTGAGTGTGCCTTCGGCTGTTGTGCCGGCTGCCACGAGGCTGCCGTTGATGCCATACACCTTTACCGGTGTGCCGGCCTCAGCCCCTGCTATGTTGAGATTGTCGGTCACTACGGTCGGCCAGATGGCGATGTTGCCGCCGGAGGTGATGTCTTCGATACCGTCGGCGTCTGCTCCTATCAGTATGCGGTCGACGTCGCTATACTGATATGTAGTCGATACGTCGCCGTTGGTACTGATAACAAGCGCGTCAGCTCCAAGGTCGATCCGCTTTACATCAGCTATTTTGGCTGTGTACGACGTCCCGTCCTTGGCCAGGACAATCACCGAGTCGCCATCGGCCCTTAATGGCAGGGCTGACATGGCGGCTATCGCTGCTATGGCGAGCGCGTGTCGGATTTGATGGGTAAATAATTTTTTCATTAAAATCAGTTAATGTTTGGTTACTTTGCAAAGTTAATGATAATTTGCGAAAATCAAACAAGTTTTACATGTTAATTCGATAAATCGAATCATTTGTCATGACAATCGCCGATGTTGACGTGAATTGTCTGATAATTATGTCAGCTGAGTCGGGATCGCAGGCCATCAGCGCTGTCGCCAGCGCATCGGCAAGCCCGCACTGCGGAGCTATCACGGTGGTGGCAAGGCTGCGGGTCACTGCAGGGTAGCCCGTTAAGGGATTTATAGTATGGCCGGTCCTCGTTCCGTCCTCGTTGACTATGAAGTTCCGATAGTTGCCCGACGACGCTATTGCACAGTCACTCAGCTCAAGTACTGTAAGTGCCTCATGCGCCGTTGCGTCATCGCTTGGCGCGTCGACTTGTATCCGCCAGTCGGTCCCATGCCGATTTTTGCCTGAAACTGACACCTCGCCGCCGATTTCCACCATATAGTCGTTCACGCCGTTGCGCCTCAGCATGTCGGCCACGCAGTCCACACCATAGCCCTTGGCTACGGCCGAGAAGTCAAATTCCATGTGTTCATGGCCTTTTATCAGCCGGTTGCCTTTGATCATGCATTTACTGATGCCCACACGAGTCAGGACGCTGTCAACGGATTCGGCCGTGGGAACGTCGGTCGTGCGTCCTTTGCGCCCGAATCCCCACAGATCAGTGAGAGGCGCGACGGTAGGATCAAACATGCCGCCCGACGCCTTGTTGACAAGTAGCGACAGCCGCAATACATCGGCAAGCATCCTGTCGAGCGAATCACATTCTCCACGGTTGATCTTTGATACGGCCGAACTCTTGTCGAACATCGACAGCGACTGTTCCACAAGCCGCATCTCGGCCACTATCGAGTCGCCGAGGTCACGGTCTGCCTTGTATGTGATATGATACGTTGTGCCCCAGGCGGCTCCTGTCGAGCTGCGGTAAGTGGCAGGCCGGGTGCAGCCGGTCGCCAGCATCAGTAATGCTGTTATGTAGATAATGTTGCGTAGCATGGCGGCAAAGTTAGCAAAAAATTATTAAAAAACGTCTTGACTCATGCACGCGCGTCCGATCTTTTGTTGTATCTTTGTAAATTATTAATTAATTATCTGACATAACAAGCATGAAACGTTCATACATCTTTCTTGCCACAGGCTTCGAGGAAATCGAGGCGCTGGCTACAGCCGACGTCCTGCGCCGTGCCGGCATGGAGGTTACATTGGTGTCGATATACAAGGACCGTATGGTCACCGGTGCCAACGGTATCACTGTTGCGGCCGACATAGTGTTCCCGGCCGGCGAATATGATGATGCCGACTGGCTTATCTGCCCCGGCGGAATGCCCGGCGCCGACAACCTTGTTCGCTTCGAGCCCCTCACCGAACTTCTTAAGAAGCATTTTGCTGCCGGCGGGCATGTAGCGGCCATTTGTGCCGCTCCCGCCGTGGTGCTCTCTCAGCTCGGCATACTTGCGGGTAAGACCGCCACATGCTATCCCGGATTTGAGCCGATGCTTGCCCAAGCCGGAGCTAAGGCTACCGGCAAGCGCGTTGAGCGCGACGGCAATATAATCACCGGCAATGGCCCCTCGTCGGCCATACCGTTTGCACTCGCGATTGCCGCTGCAACCGTCGGTCAGTCCAAGGCCGATGAGGTTTCGGCCGGCATGCTTGTCTGAACGCGTATACATCTTTCTAATATCGGGCTGTGACTGCCGGTGCTGTCGCGGCCTGTTTTGCGTTAATTGCGGTTTATCTATGGGCCTTGATTTGTGCCCGATTTTTGTTAAAAATGCTTGCATGTATGCATTTTTATCGATAACTTTGCAGCCGGATTTCACACATATTGTCATTACATTTAAGTTAAGAAGAAGAATGAAGTTTATATACGGAAGCATGTTTTTTGCCATGCTCATCGGCCTGGCAAGTTGTACTGCATCTAAAAAAGTGCCATATATCGTTGATGCGCAGGCTATACCGCAAGAAGTCCTGTCCGGAGTTTCCACTGTCAGCGATCCTGTCCTTACAGCCGGCGACCTGCTGAATATCGAAGTTACCGCAACCGATATGCAGTCGGTCGTACCTTTCAACAAGGGCATGTATATGACCGAAAACGGCAACATATCCCGTGTCAATGCCGCCTCTACCTCCTACAACAACAATCTCGATGTATCCACTGATTACTATCTTATCAACCAGGATGGTACCATCGACTTCCCACAGCTCGGCAAACTTCAGGCCGCCGGAATGACAAAGCTCCAGCTTGCCGAGGAGATTACCGATGCCATTTATCCCAAGTTTATCAAGGAGCGCCCCAAGGTAGAGGTCCGTCTGATGAATTTCCGTGTCGTAGTCACCGGTGCCGTCAAGAGTCCCGGTGTTTACCAGTCGCACAACGAGCGCATGAATTTCTTTGAGGCCATAGCGATGGCCGGAGATCTCGACATCAAGGGCGACCGCGAGAATATCCTTCTATACCGCACCAATGCCAACGGTACACGCGAGGTGCACAAACTTAATATCCACGACAAAAACTTCCTTCTTTCTCCCTACTTCACTCTCCAGCAGAATGATGTGATCTATGTCGCTCCTAATAAGTCTCTTGCCGGCAACGCATGGCAGCTCAGTCCCGCCGTCCAGGCAACCCTCACTTATATCGGCGGCCTTTCATCCCTCGCTTCGCTGGTAATCGGTATTATCAATCTGTCTAAAAACTAACATATTTATCGAATCCGGTTATTGCCATGGCCGAAAACTTATCAAACCACAACGACAGCAAGACAGGTGCCGACGATATTGTCGATACCACCGGCCTGTTGCTCGACTACCTCGCCAACTGGAAATGGTTTGTGCTGAGTGTCCTTGTATGCCTTGTAGGTGCTTATTTTCTCATAGCCACTATTGTCCCTACCTACGAGGTTAAAGCTTCGATCTACCTTAACAACCAAAACAACAACGAGTCCAATCCTCTTGCACTTGATCCGCAGAACCCTCTGCTGACAATGAAGAGCTATATCGACGAGACCGAACTTGAGATCCTCAAGTCGCGCAACAATGTCATCAACATCGTCGATTCACTTCAGATGTGCTACTCATACTGGAAGGTGGGCAATCTGCGCGACATTCCTCTTTACGAGAATAACGCGATTGCCGTGCAGCTCGACTCTGTGTCGCTCAGCCACCTCAAGAAGCCTATCGTTCTCACTGTCAAATATGGCGATGACAGCACTCATTACGACATAAAGGCCGAGACCGTTATTGACGAGGCCAAGGAGGAAAAGTCCTACAAGAATGTCGCTCTGCCTTACGAAGTACAGACCGCTCAGGGCACTGTCACCGTGAGTCGCGTGAGCCATGTCCCCGAGCTTGACGGCACCGAGAAGATCTATATCCGCAATCCCCGCACGATAGCCGAGGCGCTTTCCAAGGGCCTTGACATCGCATTCGCCGACAAGGCCCCCACCATCGTGCGCATCAGCTATCGCACACCGCTCGTGCAGCAGGGTATCGATGTCCTGAATACTCTTGTCGATTTCTACAATCGTCAGATTATCGAGAACAAGAACCAGTCGGCTCTCCAGACCGAGGCTTTCATTCTCGAGCGTCTCGTGAATATCAACGATGAGCTTCGCGACGTTGAGCAGCGCCTTTCTGAATACCGCCAGGCCCACAACATCTCCGACCTCCAGCAGCAGGTGTCCACCTCCCTGCAGGCTCAGAGCGCTACCGAGGGACAGCTTGCCGATGTCGATGCACAGCTCCACATTATCGCCTCTATCGAGGCTCAGGTCGCCCAGGCTTCTTCTTATCAGGCCCTCCCCTCTGTCACCACCGATCAGACTCTCAATCAGATCATCGAGGCATACAACAAAAAGGTTTCGCAATATAATCGCTTAACCGAGACTTCCACTACCGACAATCCCGTTGTCCGCAGCCTTCAGGATGAACTCACTCGCGATAAGAGCCGTATCCTGCAGAACATCTCTTCGGTGAAAAACGGCCTCAACGCCCGCCGTTCCAATATCCGCGCTATCGAGAACCGCAGCGCCGGCGAGCTTTCCTCACTGCCTCCCATCGACAAGGGGCTCCAGGAAATATTCCGCGAGCAGCAGGTCAAGGTCAATATCTATACATTCCTGCTTCAGAAACGCGAGGAAATCGCTCTGCAGAAGACTCTCGCCACGCCTACCGCCCGTCTTATCGACGATCCCGAGGGCAGCAAGGGTCCTGTCAGCCCGCGCAAGATCATCATCTACTTCATCGCCTTCCTTCTCGGCCTTGGTATTCCGGCTGGAATCATCTTCCTTAAGCGCCTATTCTTCCCTGTATTCAAGGACCAGCAGGAACTGCAGCGCCTCACCAATGTCCCCATTATCGGCGAGATTTCGGTTGATACAGCCAAGGAAGCCTCCCCGGTCGTTGTCGGGCAGAATGTATCTACTGCCATTGCCGAGCTTTTCCGACTTCTCCGCAATAATATAGGCTTCACCAAGAATGGCGGCGATAAGAAAGTGATACTCGTCACATCGTCCATATCGGGCGAGGGCAAGACTTTCATTGCCGCCAACCTGGCAATGACCTATGCTCTTACCGGCAAAAAAGTGGTTGTCGTAGGCATGGACATCCGCCGTCCCATGCTCGCCCATCAGTTTGGTTTTACCAATCAGCAGGGTGTCACCACATTCCTTTCCGGACAGATCAGCGACGTTAAGGCGCTCATCCACCCCAGCAAGGAAAGCGAGAATCTCTTTGTGCTTCCTGCCGGCCCCGTGCCTCCCAATCCCAACGAACTGTTGTTGAGCGACAACATGTCTCGCCTTATGGAACAGTTGCGTCACGACTTCGACTACGTAATCATAGATACCGCTCCCATCGGTGTTATCTCCGACTCGTTCCTCATCATACCTCATTCAGATATACAGCTTTATGTGACACGCGCCGGCTACTCAACCAAGAGTTGCCTCAATGTGCTACATCAGGCAGTGCGCGACAATCGTCTCAGCGATCCTTACATCGTGCTTAACGGCGTCGACATGAACTCCGGGTCTTATACCTATCGCAAGTATGGCCACTATTACAGCGGCAGCAAGTCGACCTACGGTTACGGCTACTCGTCGGATGTAGCCACCCGTCCGGGTAAAAAGAAATAATCAGTTCACACAATATACAAGCGGCAGCCCGAACACATCGGCGCTGCCGCTTGTTTTTCTTATATTAAAGACTTGTTTTAATCAGGTTTTAATAATCGGGATTATTCACTTAATCGTTTATGATATGAGAAAATTCTTAGCCGAGGGAATCGGCACAATGTTCCTCGTTATTCTGGCCTGCGGCAGTGCTGTGCTTGCCGGCCCGCACATTGGTGTGCTTGGCATCGGCCTTTGTTTCGGCCTCGTACTTCTTGGCCTCTGCTATTGTATCGGCGGCATATCGGGTTGCCATGTCAATCCGGCCGTTTCTTTCGCCATGTTCCTCTCAGGACGCATGAAGGGTGGGGAATGTGTCGGCTACATTGTATCGCAGCTTATCGGCGCCACTGTCGGCGCCGGCTTCCTGTATTGTCTTACCGAGATGGGACTCGATTACAACTATGGCGGCACTACCGCGGCGTCGGGCAGCATCCTTGCCACCAACGTCCTTCAGCCCGGAGCCACACCCCTCATGGCATTGCTCACCGAGGGCCTGCTCACCTTCTTCTTTGTGCTGGTAGTGCTTGGCGCTACAGATTCGCGCACTTCGTTCACCAAGTTTGGCGGCATTGCAATCGGTCTTGCGCTTGGTCTTGTCAACATTGTGGGTATTCCCGTCGACAACTGTTCGGTCAATCCCGCCCGTTCATTCGGCCCCGCCGTATTCGATCCCACTGCATGGGGCGATTTCTGGATCATGCTTGCAGGCCCCGCCATCGGTGCCGTTCTTGCCGCTGTAGCCTGGAAGGCCCTCGCCCCCTCCTCAAAGAATCCTCTGTAAGCCTTTTATAATATATATGGACAAGCCCCGCCGAATCACTTCGCCGGGGCTTGCACCGTCTTGTCTATCTATGTCTTACATTGCTTTGTAAGTTACAGGGATGGCGTATGTCGCCTCGATGGGCTTGCCGTCCTTCCGGGCCGGAATAAAGTCGGGCAGGGACTTTGCCAGCCTCAGAGTCTCCTCGTTGAATTCGGGTAACTCGGCCGAGCGGATAAGTTCTGCGTTTATGACTTTACCCTCGGCCGTGACTGTGAAACGTACCACGGTACGCACCGTGTCCTTGATTTTCTTGGCGGCGTCGGTATCCGGATATTTGATATTATCGCATATCCACTTGTACATTGCGGCTTCACCGCCCGGGAATTGTGGCAGCACCACTTTAGTCTCCTTATTTTCGGCCTTTTGGTCGAGCGATATGCTTATTGTCGGTTGGTCTGACCCCTGGTCAACCTTTATCTCGGTCACTTTCCGGTAGTCGATAGCCGCCATTTCGTCGGCCGAGGCTTCCTCGCCGTTGATGTAGAATTTCGGATTCTCCTTGATATTCACCGTCTCGCCGTTTACGGTGACAATGGTGGATGTCTGCACTGCCGTATTTGCATCCGAATTGCTGTTGTAGGTTGTAGTAGTCGTTACGGTGCGTTTTTTCTGCGCAGTCCCGGATTCGGTTTTGCTTTCAGCCGCTTTTTTTGTAACTTTGCTGCCCGAAACCGATGGCAGTGAGGCGTTGCCTGCCGTTGCCATCGCGTCGGCCACTGCGGGAATGTTGCCCGCCATCAGCACCGCCGCTATGGCCGGTGCGAGTGCCAGGGCACGCCACCGGCGTCCCTTGCTCTGTTTTGATTTTAGCATCATAGTGATACGTTTTTTAAGATTACTGTGATTCAGGCTGTTGGCAATAGCCGGAAAACTCCTGCCGACAGCCTTTTTTATTAATAGCATTTGATATCGCCGTGCGTCGACGCCGCTGCTGAGTACAGCCGAGTCGGCGTCGTACTCGTGTACGGCCCGCAGTTCATCGGCCATCAGCCATGCGGCGGGGTTGTACCAGCACAGTATTATGGCTATGCGCGCTATACACAGGTCAATCCAGTGGCACCGGCCTATGTGACGCAACTCATGGGTAATGATTACGTCGGCCGCCTCGTCATAGTCTTTGCGACTCATCACGATGGTGCCGCGGATACTGAATGGTGCTACGCTGCCGTTGTCGGTTATCACTACCGTATGGCCGGCATACTGAACACGCTCGCCGTGCTTTATGAGACGGCGTATTCTCACACCGCATGCCGCTGTCATCGCGCACACTGCGGCCATGCCGGCGATCCATGTCAGCAATGCTGCAGTCGCCCACAGCGGGCTTCCCGATGTCTCCGCGTGGCCTGCGGTATTATTGTCGCCGATATGTATTTCAATATCCCCGGTTGAGGGTATCTCGATTGGCATGGCATCCCCTGCCCACGGGTGCATGTCCATAATCGTTACCGCAACAGGCGCTATCAGATAGAACGACAGCAGCAACACACGGTTGAACACCGGCTGTTTGTCGCCCGACAGCAACCATTTGTAAATCAGCAACAGTGCCAGCAACACTATTCCTGATTTGAATAAGAATACAAAAATCTGACCGGTCATTACTCTTCAGTTTCTTGTTTCTCAACCATGTCGAGGAGCCGGCGCAGCTCTTCGACCGATATTTTTTCTTCCTTGACAAATGTCGATACGGCACTCAGATAGTTGTTGCCGAAATACTTCTTCATGAAACTGCTGATGCGGCTGTCGCGTACATTCTCCATTTGAGTGATGGCATAGAAACGGTGTGAACCTCCGATTACCTCATGCCCTACGTGTCCTTTCTGTTCCAGTATGCGTACTGTTGTCGATACCGTGTTGAAATGGGGATGGGGCTCGGGGTAGAGTTCAACCATTTCACGCACATATAGCGGTCCGTGTTCCCACAGCATCTGCATTATCTGCTCTTCTTTGTCGGTCAGTGTCGATTTGGGGCGTCCTGATTTCATAAACTATGAATTTAGTTTTCTGCGGCAAAGTTAAAACTATATATTTAGTTTTGCAAATATTCCCGCTATTTTTTTCACAAAAAATCATTTTGTCATTTTGATTGTTTAATTTATAAAGGTTTGTTTTATTAATGTGTAATATGAAAAAGTTCAGCATATTCCGGCTTGCAGCAGCCGTCGCTTTGGCAACGGGGTTTGCATCGTGTGCCGACCTCGGTTTTGGAGTCGATGTCGATTCCTCAGACCCAATGCCGTATTTCTATGGTTCCACCGTCCCGGGGTATGGCAACTGGGGGCCGTGGTATGGTGATCCGGCATGGACATGGTGGCCTGCCGGTGGCTATAATCCGGGCCCGATATATAATCCCGGTTATAATCCCGGTCCGGTGATCCCGCCGCGTCCGTCGCGTCCGTCTGCGCCGTCGCTTCCCGGCTTCCGGCCACCCTCGAGCGTCAATACCGGTCCAGGTATCAATGGACTGCCGACAACTATATTAGGAACTGAGCGCCCGGGCAATCTCGGCCGTCCTACACAGCCTCAGCAGCCCGAAAAGCCTATACAGCCCCGCGGCAGATGATTGTTGTCCGTTTCGCCGTTTTTTGTTAACTTTGCAAAAAATATCGAAACAATGGCACAAAAACCTTCTATTCCTAAGGGTACGCGCGACTTCTCTCCCGCCGAGATGGCGCGCCGCAATTACATATTCGACACCATCCGCAGCGTATTCCGCCTGTTCGGCTATCATCAGATCGAAACTCCCGCTATGGAGAATCTCTCTACGCTGATGGGCAAATATGGCGAGGAGGGAGACAAACTGCTGTTCAAAATCCTCAACTCCGGCAACTACCTCGCCGGAGTCGATCCCAACCTGCTCGACGAGGAAAAATTCGTTAAACTCACAACGCAGATTTCCGAGAAAGGTCTGCGTTACGACCTTACCGTGCCTTTCGCACGCTTTGTGGTGCAGCACCGCAATGACATTCAGATGCCATTCCGCCGTTTCCAGATTCAGCCGGTCTGGCGTGCCGATCGTCCGCAGAAAGGCCGCTACCGCGAATTCTATCAGTGCGACGCCGATGTCGTCGGTTCTGATTCGCTTGTCAACGAAGTAGAACTCCTACAGCTTATCGACGAGGTTTTCCGCCGCCTCAAGGTGCGTATTGCCATTAAACTTAACAACCGCAAGGTCCTCGCCGGCATTGCCGAGCTTATAGGCGCGCCCGACAAGATGATCGACATCACCGTTGCGATTGATAAGATCGACAAGGTGGGCATTGAAAAGGTTAATGAGGAGCTGATCGACCGCGGTCTCAGTGAAGAATCTGTCAAGGCGCTCCAGCCGATTCTGATGATTGACGGCACTCCCGCCCAACGGCTCGATAAACTTGAGCAACTTCTCAGCGATTCAGCCATCGGTTCTCTTGGCGTCAAGGAACTACGCACCGTGATAGGCGATACACTTGCCCTGGGCCTCGACGCCGAGCTCGATCTCGACGTTTCTCTGGCCCGCGGCCTCAATTATTATACAGGCACGATTATCGAAGTCAAGGCTCTCGACTTCGCCATAGGCTCTATCACAGGCGGTGGCCGGTATGACAATCTCACAGGCGTATTCGGTATGCCCGACGTATCGGGCGTCGGGATCTCATTCGGCGCCGACCGCATCTACGACGTGCTCAACGGCCTCGACCTATATCCGGCCGATCTCGGTGCCTCGTCGCAGGTGATGTTTGTAAACTTCGGCGGCAAAGAAACCGTTGCTGCTCTCCGTGCAGTCAAGACTCTCCGTGCCCGGGGCATTTCATGCGAGCTTTATCCCGATGCCTCCAAGATGAAAAAACAGATGGCGTATGCCAACTCATCGTCCATACCATACGTGGCTCTGATTGGCGAGGCCGAGGCCGTCGCAGGCACAGTTACGCTCAAGGACATGGCCGCCGGCACGCAGCAGACAATACCACTTGACGAAGTCGCCGCCATCATCAATGCTAAACCCCAACCCTAAACCCTCAACCACAACCCTCAACCAAATAAGGAGGCGCCCGCAGGCCGCCGATTTACCCGTAACCGCGTTCACCGTAGCCTTCAGGCGGAGGTGCACGCGGACAGAAGTCCCAACCGGGAAAGGCGCCCGCAGGCCGCCGATTATATCAGCGGTGCTACATTTGGCATCGTGGCTCAAATCGGCGGCCTCTCCTCATGAATGTTGGAGGTTGAAGTTGTTGTCCCTAAACCCTCAACCCAAACCCTCAACCAAATAAGGAGCCGGCATGTTTGCGCATGCCGGCTCCGCTGTCATTCAGGTACATTGAGCCTGCCCGATGCAGACTTTTCAAGGGTAAAAAGATATCAGGGTTGCTATTTTCCTAATTTGTCAGCCGCGTCGTGAGCTTTGTCCGACAAACTGTCGAGCAGGTCGCCGCTCTTGTCAAGCAATGACGATGCCACTGATGCGGCTTTGCCTTTGAGGTCGCCTAATTTGTCGGCGGCCTTCTCCCTGAGGTCGCCAAACTTGTCGGCTGCCTGTTCTTTGAGTTCGGCTGCCTTTTCCTTTGCGGCTTCCGTAGCCGATTTGGCGCCGGCGCCTGCCTGTGCGGCCTTTTCCTGCGCCTGTTCTTTTATTGATTGGGCTTCCGTACGGGCTGCCTGTGCGGCTGCCGAAGCCGATACCTTTGCTGCCTGACGGGCCACTTCAGCCTCCAGGCGTGCTTCTGTCGATGTTTTCTGAGCGTCGGTCATGGTTGTATGTTTTTTATTTCATCTCTTGTAGTAAAAACAACATCGCTGTATAAATGTTTGCAAAAAAAACGTTAACTTTGCAGCCGTGAAAAAAGCAGCGGCCCGTGTATTGTCCGTATTGATGATGATTGTGTTGGCTTACTTCATGACAGCCAACACGGTTTTTATGCACTCCCACCGCTGTGCCGACGGCAATTATATCGCACACTCGCATCCCTATGTGCCGTCATCACACCACACACACAGCGCCGAGGCTTTTGGTTCTATCTCCGCATTCAACATGGCGGCCGGCTCTTTTGATGCCGTTGCCTCGGTTATCCCGTTTGATCCTTCTTCAGTATTTGTTGTCGTTGCCTGTGTGTCGCAGCCTTGCGTATTTTCCGGCAACACATTCCACTTTGGGCTCAGGGCTCCTCCGATGTGATTGATTCCTGTCATAATCACATTACCAAACTCTTACCCAAAGACTTATGCTTAAAAATATTTTTTTTACGGCAGCAGCCTTCGTGGCCGGCTGCATTTTTGCCGCGGCCGGCGCTCCGGCGCCTGTGTCCGACGCCAATATCACCGGCCATGTTGTCGATACCGAGACCGGCGAACACATGCCATACTATCTTGTCCGCATCGACGGCACCCGCCTTGCTACAATGACCGATGCCTCTGGACACTATGTGTTCCGCGACCTTACTCCCGGCCGTTATACACTCGAAGCATCCTTTACCGGATATAAGACAAAGAAACTTACCGCCGAAGTAGCCGCCGGGCAGACAGTTGAACTTAACTTTGATGTCGAGCCTGATGCTTTCATGCTCGATCAGGTAGTTGTCACTTCTTCAAAAAGCGAGGTGCGACGCCGCGAGAGCCCCTCGCTCGTGAGTGTGCTCTCGGGCAAGACATTCGACCTTGTCGGTGCCTGTTCACTTGCCGACGGACTCGACTTCCAGCCCGGCGTACGTGTCGAGAACGACTGTCAGAATTGTGGTTTCACACAAGTGCGTATCAACGGTCTCGACGGTCACTATTCGCAGATTCTCATGAACTCGCGGCCGGTATTCTCGGCGCTCACCGGCGTTTATGGCCTCGAGCAGATACCCGCCAATATGATCGAGCGCGTCGAAGTGATGCGAGGCGGCGGTTCTGCCCTGTTCGGCTCATCAGCCGTCGGTGGCACGATCAACATCATTACCAAGGATCCGGTGGCCAATTCTGCGCATGTATCCCACACGCTCACATCCATCGGCCCCTCCGGTGCCTTCGACAATAATACCACACTCAATGCCTCGATAGTCACCGACAACGGCAAGGCCGGCATGTTTGTCTACGGTCAGAGCCGCTACCGCGACGGTTACGACCACGACGGCGACGGCTTCACCGAGGTGGCACAGCTGCGCTCGCAGACAATCGGTACGCGAGCATTCATGCGTCCGTCCGAAATCTCGCGCATTACTCTCGAATACCACAACACACATGAATATCGCCGCGGTGGCGATCAGCTGTCCCTGCAGCCCCACATGGCTATGATCGCCGAGCAGGCCGACCACAACATTCATGCCGCCGAGATGACCCTTGACCTGTGGCCTCGCGACCATCGCGACCATGTGGCTGTATTCGCCGCCACGCAGCTCACACACCGGCAGAGTTATTACGGCTCAAACATGGATCCCGACGCTTATGGCCGCACATCCGACGCCGTGGTTACTGCCGGCTCGCAATGGACTCATCCCTTCTCGCGCCTGTGGTTCATGCCGGCCGAACTCGTTGCCGGTCTTGAGTATTCCTACAACCGACTGCACGATCGTACCCTCGGCTACGACCACGATCTGCTGCAGAACGTCAACATCTACAGCGCATATCTGCAGAACGAATGGCGCACCGACCGCTGGGGCTTTCTCATTGGCGCACGCCTCGACAAGCATTCCCTCATCCACAATGCCATCGTGTCGCCACGTGCCAACATCCGTTTCAATCCCACGCCCGACGTCAACCTGCGCGCCTCGTGGAGCACCGGCTTCCGCTCGCCGCAGACCTACGACGAGGACCTCCATGTGGCCATCGTCGGCGGCGACCGTGTAGTTACGATTCTCGCCCCAGGCCTTAAGCAGGAAAGTTCGCAGAGCATCAGCGCCTCGGCCGACTTATATCACCGCTTCGGCAACGTGCAGACCAATTTCCTCATCGAGGGTTTCTACACCGACCTGCGCGATGTGTTCGCTTTGCGTCAGCTTCCCGATCCTGATGCGGCCGGCAACACAGTCCTCGAGCGTTACAACGGCTCGGGCGCTCATGTAGCCGGTATGAATCTCGAGGCAAAAGCCTTCTTCTCCTCTTCTCTTGATGTTCAGGCCGGCGTCACGATCCAGCGCAGCCGATACAAGCAGCCCGAGCACTGGAGCGACAATCCCGATGTCCCTGCGGTAAAGCGCATGTTTCGCACGCCTGACGTCTATGGTTATCTCACTGCCAACATCGGCATCACCAAGGCGTTCAAGGCGACCGTCGACGCTACATGGACCGGCCCGATGACCGTGCAGCATCTCGTCGGCTCGGGCACCGATGTCGACCTTGCTGTCCGTACTCCCCATTTCTTCGACGCATCCGTCCGCTTCACCTACTGCTTCCGTATATTCAACCGCGTCGATCTCGATGTCAGTGCCGGGGTAGGGAATATATTCAACAGCTATCAGAACGATTTTGACCGCGGTCCCGACCGTGACTCGGGATATATCTACGGCCCCGCGCTGCCGCGCACCGTATCGGCTGCCGTTTCCATCAGCATCTGACGCGCCTTCTCCGTGGCCTTACAATCGGCATATCCGGATCGAATACCGATGCGGATATGCCGATTGTGTTTTTATGGCGGTCTTATGGAAAATCCTTGCTATTTTAGACTCTAATTGGTCTTTTATGGCGTTTTTTGAATGTCATTTTTTTTATATTTTAAGATATTTTATTAAATTTGCACTTGATTTCCGGAAAAAGTTCATTTAATATGCTGTTCCGTAAAATACATTGAAAATAAAACAATTAATATAAACTAATCTTTACACAGATGAAGACTAAAATGCTCAAGGGCATTGTCTGCTTTGCTTCGCTTTCCTTAGTTGCGTCCTGTTCCGACGGTATCGGCACCGGATTTGACAGGAACAGCGGCCGCGGCAGAATTGCCCTGACTCCTGTCGTCGACACATCGGTCAAATCATCGCGGGCATCCCGTGCCGAATACACCGACATCACTGTCGATGATCTGACTCTGAAAGTCACATCGGCCGACGGTTCGATCACCAAGACTTTCGACAACGTCAGTGCCTTTGGCGAATCGCAGGAGTTCAATGTCGGCCTCTATACAGTCGAGGCTTTCTATGGTTCCGACGATGCCCAAGGTTTCGACGCTCCATATTTTTATGGTTCAGCTCAGGTGAAAGTCGAGGAAGACAAGACGGTCAGTGCCAATCTCGCCGTATCGCTTGCCAACTCGGTGATTTCCGTCGAGTATGGCGACAAGTTTGTCAATTACATGACTTCCTGGAGCGCCGGTGTCAATGACTCGTATGTACTGGAGCAGGGCAATACCCGCTTCCTGTACCTTACTCCCGGTGAGGTGTCGGTCGATATTACCTTTGTAAAGCCTAACGGCAATGGCGGCACTGTACGCGTTGCAAGCTTTACCGCGCAGCCGCGTTATCACTACCACGTCAAGGTCGACATGGCCGGTGACGGCTCGGGCGACCTTGAGGGTATATCGGTTTCTGTCGACGAGACTCTCGACGAAGGCGACCTTCCCGTTATCGACATCAGCGACGACGTGCTCAACGCTCCTCTGCCCATAATGGCCGCCTCCGGCTTCTCCGACGGGCAGCCCGTCGAATTTGTCACCGGCATGAAGCTCGACCGCTCACTTGCCTTCAATATCATTGCGCAGGCCGGACTGCAGGAAGTCAGGCTCACTACTTCGTCAAAGTCTCTCACTTCGCAGGGATGGCCTGCTGAACTCAACTTCATGGCCGCCGATGCCGCCATGCAGCAGACTCTCGAATCACTCGGCCTCGATGTTCGCGGCCTTTACCATAATCCTGAAAAACTGGCCGTTATTACCTTCGACAAGGTGCTCGACCACTTATCATACATACCGGGCGCGGCCTCGGCCGACGACAACGTCAATACATTTACCGTCAGGGTCATGGATAAGTTCAATCGCGTGTCCGAGCCTTTGACTCTGAGCCTTGTCGCTTCGCCCGTCGCGCTGTCGCTCGAGAACGACGAGCTTTATGTGATGGGCACCACCCTCAAGGTCGATGTGCGCTACAATGGCGGCGATCCTACCGGCAGGGTAGTGTTCAGGTACCGCGGCCTCAACGGCGTCGACCGTGAGGTTAATCCCGAATACGAGAAAATCTCCGACGGCCTCTACCGTGCCACCCTTCCGGTTTATGCCTCTGAAAAGGATTTCTCATTCACCGTTTCCGCGCCCGGCGTGGCTGATGTAAGCTACACCGCCGTCCGCCGTCCGCAGCTCTTCCCGGCTCCCGGCACCACGCCAAATGCTTTTGCCAAGCATGCCTACATACCCGTATCAATCGGCACGCAGGACAGCAACACTCAGTTGCTCACCACCATGATGAACGCCGCTAAGGTATATCTCTCAACCGATGGCACAAACTACAGTCTTGTCTCGGCTACAGCCGATCCGGCCACTAAGACTCTTCACATTGCCGGCCTCTCCCCGGCCACCTCATACAAAGCCCGCATCGTCAACGGCGATCAGACCCTCGAACAAGGCTACAACATATCATTCACAACCGAAGCCGATGCACAGATCCCTAATGGAAATCTTGATGCTGATGTGACTGTCGCATCAAGTGGCTCTGCATGGCAAAATATTGTATTCCCTACATGGGGCACAAACAATACTATGACGACGAGTCAGCCTACAGGCAGTAATTCCATAGGCAATAACAGGCCATATAAAGCAATATCCGGTACAATCCAGACTACGGATTCTCATTCAGGATCGGCCGCTTTGCTTCGCTCAGTAGGCTGGGGCTCGAATAACTCGGCAACCGGCAGTAATGGGACCAGTGGAGCCTGCAAATATACTGATCCCGGCCTTCTGCATTTGGGCAGTACCCGTGAAACTCGTCCGTCGGGATATGGAGAAAATGACAATAAGACTAATAGCAGCAGCCCCGGTCCCGCAGGTACTGATGATTTGTCGTGCGGACTGGATTTTAAATCGCGCCCCGCCTCTATTTCATTCTGGTATAAATACTCTCCCAAAAATTCATCAGATAAAGGTCTCGCCGAAGTCTGGTTAAAGGATGCCTCCGGAAATAAGATCTTCGCTACAACTTTATTGCTCGACGCTGTCGGAAGTTATACTCAGAAATCAATAGCTTTGAATTACGACGTCAATGCGCCTGCTTGCGACAAGATTTATATCAGATTTATGTCTTCGTATGATATGGAGTATTATAAGCGCACGGATGATAATTTCTCAGGTCCCGGTTTTGCATCTCAGAACGGAACATTCATGGGTTCCCAGCTCTACATCGACGACATTGAATTAACCTACTAACCTATTCCGATAAAATACAATGAAAACCAAGATATTATCCATTCTTACGCTTGCCGCGGCCATTGTCGGGCTCTCGGCTTGTTCCGAGGACTGGAATCCAAAGACTGAAAGCACCGGTAAGGTGTCTTTCGAGCAGATGGGTGTCGAGGTCAGCGGCGTCGAGAAGGTTGTCAGCCGCTCGGAAGTCGACCTCAGCGATTATCTCGTCACGATTTACGACAAGGACGGTCTCCTCGTGCGCCAATGGGCATACAAGGACGTCCCCGAGATCTTTGAGCTCCCCGTTGCCGACAACTACCGCGTCGACATCGTTTCCCATTCAGTAAAGCCCTCCGCTTGGGACGAACCCCTGTTCAGGGGCTCGCAGGTGTTCAATATCAATAAGAATGAAATCACCAATATCGGCAACATAACCTGCACCTTCGCCTCCCTCAAGGTCTCCGTCCGCTACACTCAGGCCCTTCTTGAAGCGATGAGTTCTGATTCAAAAGTGACTGTCGAGGCCGGTAAGACCCAGGCCGATGTGAAGACCGCGCTCGAATTTGCCTCCACCGAAACACGCTCGGGATTCTTCGAGGTCATCGACGGATCCATGACCCTTATCGCTACTTTCCGCGGTCAGATAGGCGGCAACGACGAGGAGACACGCAAGGTCTATACCGACGTCGAGCCGGGCAAGCATTATATCATCACATTCTCCCTCAAAAAGAACGATACCGAGCCACCCTTTGAGCCCGAACCCAGCGGCAACGTCGGCATCAGCGTCTCAATCGACAATGTCGTTAATGACGAAGATGTCCCCGGCGTCATCGATCCCTCGGATGATCCTATCAACCCCGACGATCCCAATCAGGAACAGTTCCGCGACAAGATTACCGTCACCTCGCCTCTCAGCTTCACCGACGAAATCCCCGTTTCGCCCGCTCCCGCCGATGCCAGAGTCGTTATTGCCGCTCCCAACGGTCTTATACGCCTCAGCCTTGTTCTGTCCTCCGACAACCCCGAGGCTGCCGCTCTCAGCCTTGCCGACTTCGGCCTGCCGACTGCCGCAAATGCCGAGACAGAGCTTACACTCGACTTCGCCGCCCTCATCTCACGCCTCGCCGAACTCCCCGGCCTCCACACCGTCAGCATCGCCGCCGAGGATGCCGACGGCAACACTGCCGATAAGACACTCCGATTCCGCACTCGTGCCGAATCGGGCATCAAATTTGAAAGTGCCCTCAAATTTGGCGAGCCCATGAATCCGGCCGACTACACTGATGGTAAGGTAAATATTACTGTACCTGCTGGTGTCGCTCATCTCCGGGTCAAGATTAATCCGAGTGGTGCCTTTAAGGACGCCCTTGTTGATGTCGGTATGCCTCTTGATTTTGACTTGGCTTATCCTGGTGAATATCGCGTTATTTTCGAGGGTGACAAAACTCCTGAAAATCCTGGTCTCGGTCTTTTATGTGGAGAAGATGTCATTGATAAGAAAGAAGTAGTCTTTGATATTACAGGATTCCTCCCGTTGCTGATATTCCCCGGAACTCAAACATTTGAGATTACCGTTGAGGATAATAATGGCAATACTGAATCATGCAGTCTTATCTTCGTTATAGAATAATAACCATGAAGACGATATATAACAAAATAGCAGCTGTGTCCATTGTGGCCGCTGCGCTGAGTTCTTGCTCCAACGACGATTTCGTCCCCGCCGACGGTCAGGGCACCGTGTTCATCTCTGCTGCTGTCAGCAGCGATGTCAAGACTCAGAGCCGCACCGATGTCGACGGTTATCAGCTTCAGGCCCTGTGGATTGCGAATTCCAAAGGCGTCCAGTATGAATATAAGGACCTCGACGAGTTGCCTGCCGGCGGTCTCAAACTCCTTGCCGGCAGCTACCGCGCGCATGCCTGGGTCGGCGACTCCGTCCCCGCTTCATTTGACTGCCGTTATTTCCGCGGTGCTCAGGACTTCGACATTGCCAACGGTGACAAGAAGTCGGTTCAGATACCGTGCCGTATTGTCAATACCGTTGTCGCTGTGGCCTATGACGCCTCGGTCGATCAGGTTCTCTCCGATTATATCCTCACTGTGGGCCACTCTCAGGGCGAACTCACCTACGAGGGTCGCGACGATCGCCGCGGTTACTTCATGATGAACTCCCGCGACAAGGATCTTGTATGGACTCTCTCAGGCACTCAGATCGATGGCTCTGCATTCGAGAAAACCGGCAAGATCGAGGCTTGTGCCCCCGCCACCCTTTACACCCTCAACATCACTTTCAAGGGCGAGAACAGTGAGGTCGGCGGCGCCTATTTCACTGTCTCGGTCGATGATACGATGATCGATGTCAATGATGTCGTTTCTGTAGTTGCCGCTCCGGCCGTCGAGGGCATCAACTTCGACATAAATGCCGATGTACGCGGCGAAGCCGGTAAGATTGGCAAAAAGTCAGTGTGGATCACCTCTTCGGCTCCCCTCGACGGCGTTGTGCTCAGTTGTCCGTATTTCGCCACACTTTTCGGCAGTATTCCCGGTGGCGAACTCGGCGATTTCGACCTCCTCCGCAACACCAATCCGCAGCTCGATCAGGCCGTGAAGGATGCCGGCATCACATACGAGAATTTTGAGACCGATGCCTCCACAGGCTTCTCTCAGATGAAGCTCGTGTTCGGTACCGCCTTCACCAACAGCCTCCCCGACGGCAAATATCCCGTCGAGATTACCGCCATTGACAGCAACGACAAGCGCACCACTGCCACTCTCAATATTGTGGTGAGCGCCGATCCCGTATCCATTACGGCTGTCAACCCGGCCGATGTCTGGGCTACCAAGGCTACCGTCACTGCCGTTATCAACAAGGCCGATGCCGCCAATCCGTGTATCAAATACCGTAAACTTGGCACTTCCACATGGACTGTCGCCGACAACAATGCCGACGCAGGCCTCGCTGCCACCATTACCGGCCTTGAACCCGGCACAGTCTACGAGTACTGCGCTGCCACCGACGACTATGAGTCCGAAGTCCTCAGTTTCACCACCGAGTCGGCCACTCAACTGTCAAATGCAAGTTTTGAGGATGTATGCAAGGTTCGCGACGATGCTATCTTAAGGAACAAGGACGTCACCGTCTTTGCCAAAAACGAATCAGAGTGGTTTTGGGATTGCGGCAACTGGGGGTCCATGAGCATGTCAAAGGAGGTTACAGAACATTCCTCTGATAAAGTTCATGAAGGCAGCTATTCTGTTGCCCTTAAATCCCAGTTTGTCGGTATCGGAGTTGCGGGCAAATTTGCCGCCGGCAATATATTCATAGGCAAATACCTTGAGACTCTTGGCACCAATGGCCGCCTCGGCTGGGGACGTCCTTGGAGTTCTCGCCCGGTTTCACTCCATGGGTGGTATCATTATACGCCTGTCGCTGTGACACACGACAATAATAAATATACCGACCTCAAGAAAGGCGACATGGACAAGGCTATCATTTATATTGCTCTTCTTGATGATCAGATGGTTGGAGACAGCAACGAATATCCTGTCACTGTCAATACCAAGACAGTGGAACTGTTCAATGAAAATGGCTCCAATGTGATAGCATTCGGTAAACTTGTGATAGATCAGGCTACTTCTGGCGATGCGATGGTACCGTTTGAGATTACTCTCGATTATCGTCGTACAGACGTCAAGCCGTCATATATAATGTGTACTGCTTCGGCATCGATTGGCGGTGATTACTTCGTGGGCGGTAATGGTTCAACAATGTATCTCGACGACCTCGAGCTGGTTTATTGATCCCCTGCTTACGCATAATACTCCGCGGCCCGCATCCACAATGCGGGCCGCGTTTTTTGTGCTCTGCATCTTTTTTTGTACCTTTGTGCGATGTTTGGAATTAAACGACTCGACACCTTCATGCTTCAGCGCTTCCTGCCGCTGCTGATCATGACCTTTTTCATCGTGCTCTTCATCGTGCTGATGCAATTCCTTTTTATGCGAATCGATGATCTCGTTGGCAAGGGCCTCAGCTTCAGCGTGCTTGGCGAGCTTTTCTTTTATGCCGCCGTCACTATGGTGCCCACGGCCCTTCCGCTCGCCGTGCTCCTCGCCTCGCTGATGGTCTTCGGCAATCTCGGCGAGAAGCTCGAACTCACCGCCATGAAGGCCGCCGGCATTTCGTTGTTCCGCATCATGCGGCCCCTCATTGTATTTATGTGCTTTATATCAGTCGGCGCATTTTTCTTTCAGAACTACATCCTTCCCGTAGCGCAGTCCCGGATGTGGACGCTCATGTTTTCCGTAAGGCAGAAGTCCCCCGAGGTCGAGATCCCCGAGAAGTCATTCTACGACGAAATCCCCGGCATGAATCTTTATGTCGACCACAAGAACCCCGAGACGGGCATGCTGTACGGCATGATTATTTACGACCTCAGTCGCGGCTACGGCAACTCTCGTGTTATCCTTGCCGATTCGGGCAAATTCAGTTTCACCGAGGACAAGACAAAGCTTTTCCTGCATCTCCACAGCGGCGAGATGTTCGAGAATCTCAACGACAACTCCATGGGCATCGGCACTTCCGGCTATATGCCCTTCCGCCGCGAGAGCTTTACCGACAAGCAGGCATATTTCAATTTCGACGCCAACTTCAACCGTATGGACGAGAGCGGCATCCGTTCGCAATACGTCGGACAGAACATCAGCCAGCTCCGCCACAGTATCGACTCCATCGGTCGCCGTGTCGACTCCATCGGCAGCATATATGCCGGCGAGCTTACCTCTCAGCGCTACGTCGGCATCGAGAGCCGCAAGCCCCATGTCGACTCGGCCGGCAATACATTCTATACCCGTGCGGCTCCGTCGCCCGGGCTTGAGAAGGCCGTCGCTGCCACAGCTCCGGTCAATCTCGACTCCGTGTTCATTAAGCCCGACCGCTCCTACGAGAAGTCCTACATATCTCAGGCCCTCGCCGATGCCCGTCGATCCCTTCAGGATTACGAATACCGTGCCCTCATGCTCACCGAGCAGGCCAAGAGCATGCGCCGCCACGACATCGAGATGCAGCGCAAGTTCACCCTCTCATTTGCCGTGCTTGTGTTCTTCTTCATCGGAGCGCCACTCGGTGCCATCATAAAGAAGGGTGGCATCGGCACACCCCTCGTCATCTCGGTATTCCTGTTCATCATCTACTTCATATTCGACAACAGTGGATACAAGATGGCCCGCGACGGCAAGATGCTCGTATGGGAAGGAATATGGCTCAGCACCGTCGTCCTTACGCCTCTCGGCGTGTTCTTCACAATCAAGGCCGTTGACGACTCGGCGGTATTCAATGCCGATGCATACCGCCTGTTCTTCTCGCGTCTTATCGGCCGGCTCCCGCAGCGCTCTCTTGCGCTCAAGGAGGTTATAATGCAGCCTGTCGACCCCGCTGTTGCCCTCGATATGCTTGCCGGTCTTCAGTCTCGCGCCGAGGCAGTCCGCGCCGAAATTATGGCTCGTCCGCACATATTGCGCCGATTTGGCGTCAAGTCTCTCCGCGATCTCCGCGAGCCTCTTAATGCCACGGTCGATTATCTCAGCAATTCCACCGATCCGGTTGTTATTAATTTGTTAAACAAGTATCCGTTCATCCCATCGTCGCGAAATATCGACATCATTGTCAGCAATTCCCGCGCCATTGCCGAACGCCTAAATACCTCTGTCTGATATGTCCGAAAAAATTACCCTCGATCCTATCGAAGAAGCCATCCACGACTTCCACGAAGGCAAAATGATAATCGTGGTCGATGACGAAGACCGCGAGAATGAAGGCGATATAATCGCTGCCGCCGAAAAAATTACCCCCGAGCAGGTCAACTTCATGCTCAAGCATGCCCGCGGTGTGCTGTGTGCACCCATAACCCTCGACCGTTGCGCTCAGCTCCAGCTCGACCGTCAGGTCGAAAACAATACATCTGTGCTTGGAACCCCCTTTACAGTTACTGTCGACAAACTTGAGGGATGCTCCACAGGTGTAAGCGCCGCCGACCGCTGCGCTACCATCCGCGCCCTGGCCGATCCCTCATCCACTCCCGACACCTTCGGACGTCCCGGTCATATCAACCCTCTTTATGCTCAGAATCAGGGAGTCCTCCGCCGTCCCGGACACACCGAGGCTGCCGTCGACCTCGCACGCCTCGCCGGACTCGAACCCGCAGCCGCACTTATGGAAATCATGAGCGACGACGGCTCGATGGCCCGGTTGCCCGAGTTGCGACGCCGTGCCGACGAATGGGGCATGAAACTCATATCCATCCGCGACCTCATTGCCTATCGCCTCGAAAACGAAAAACTCGTCGAGATGGGTGTCGAGGTCGACATGCCCACCGACTATGGACACTTCCGCCTCATACCTTTTCGGCAGAAGGACAACGGCCTCGAACACATAGCCCTTATCAAGGGCGACGTCACTACGCCCGAGCCTGTCCTCGTGCGCGTACATTCTTCATGCGCCACCGGCGACATCTTCGGCTCGATGCGCTGCGACTGTGGCGCTCAGCTCCACAAGGCTCTCGAGATGGTAGAGAAGGAGGGCCGCGGCGCCGTTATTTATCTTAGTCAGGAGGGCCGCGGCATCGGTCTTATGGACAAGATTCGCGCCTACAAGCTTCAGGAAGAAGGCCTTGATACCGTCGAGGCAAACATCCACCTCGGCCATGCTGCCGACGAGCGCGATTACGGCGTCGGCGCACAGATCCTCAACATGCTTGGCATCAAGAAAATGCGGCTCATGACAAACAATCCTGTCAAGCGTGCAGGTCTCGAGGGCTTCGGACTTGAGATTGTCGGGAACGTTCCCATCGAGATTGCACCCAACCGATACAACCACCGTTATATGGCCACAAAGAAAGAACGTATGGGACACGACCTCCACGAGGTATGACGCTACAAAAATAGCCCTTGCGGCAATAATCTCATTAATTATCCGTTTTATTGGTATAAAATTCTACCAATGAAACGGATTATTTTTATCATTCTCTCCTTTCTGTCACTCGCCTCCGCGACTGTCAGCGCTCAGCAATACTCCGATCCCGTACGCATGGGGTGGGGGATACGTGCCAACATCGATATCAACGTTCCGGGGCACTTTCGCACTAACGGCGAGTCTTTAAAGATGTTCAAGAACGGTGCCGGCATCAGCGTAGGTGCCGTCTATACCGTTCCTGTGGGTCCCTACTTCTTCTTTCAGCCCGGTGCAGGTATTTTTTACGACACGTACCGCTATGATAACATAGTAATAAGTGCCGAGCCGAGCGGAGATAAAAGTACCGTCGATCCCGCCGTCCGTAAATTTGGTATCCGGATTCCGCTTCACTTCGGATATAATCTTGACTTTTGGGAAAAGGCCGCGGTGGCATTTTATACCGGTCCGCAGTTCGACTACTCTTTCTACGGCAACGTTTCCACACCCGACGACATCGATTGGGGTGAACCACATTCCGGTGATCTGTTCGGCCCATACAACCAGCGCCGCTTCGACATCGCCTGGAAAGTCGGTCTTGGCCTGCCCATGAACCATTGGTACGTCGGCCTCGAAGCCGCATTCGGCCTCCTCGACCTCATGCGCACCGACGTCACCTTCCACGAAAACCGCGTCAGCCTCACCCTCGGCTACAACTTCTGATTACTACTGCTCAAATAAGCCAAAGGCCCCGCCGGTACCCCACCGTGCGAGGCCTTTACTATATATGCCAGCCACTCCATCCCCCTTATAAGACTTATCCCTCCATCCGGCATCGCGAGGGTCGGAGACCCTCAGATAGTGAGAAAACCCCAGGCATAGCCTGGGGCCAGGCGGAAACGTCAAGGATAAGTCTCGGAGAGACGTTTTGTGATACCGGCATCGCCACCAACCGGCTTGCCCCGCCATGAAAAAAATTCGCGTAATTGGTAACACACCCCAAATACGCACCACCCGTCCCGCAAATCTACGTACCTTTGCGGCATGAAACCCATCCGCCACCACATATACACCCGCGCCTTCCACCGCTGGTACGTCCACACCTACGGCCACGAGCGCGCCCGCGGCATGCCCCGGCTGCTCATCCTCACCCTCGAGATGATGCGCCTGCG
>JAGANS010000052.1 GCA_017624155.1 Muribaculaceae bacterium | reverse complement strand
TGACGAGCATACGTCGAATAATTTGATGATGCACCCCGTTGTGCTTAGAACTTTGCAAACGCTGAAATAAAAACAAAATTGAAATATTCACAATTTTAATTCCGAAATTAGACTAAAACAGTCTAATTTTGAAATTAAAATCTCATTTATTCTCATTTTAATTGGTTGAGAGAGAGCATAATTAAGGCTGTATCTAATGGCATCAATAGATGCGGGAGCAAGAAATACTGAAAAATGGGGCAAAAAATAAGGCTTATTTAACGCTCTTAATCGCCGAAAATCAGCGAATTATTACTAACTTTGCAGCGCAAGCGAAGAAGAACATTGAAATATCGGGGTGCGCAAAAAGGGAGCATCGCGATTTTCAGAGAGCTAAGCTATTGATAATCATAACATATACGCAAGTGTCACAAAGACCAGGCGGATCACCAATAAAATAAGCCAAATTGCTAACTTACAGCAGTTTGGCTTATTTCTTTCCTTAAAATCGTCCTCCTTTTGTCCTCCTAATTCGGGGTCAGCGGATTTTGAACTGCACCCTAAAATTTAGACATAAAACTTTTAGGTGCAGTTCAGTTACGTCAGGACGCCACTATATATACCTGTTATTTACGGTATTGCGGCTCCAGAGGTACGGGGAATTTGGAGAACAGGGTTTTAACTGCCTCGGCTATTCCTTCCAGATTGCGGAAGCGGGCATTTCCGTTTTCGAGGATGGTTGCTACAGAAGCAGAATACAGCGGCAATTTCTTATTGATATTGACCATATCCATCGTCAGCACGCCTTCACGATATATGCCTGTAATTACCTTGGCATTGGCATAGTAACTATTCCAATAGTATGACCGCGGATACATAAAGAATGGATAATAGCCGTTGTAATACGGACCTGCGTATGGCATATATCCCGGCGGTATAGCCGGCTCAGTCTCGATCTCGCGGTGCACGGTGAGGCCGATATTGATGAGAAGCGGCGAGTTGGCATCCTCGGTGAATCCACGCATCACCATCTGCTCGCGGATGGCTGCCGCTATGTTATAATACGTCACAGCCTGCATACCCGGCGGCATCTCGCCATCGGCAGGTGTGACTATCCTGAATGTTGAGTAATCGGCCAGGTTGGCATTGTTATATGTCTCATTGTTGACCAGCGTATATGGGCTACAACCGGCAAGCATACCCGCTAAAACGGCAAACGCCATGAATATAAGCTTTTTCATAATGCTATTTTAATGTTTATATATCTAACATTTCAGTCAAATATAAAGTTTAGCGTCAATAAAATCATTATTTAACTTTATATAACCACCATCATGCTGTATTATTGAATTTATTTGTATACATTTGTCATTATTTTCTTAACCATGCAAGACGACATTACTGAATACTTCATATCAATCATACGCCAGACACCGTCAATCGACATGGCCGAAGCCGAATTCAAGCGCTCTTTGGCCGATGATTCCGATCTGCGCAAGGCATATCGGGCGTGGTGTCGCGAGGTAGGTTCTTCGGAAAAACGCGGATTCCTTGACTTCTGCGAGGAATATGTAGACGGACAAAACGAAGTGTGGGATTCGCTTACCGACTATGACGAGTAAGAACATCTCCCCTACCCTCCGCCTGCCTGCCGAATGGGAGCAGCAGGGCGGCGTACTGATCTCGTGGCCGCACGAGAATACCGATTGGGCATATATGCTGCCACAGATCGAGGCTTGCTACGACGCGCTTGTCCGCACCGTAGCCCGGCACGCTGTTGCCGTGATCGTTGCGCCCGACACATCGGTGCTGCGCAAACGGTTTGCCGACATCCCCGCCGGGCGGATTCTATATTTCGACACACCGACAAATGATACATGGATCCGCGACTATGGTGTGATTACCGTGCGCGACGCCGCGGATAAGCCTGTGCTGTGCGACTTTGGATTCAACGCCTGGGGCGGAAAGTTCGGCCATTCGCTCGACAACGGCGTGACCCGCCGCATGACCGACGCCGGTCTGCTGCGCGGACATTACCGCGACCTCAACTATTTCATCCTCGAGGGTGGCTCGATCGAGAGCGATGGCCACGGCACTATCCTTACTACAACATCGTGCCTGCTGACATCTACCCGCAACAATGGCATTCCGCGCAAGAAGGCCGATGTGGAGCAAATGCTGCACGATACACTCGGAGCCGGCAATATATTGTGGCTTGACCATGGTGACATAATCGGCGACGATACCGACGGCCATATCGACACCATCGCACGTCTGGCACCATACGACACCATCCTATATTGCGGCAAGGGCTGGGGCACCGATCCCGACGAGCAGTCGCACGCCCTCGACGGCGTGGCTGACGATCTCGCGCTGTTCACCACTCCTGACGGCAGGCCGTACAATCTGATTGAGCTGCCGATGCCCGACGCGATATACGACCCGGAGGACGGTCACCGTCTGCCGGCCACCTATGCAAATTTTCTCATACTTAACGACGCTGTGTTGCTGCCCACTTACGGCCAGCCGCTCAACGACGAGCGTGCCGCAATGGCGCTCCGCGTCGCATTCCCCGACCATATCATCGAACCTGTCGACTGCCGTGCCCTCATCAGGCAACATGGATCGCTCCACTGCGCCACAATGCAGGTGCCGGCCGACGTCCTGCCACTTTGAATTATGGAAAAGATACTCCGAACCGGTATAATCCAGCAATCGAATACCTCAGATGCAGCCGCATGCCGTGAGCGCATTGCCCAGGCTGCCGAAGATCTCGCCGCCCGTGGCGCCCGCCTTATTGTCAACCGCGAACTGCACGACGGCCTGTATTTCTGTCAGACTGAAAACGTCGACAATTTCGATCAGGCCACCGGGCTGCCCGGTGAAGCCACTGAATTCTATTCTGCACTCGCTGCACGCCTGGGCGTTGTCATCGTAACGTCGCTCTTTGAGCGTCGTGCGCCCGGCCTGTATCACAACACTGCCGTAGTATTTGATGCTGACGGCAGCGAGGCCGGCCGTTACCGCAAGATGCATATTCCCGATGATCCGGCATATTACGAAAAGTTCTACTTCACACCGGGCGACCTCGGCTTCAGACCCATCGACACCTCTGTAGGCCGGCTCGGTGTGCTGGTATGCTGGGATCAGTGGTATCCCGAGGCCGCTCGCCTTATGGCCCTTGCCGGAGCCGATGTGCTGATATATCCGACGGCTATCGGCTGGGAATCGACTGATACCGAAGCCGAGAAAGCACGCCAGCTTGAGGCATGGGTTACGGTGCAGCGCGGTCATGCAGTGGCCAACGGACTGCCGGTAATCACAGTCAACCGCACAGGTCATGAGACCGACCCCTCGGGCGTCACCAACGGCATACAGTTCTGGGGCAACAGCTTTGTCGCCGGTCCGCAGGGCGAATTGCTTTTCCGCGCTCCGTCCGATGCCGAGTGCGCCGAGATTGTTGACATCGACCTGGGCCGCTCCGAACAGGTGCGCCGCTGGTGGCCGTTCCTGCGCGACCGGCGCATCGACGCCTACGGCGATATAACCAAGCGATTTCTCCGATAAAATCAGAATTGAAGACTGAGTACATCCTCCACAAGGGCTTCCTTGCGGAGGATTTTTCCATCTGCACCAACTATATAAATAGCCGGCGTCATAGGAATGATAAACAGTTCCTCACCGGCTATCCGGCCTGTGTCAAATCCGTCGGTCCATCCGGCAGGAATCTTGTCGGGCGCAGCAAGCCATGCATCGCGGTCGCCGTCGGCATATACGCATATCATGTGCAACTTGCCACGGTTTATGGCGTCGGCAAGCCGATTGTCGTTCTGTATCCTTGCGATAGCCTCAGCGCAGTCGCCGCAATCCGGGTCGTAGAACATCAGTACTGTAATGCGTCCGCGCAGGCTGTCGGAAGTGTGGCACACGCCGTCGCGCGTCTCATAATCGAATTGCGGGAGCATCGAGCCGGGGCGGTTGAGCTTCACCGCATTGAGCATCCACTGGTTACGTACGCGATTGGGATATCCGCTGCGCAGCATTTCCTCGACAAAGGCAATATACAGTTCATCATCGCGCATAGGTGATGTCGCCGACAGCAGGCCGTTCTCAAGCGCCTGCGTCGCAGCCTCGGCTGTATCCTCATCCTTGCCGGTATTCCTCACGAATTCGGTAATGGCCCGGGCGCGCATGTCCCCGCTCATAGCAGCTATCTCCGCAATTTGTGACACATAATCGCCTGCCGAAACGAGGCTTGCTGTTACGGCGAGTGCCAGGATAAGGACAATGCGCCTCGGGTTCATAACAGGGCAAAATTGATAACATCCATAGCCGTTTCCACATAGTGGAATTCAAGCCCGTCGATATATTTGGCCGGGATCTCCTCAATATCGCGGCGGTTCTCGGTGCTGAGCACTATGGTGTCGATCCCGGCTCGCTTTGCGGCAAGAATCTTCTCCTTGATGCCGCCCACGGGCAATACCTTGCCGCGCAGGGTGATCTCGCCGGTCATGGCAATACGTGCGCGGACCTTGCGGCCGCTGAATGCCGATGCGATGGCTGTGGCGATCGTTATTCCGGCCGAAGGGCCGTCTTTGGGGATGGCGCCCTCCGGGAAGTGGATGTGCAGATTGTTGCTGTCAAACTTTGCCGCGTCGATACCAAGCTCAGAGGCATGGCTCCTGACCCACTGCAGGGCAATGGTGGCCGACTCTTTCATCACATCGCCGAGATTACCGGTAATCGACAGACGGTCGCCCTTGCCGGGCGACAGGGATGCCTCGGCAAGGAGAATCTCACCGCCTACCTGCGTCCAGGCAAGTCCGGTAACAACTCCGGTATAGTCATTACCCTCGTATTTGTCCTTGTTGTAACGGGGCAAGCCGAGGAGCTGCTGCAGATCGTCGGGTTTTATGGGATCGGGGAATGCATCGCCGCTGAGATCGGCAAGCATCCACTTGCGCAGCAACGATCCCATTGTCTTTTCGAGCTGGCGCACTCCGCTCTCGGCCGTATAGTTCTCGATAATTGCAGCTATGGTGTCATCGCCGAGCGTGAAGCGGGCATCCTCGCCGAGTCCGTGCTCGCGGAGCAGCTTGGGCAGCAGATGGCGCCTGGCAATCTCGATTTTTTCCTCCATCAGGTAGCCCGAGAGTTCAATAAGCTCCATACGGTCGAGCAACGGCGCATCGATAGTAGCGGTAGTGTTGGCTGTGGCTATGAACAGCACATTCGACAGGTCATAGTCAATGTCGACGTAATTGTCGTGGAAAGTGGAATTCTGCTCGGGATCAAGCACTTCGAGCAGAGCCGACGATGGGTCGCCCTTGTGATCGTTGCCGAGTTTGTCCACCTCGTCGAGCAGGAGCACCGGATTGTTCACCCCGGCATCCTTCATGGCCTTAATGATACGGCCGGGCATAGCACCGATATATGTACGGCGATGACCGCGGATCTCGGCCTCGTCGTGCACGCCGCCGAGCGATACACGCTGATACTTACGATCCATGGCCTCGGCAATCGATCGGCCAAGCGACGTCTTGCCCACACCCGGGGGGCCCACAAGGCATATAATAGGAGCTTTGCCGCGTCCATTATTGTGCATCAGCACGGCTATCTGCTCCAGGATGCGTTTTTTTACCTTTTCGAGGCCGTAATGACGCTCTTCAAGCACTTTTTTGGCATTGTGGATTTCGGGCGACGACTTGCCTGATTTCCAGGGGAGGTCGAGCAATGTCTCGAGATAGGAATATTCCACCGAATAGTCGGGCGTGGACGGGTTGAGACGGCGCAGCTTGGTGATCTGGCGGTCGAATATGGCCCTTACGTTCTTGGGCATGCCCGACTCGTCGGCACGTGCCATCAGGCCGTCAATTTCCTCCTCCTCGCTGTCACCGTAGAGTTCCTCGCGAATGGCATCCATCTGACTTTGCAGGAAAGCCGAACGCTGATTCTCATTCATGCGCCCGCGGGCCTTGTTTACGATGTCCTCATACACCTTCATCTTCTCCTGCATGTCCACAAGGGCGCGCAGCAGTTCTTTGGCGCGGCCGTCGATATTGCTGCGGGTGAGCATCTCGATCTTATCCTTTGGCTCGACCGGCATATTGGTGGCAATGAAGTTGAGGCGCTCGGGGATACCCTTGATCTGCGACACAGCCGAGGTGAACATGTTCTCGTTCTCGCCGCTGCGCGAGGCTATCTCGCGGGTCACCTCGTCCACCTTGCCCATTATGGCATCGAGGCCGGCAGTATTCTCGGGCATAACGTCGTCAAGCAGTTTCACGCGGGCGCTCAGAGCGTCTGCGACAAGCTTGCCGGCACCCTTGCCGAGTATTCGTATGCGCTGACGGGCGTGCACGATGGCGGTATGTGAGCCGTCGGGCAGGTCAACAACCTGGAATATGTCGGCGACTACGCCATAGCGATACAGGCCCGTAGTGACCGACGGAGCATCGTTCGATGCATCGAGCTGGCACACGATTCCCACCGGGAAGCGCTTTTCGGCAGCTTCGCGGGCAAGATTGAGCGACATCTCACGCGTAAGCGCGATGGGTATGTTCACTCCCGGAAAAAGCACAAGATTGCGTGTGGCCAATATCGGCAGGTCGTCGGTATTGACCGGCTCCTTGAAGAGGTCGGGATTTATTTCTATCTGTCCTATCTGCATCACGGGCAATGCTTCATTATTGTTGTTCATGTACCAAAAAATCGCTAACGGAGTGCAAAGTTAGCGATTTTTTTTGGTATGGCAAAGTGTTGCGCTCAGTTGGCCTTGACGTCCTGCGGCAGCAGTGTCCACTGCCTGTATCGCTCGCCCATGCTGTGCACCACGCGGTGCCAGTATGAATCGCCGCGGCCGGCGAGCAGCGGCCCTACATCGTCGAGGCCGCGCTTCACGGCCCAAGTCCCTGCGGCAAGCTCTTCGTCGAGCTGTCCGGCCGACCAGCCGCTGTATCCCACGAAAAACCGCAGATAGCCTTCCACGGGATAGCCGTTGTTCACATAGTCGATCGCAGCATCAAAGTCACCGCCGATCCACAGCCCGGGAGCATAGCAGCGCGCCTGGGGTATGATGGCCTCGCCCAAGGTGTGTACGAAAAACAGACGGTCCTGACTCAGCGGGCCTCCGCAATATACCGGCACCTTTTCCTCACGGTCGATACCGTCGAGCACCTCATCGAGGCTCGATTCAAGGGCATTGTTGAGCACTACACCGGTTGTACCTTCTTCCGGATTATGGTCGATTACCGAAATCACCGCACGGTCGAACCACATTTCGCTCAGGAACGGTTCGGCTACGAGAAGGTCGCCCACCTCGACAGGAAGCTTTTCGGTAGAGATTCTGAAGAAAGAAGTATCTATGTTTTTCATAAAGCGAACGACTAACTGTATATTCAACACGCCCGGCACACGATTGGTTCGGCCGCAGAGATATAATCACTCGGCCGTAGCATCAAGCAGCTGCCCGATCGTCGGCACGGGCGAATCATCCCACTCGGCAATGACAGTAAGCGATGCGTCGCTGACGTATGTACGGGGCACGCCGCCGGTGGCAAAGAGGCTGTAGACAGCCGCATCGGTCTGTGGAGAGTAATCCAGCGTGAGTCCGTTGGCCTTCCAGTAAGCCTTGAGCGCAGATGCGTCTTCACTGCGGGCAATGCAGATTATCGGCAATGCGGGGCGCTCACGATGGAGCGACTCTACGACGGGCAGATAATTGCGGCAGTCGGAGCACGACGTGGTGAACAATACCACCACAGCCTTGCTGCCGGCAAGATCGGCGGTCGCGACCGTGCGTCCGTCGTTCATCACGACCTCAAACTGCGGCAGTCGGTCGCCGACGGCAACAAGCGAGCGTATATCAGGCTCATCATCATTGACACAGCCGCCCGACAACAATGCGATGCCGAGCGACAATAATAATATCTGTAACTTACATGTCTGTCTCAAATTCACAGAATTACGGATACTCAGGCAGGGTTTCGGGCTCGGTTGGCTTTATCTGCTGGAAACCGAATATCGGATTAAGTGATACACTGATATACGGTATTACATCCACGACAGCAGTGAGCGATTCTTCCTGCATGATAAGATTTACCTTGACAAATGTGTTTCGCGGGAAATCGGGCAGGTTGGGCAGTTTTACCCGGTAAAATTTCACAGTAGGCCCTTTGTCGCCCTCGATCTCCAGCTCCACGTCGATGTCAAAGCGATTGCCGGCTGTATTGTTGAATGTTTCACTGAAATACAATTCGGGTGCATAGGTCTGCGTTGCGGCATAGGAGCTGCCGGCAGCGTTGACGCCAAATCGCATGGCTTCGATCGGGAAGTAATAAGGACGCACAAGATTGCCGTTCAGACCGGGCGTCGTGAATGCAATCACTACTCTGCGGAAATCGGTGGTATTGCTTGCCTTGGTCGGCAGATAGCTTGTCTCGTAGGGGAATACATACGACTTCTGCATCAGGTTGCGGAATGCCAGCGATTTAACACGGAAGCTGTTGACAGGCATTGTATGATTGCCGTCCTTATCCTGAGCCGATATTGTGAACCCGAATTTCACTACATTGCGGGTTATGAAATATGTAGCCGACTGTGTATGTATATCTTCAGTGAGATTGGCCGGGGGGGCCTCGACAAAGGTGTCGAAGAATTCGCTCATGGGCACATACTTCTTGTCGGCGCCGGTATTGTCGATATAGGGTATGGCAAGAGTGTCGGCCGGTGCCGTGGGCCATTCGTTATACTGAAGCAGGCGCTCGGCAGCAGCGGGCGTCAGCGTCGAGCCTACGGCGTACTGAGTCCAGTCGATCGCAGGCTCTATCGAAGCCTCGTTGGCGATGAGATACACACGCTTCACTTCGTCGCTCTTGACGCGGAACTGCAGCGGGCCATAAAGGTTGCCCTCCTGAGGAATGTAGTCGGCAAAGTTTTCGCGGGCATTGCCTTCCACGGTATTGTCGGGACGCACCACTATCACACGCAAGGTGTTGATGCCCTCGTATACTGTGGCCGCAGGCTCGAAGTCGTAGGGATACCCGGCAGGATACTCGCCGGCCGCACGTGAGTCCTGAAGCTGTTGCGGCGAGTTGATACCCACCGACAGGCGCAAGGTCACAATGGGGCCGTCGCCATCGGGTACAGGCACAGGCTCATCGGTATCGGAACAGCCGGTGGCCACCGATATCAACGCCATGCCCGCCAGGGCAAGCAGCATATTTTTTATTTGCTTCAGGAATCCCATTTGTCAATTTATACATCTACATCATTGAGCCGAACCACCCAGTCATTGACTATAATCTGAGTCTTAAGCCATGCATGGTTGCGGTCAAGGAAGAATATCATGTCCCAGCGGCTTTCGCGGTCGAGAAACTCCTGAAGAGGCATCGACTTGTAAGCCTCGGATTTCATGAGGTTGAGGTAGTTTATAAGCGGAATATCGATCACACGGTAGCCGTCGCTGCGACGAGTAATGACGAGGTGTGGCTCATTGCCGGTGACGAGGCGAGAGAACGACATTTCGGCCCAGCATACTGATGCAGGGGTGCCGTCGGGCAGATCGCCGGGTGATGCATTGCCGCGGGCCCAGGGAAGATACTCGACCGGCGTCTGCGGGATGATGTCATTGTTCCAGGCAAAGAGAGTATTGTTGTCGGTAACCTTCCAGTCAAAGTCTGCGTTATCGAGCGGATCGCCGTCGATCTGCTGCAATATGATGCGCAGATTGTTGGTATCCTTCA
>JAGANS010000051.1 GCA_017624155.1 Muribaculaceae bacterium | reverse complement strand
CCAGCCTATCCTCGTGCTCGAGGCTATGAAGATGGATAACGATATCACCGCGCCTTGCGACGGCGTAGTCAAGTTCCAGGTACAAAAGGGCGCGAACGTGGAATCCGACGCGGTTTTGGCGATCATCGGCTAAAAAAAGAGGTAGGGCAGTATGCAAAATAATTTACTCATGAGCGTCGGCGAAATGTTCCGCAATTTATGGGAATCGTCGGGGCTTGCGAACGGATCGTGGCAGAACTACGTGATGATCCTGATCTCCTTCGTACTTATGTACCTTGCGATCGTCAAGAAATTCGAGCCTCTGCTCTTATTGCCGATCGCGTTCGGTATGTTCCTTATCAATCTCCCCGGCGCGTACGACGTCGTTTGGGGTACGTATCCGGAGGGCGTAGCGCATACGTATGAAAACGTAGAGAACCGCGGACTTTTGTGGTATCTTTTCTACGGCGTGCAAAACGTTATCTATCCGCCGCTCATCTTCCTTGGTATCGGCGCCATGACCGACTTCTCGGCCCTGATAGCCAATCCCAAGCTGATGCTCATCGGCGCAGCCGCCCAGTTCGGTATCTTCGGCGCCTACATGGTGGCTCTCGCCATCGGCTTCGCACCCGATCAAGCCGGCGCCATCGCAATCATCGGCGGTGCCGACGGCCCCACGGCCATCTTCCTGTCGTCGAAGCTTGCACCCAACCTCATGGGCGCTATCGCCGTGTCGGCATACTCATATATGGCCCTCGTGCCTGTGATCCAGCCGCCGCTGATGCGCCTGTTCACCACCAAGAAGGAGCGTCTCATCAAGATGAAACCCGCCCGCGCCGTGTCGCAGAACGAGAAGATCATCTTCCCCATCGTGGGTATGCTTCTCACCTGCTTCGTGGTTCCCTCGGGCCTTCCCCTGCTGGGTATGCTCTTCTTCGGTAATCTGCTGCGCGAATGCGGCGTCACCACACGCCTCGCCAAGACTGCGTCCAACGCCCTCACCGACATCGTCACCATTCTCCTGGGCATGACGGTGGGCGCATCGACACAGGCCTCGCAGTTCCTCACACCGCAGACTATCTTCATCTTCTTCCTCGGCTTCATGGCATTCGTGATAGCTTCGTCGAGCGGTGTACTGTTCGTCAAGCTGTTCAATCTCGTGCTCCCCAAGGAAAAGAAGATCAACCCGCTCATCGGCAATGCCGGCGTATCGGCCGTGCCCATGTCGGCCCGTATCTCCAACAACCTCGGTCTGGAATACGATCCGTCCAACTACCTGCTGATGCACGCCATGGGCCCGAATGTGGCCGGTGTGATCGGTTCGGCAGTTGCAGCCGGTGTGCTGCTCGGCTTCCTTGCCTGATCCCCACATTAAATCCCCTTCCCCGGTCATCGGCGGAAGGGGATTTTATTGTAACACAATCTTAACAATACTGTGTGAACCATACTCGCCCACAAAGGTTATTATAAGTGAACGCGCCACCCGACGCACGATAATATATAAAATCTTTTCCGCTTAAGTTAAAAACAGCACGACATGATTACCAAAGAAGTTATCAACACCCTTTACAAAAAGTATCCTAAACGCGCCAAAAGCGTGGATTGCCTCGATATTGCGTTGCTCTTCGACTCAGTAGGTATCATGCACAACCTCAATGTAGATATTGACCAAAGCAAGATCATCATTGGCTCAGTCGATGAGAAGTCGATATTCCGTACCATACCGCTCTCTCATATACATGCCATCGTCCCTTTTGAGGAATGGACTGCAATAGTACTTCATTCGTCCATAATATTTCTGAATAAGCTGTCGCCCAAAGTATCCGTTCACCTCAAGCCCCTCAATCCCTCCTTCACCGACCGCCTCCGCGGCATTTTCTCCAAAGACGAATAGGCCTGCGGAATTACCTCGTATTCCGCATTTTTTTTGTAACTTTGCGGGGTAAAACAGTCCCGTATGGCAGCTCAGTCGCAATCCCTATCGCAACAGCAGCAGTTGTCGCTGCGCCTCAGCCCGCAGCAGATGCGCTTCGGCCGTCTGCTGGAGATGTCCGCGCCCGAATTTGAGGAAGCGCTTGGCATCGCTGTCGACGAGAATCCGGCCCTCGAGATTGTGTCAGATCCCGCAGCGGAGGCTGTGCCCAAGGACGACGAGGGCCACGACTTTACAGAGAGTTCCGACGACCTTCAGCGTGCCGACTACGGCAGCGACGACGATGTGCCATATTACCGCACCAACATATCCAACCGTTCGGCTGATGACGTGACTTATCAGCCCGATGTTGCCGACAACAGTGCCGCCATACCGACGCTCGAACGTCAGGTTGACGAACTCGATTTGCCGGAAGACCTGCGCGAACTAGCCCTCTTTGCCGCGGCAAGCCTTGACAACAACGGCTATCTCACACGCACGCCTCAGACACTCGCCGACGACATGGCCATGAGCCTGGGCATAGATCCCGACACGGCGCAGATGGCCAAAGCCATAGAGATAATACGCAGCCTCGAGCCTGCCGGTATCGGAGCCCGGGATCTGCGCGACTGCCTGCTGCTGCAGCTCGCCAGGCTGACGCCGTCGCAGGCCGTCTCCGACGCTACAGATATCATCAACAAGGAATTTTACCTCTTCGCAAACCGTAAGTTCAAGAAAGTCCGGACCGACCTCCATCTTGAAGAATCCCGTTTTGAAGAGGCAATAAAGGTAATAAAGTCGCTTAATCCCAAGCCTGCGGTCGAGCTCGAAAACACTGAGGACGACCGTATGCGGCACATCTCGCCCGATTTCATAATCGACACTGATACCGACGGGGCTGTAAACGTGTCGATGGCCGGACGACTTCCCGAACTTGCTGTCGAGGAAAGCTTCCGGCGCCACAAATCGTCCGACTCCGCGACAGAAACCTTCATTAAGGCACGCCGCAACGAGGCCGAGGAGTTCATCGGTATGGCACGCCGCCGCCAGGACACCCTGATGGCCGTAATGAATGCCATCGTGAAACTTCAGCCCGAGTATTTCATGACATACGACCGTGCGTCGCTGCGCCCGATGGTACTCCGTCAGGTAGCTGAGGCATCGGGTATCAATCTTAGTGTGGTGTCGCGCGCCACAGCCGGCAAATATGCCCTGACGCCCCGTGGCATGGTGGAATTAAAATCACTGTTCAGCGAGAGCGTTAGCGATGACAGTGACGTATCTGTATATAAGATAGAACATGCGTTGCGCCGGCTTGTCGACGGCGAGGACAAAACAGCTCCGCTGAGCGACGACGCAATTACGGCAGAGCTGGCGGCCGAAGGGCTTAAGATAGCGCGGCGCACTGTGGCAAAGTATCGCGAGCGCCTGGGTATACAGCCGGCACGCTTGCGCAAGATCGAATAAAGATGAACGAAGATATTGAAACCAATGAGACTAAGGGCGACAGCGGAAGCATCGGCACCACTGCTGCCGCTGAACTGCCGCGCCACCCGGCGTGGGCTCAGATTATCAGCGATGTATTCTCGCCTATAATGGTGCCGACTTACGGCATGGCGTTGGCAATGTGGGCTACTCCGCTGAGGTCGATACCCGAATCCAACAGACTGATAGCCACTCTGCTCGTCGCAGTCATAACGGGCCTGGTGCCGCTGGCGGCTATTGCCGCGCTGATAAAGGCGGGCAAGGTCAGCGACCGTGCTATCAGCAACCGCAATCAGCGCACACTGCCCATGTCAATCGCAGCCATCTGCTATATCGGGGCCTCGCTGTTTGTAGGCTCGCTCGGCGCGCCGATATGGCTGCGCATGTTCTTTGTAGGCGCGGCTGCAGCGACATTGACAGCGATGGTCATCACATTCAAATGGAAAATCAGCGCACACACCACCGCCATGGGAGGTCTTGTGGGTATGATGCTGTGGTTTGCCGTATCAGGCATGGCCGATGTCAACGTCATGATAATGTTCAGCGTAGGCATCCTCCTCGCCGGTGCCATTGCCACAGCACGTCTGCTGCTTCAACGCCATACACTGGCTCAGGTGCTCGCAGGCCTGGCGCTCGGCCTGACAGTATGCTTCGCATCAATGTGTATAAGATGAACCCAAGACTTGCCGTATCGATAATATCAATAATCATTGCTCTGACCGCGGGGGCCTTGCCTTTCACGGTATTCAGGGCCGATGCCGGACGCTACGGCATCCTTAAGGGCGACACTGTGATCGTTGACCCTGTATACGAAACTATTGGCTTCAACGATGCCGGCGGACGATTCATTTCCGACTCCATAAGCCCAGCAGGCTATGCGGCCGTATATTTCGACAAAACAAAAAGATGGAATGCCGTCGACTCCTGCGGTAATCTGATATTCGGCACCGAAGGTATCGAAGCACCGGTTCTGAAAGGCGACAGCCTGTGCATGAAAACCGCAGGCAACACTTATGCCACGGCTCCATTGAAAGGCATCCCTGTGAGGATCAGCCACACCGACAGCCTGTTCACCTTCATCCGCGGCGACCGACAGATGCCGTTCAATAACAAGAGCTATACCGAGATAACACCTCTGGAGGGGACAGCTATGCTGATCGTATACGACGGTGAAAAATTCTATGTCACCGACCGTATAGGACATGTCATGACGCCCGGATACGTGACTCTGACACAAATTCCTATATTGGTAAAGCGCTCGACGGTGCTACTGGCATGTTCTCCGCAATCCAAGCAGCTCATAACATCGGCCGGCATGGGATTCAGCCATGCCTTCGACGACATAATTCCGGTGTATCACGATAAGAATATCAAAGGCTTCTTGCTGCTCAAAAACGACCGTTGGGCCTACACACCCTTCAAGAAAATCAATAAGAACCACGTATATTACGACTACATCGACGACTTTGATCGCGCGGGCCGTGCCCATGTTTTCTATAAAGGCTATCGCGGCACCATCGACGTTAATGGCAACAAGATAGAAGAAATCTGCGGCCGGCTGTTCCGCTCGGGGCAATCATCCGATTACACACCCGAGCAGAAGATGGCAATATACAAGGAGGTAGTGGCTCTGGCCAAAGATGTGAACGAAGACCGCTATCTGCCGGGGGCATATATGAACATCGCCCGGCTCTATGAGGATGCCGGCGACCTCGGCAGCGCGATAGATTATTACGATCTGGCCGCATCGGCCGACGCACGCGATGCAGCCGAGAATGCCCGGCGAGTGCGGTCGCAGCAAAAAATGGAACGCCTGAGCAAAACCCTCGACGCTCTCAACAACTTAGTATCGACTCTGGCCGGAGGAACATCAAACTATATGAACAATACATTCGGTGCCGGCAGTACCATGTATGGCAGTTCTCAGGCATCGGGCTCAAGCCTTGAGGGTCAGTATCGCAACTGGGAACGCCGTGCCCGAAGTATATACGAAAGCCTCACCAACACCGGCTATCAGACACACGAAAAGGGCAAAGCCTCCGGCGGCAGTACAGGCAGGGGCATGTCGGGCGGAAACTTTGTGGCTCAGAAACGCCTGCTACGCGAAGCACAGTCGCAGATGAAAAATATCCGCAGCAAAGCTGCAAAACAGAATATATCAATCCCTCAGTCACACTACGAAACCATAAACGTCAATTACTGATGACACCGCAAGTATCGATAATAATGGGTAGCACATCCGACCTGCCCGTGCTGCGCAAGGCAGCCGACTTTCTGGAGCAGATGCAGGTGCCTTTCGAGATGAAGGCCCTGAGCGCTCACCGCACACCCCGCGCCGTCGAGGAATACGCTACGGCTGCGGCCGGTCGCGGCATCAAGGTGATAATCGCAGCCGCCGGCATGGCCGCCGCTCTGCCGGGCGTGATTGCCGCCCTCACCCCGCTGCCGGTCATAGGCCTGCCTATCGACTCCACCCTTCAGGGTCAGGACGCCCTGCTGTCGATAGTGATGATGCCGCCTGGCATCCCCGTGGCCACCGTAGGCATCAACGCCGGCATGAATGCCGCCGTGCTGGCTGTGCGCATCCTCGCCCTCGGCGACACGGAGCTCGCCGCCCGCTATGCCGAATGGTGTGCATCTCTCACAAAAAAAATAGAGAAAGCCAACGAGGACCTCTCGGCTCTTGAAGGTTACAATTATAAGGTAAACGGCTGATGGCACGCCATACACAAGGCTATCTGCGACGCCACACCTGTGAGGTGCACATCGGCGGTGTCAGTATCGGCGGCCACAATCCCATTGCCGTGCAGTCGATGACCAACACGCCCACAATGGACACCGAGGCATCCGTCGAGCAGATAATCCGTATCGCCGACGCCGGCGCCGACATCGTGCGTCTCACAGCTCAGACTCCGACCCATGCCCGCAACCTTGGCGAGATACGCCGGCACCTCCGCGCCCGCGGCTACGAAACTCCGCTCGTGGCCGACATTCACTTCAATCCTGCTGCAGCGTTTGCAGCCGCCGAGGAGGTAGAGAAAGTCCGCATCAATCCCGGCAACTTCGCCGACCCGGGCCGCACATTCATCAAACTTGAATATACCGACGGGGAATATGCCGACGAGCTGCGGCGCCTGCACGACAAGGTGGTACCCTTCGTTGAACTGTGCCGAGAACGCGGCGTGGCCATACGAATAGGAGTGAACCACGGTTCGCTCAGCGACCGCATCATGAGCCGATATGGCGACACTCCGGCAGGCATGGTGGAGAGCGCGCTCGAATTCCTGCGTATATGCAGGGAACTCGACTTCAACGATGTCGTCATATCCATCAAGGCATCCAACGTGGTTGTGATGACCGATACCGTGCGACTGCTCGTCGACCGGATGGCCGACGAAGGTATGGATTTTCCGCTCCACCTGGGCGTAACCGAGGCCGGCGACGGCGATGACGGACGCATAAAAAGCGCCGTAGGAATAGGCTCGCTGCTTGTCGACGGCATCGGCGACACAATCCGTGTGTCGCTGACCGAGGATCCAGAGCGCGAGATTCCTGTGGCACGGCAGATTCTCGCCCACATCGACGAATGCCGCGCGGCTGCCAATCCGTCGCCGGCACACATCGCCGGCACACGCATCACCGCTACACATCCCAACGTAATAGAGCAGGTGCTTGCCGCCGCCGAGGGTATGCCTGCATTCGAGGTGGAAGCGGCCTACCCCGACACAATGAACGTCGACGACATCAAGATCGCCGCCTCGGTCGACCTCGGCTACCTGCTGCTCAACACCGCCTGCGGAAATGATATCCGCATCACGGCTCCGGCTCTCGATGAGAAAGTTGCCGCCGACCTTGTCCGCGACATATTGCAGGCAACCCGCCGCGTGATTTCCAAGACTGAATATATCGCCTGTCCGAGCTGCGGACGCACACTGTTCGACCTGCAGGACACCCTTGCCAAGGTCAAGGCGGCAACGGCCGGGCTGAAAGGGCTTAAAATAGGCGTTATGGGGTGTATCGTCAACGGCCCCGGCGAAATGGCTGACGCCGACTATGGTTATGTAGGCGCCGGTCTGGGTCGCGTAAGCATCTACCGCGGCAAGACCTGCGTTGAAAAGAACATACCGGCCGACGAGGCACTCCCCCGCCTGCTCGCACTGATAAAATCAGACGGCAAAATGCCCGGAAACGATGAAAAGGCACACGATTGAATACCGCACCGCAGCCTCGGGGCTGCGGATGGTGCATCTGCATGTACCGGGGGCCGCGGTCGGCTACTGCGGCGTGGCCGTAATGGCCGGCAGCCGCGATGAGGATGCCGCCCACCGCGGTCTGGCACACTTTGTCGAGCACACCATATTCAAAGGCACAAGCCGGCGGTCGCCCTGGCACATCATCAACCGCATGGAGGCCGTAGGCGGCGAACTAAACGCCTATACTACAAAGGAAGAGACGGTGGTATATACCGTTTTCCCCTCGGGCAATCTGCCGCGTGCCGCCGAGCTGATAGCCGACCTCATCGCCAACTCGCAGTTCCCGTCACGCGAGCTCGACAAGGAGCGCGAAGTCGTTGCCGACGAGATAGATTCATATCTCGATAGTCCGTCGGATGCTGTATTTGATGATTTCGAGGATCTTATATTTGCCGGCAGCTCGCTGGGTCATAATATACTCGGCAGCCGCGAAGCGCTCGACACCTTCGACTCGGCTACGTGCCGCGAATACCTGCGCCGATGGTACGTGCCCGGCAATATGGTGGCGTTCTATGCCGGCAACCTTGGTGCGGAACGCGTCTTCGACATTATCGAAAACCGTTTTGCCGCCGTAAGCGGCCCCATTCCCTCACACCATCGCGACACGCCACCTGTATCAGCATCCTTCGAGCATCACAAGACCATCGACTCACACCAGTGCCACACCATCGTTGGCGCGCGTTGCTGCCGGTTCGATTCGCCCGACCGCTACACGCTGGCCCTGCTCACCAACATTCTGGGCGGTCCGGGCATGAACTCGCTGCTCAACGTATCGCTGCGCGAGCGCCGCGGGCTGGTGTACACGGTCGAGGCTTCGACCGGTCTCTTCAGCGATTGCGGAGCGCTTGCCATATATTATGGCTGCGATCCCGACGACAATGCCCTGTGTCGACGGCTTGTGAACGACACCATGCGCTCGGTCGCCGACGGATATATCACACAGAGGCGGCTCGAACTCGCAAAAAAACAATATCTCGGCCAGCTGATCATCGCATCGGAGAATCTCGAGAACCGTATACTGGGCATTGCCCGCCAGACTCTGCTGCGCGGCCACGCCACGCCGGATGATGAAGTCATAAGCCTGATACATGCAGTCACTCCGGCACAGATCGCCTCAATGGCCGCTCAGCTTTCCGATACGTCAAGCCTCACTCTGGGCCCCAACAAGTAAAAAAGAACAGACAACCATGGCACGAATACTACTCTGCAAACCCCGCATGAGCGGAAATGAGATCGATTATATCAAGGCCGCACTGGCTCAGGACTGGGCAGTGCCTCTGGGCCCGGATGTCACCGCCTTTGAACAAAAGCTCAAGGAATTTACCGGTGCCAACGAGGTTGTGGCGCTCAATTCGGGCACCTCTGCCATACATCTGGCTCTGATAGCCTGTGGCGTCAGACCGGGCGACGAGGTGATGTGCCAGAGTTTCACATTCTGCGCGTCGAGCAATCCGGCGGCCTATCTCGGCGCCACACCGGTATTTGTCGACTCCGAGGCCGAGAGCTGGAATATGGATCCTGCACTGCTCGACGAAGCCATCGCCGACCGCATCGCCGTCACAGGCCACAAGCCCAAGGCAATTATCCCCGTGGCTCTGTACGGCATGCCATACCGCATCGACGAGATAATAGCTGTAGCAGCAAAATACGACATTCCGGTGGTCGAGGACGCAGCCGAGGGCTTCGGTTCGCGCTTCGACGGCAAAGTGCT
>JAGANS010000050.1 GCA_017624155.1 Muribaculaceae bacterium | reverse complement strand
GACGGGCGAGTATAGGCAGTGGTGTGACTTGATAGATATCACAAGGCGCCTCTCCGAGGCTTATCTTAGTGGTTGTCAGCATACCCCAGGTTCCGCAAGCTCCACCCGGGGGTTTCTCATAATCAGAGGGCCTCCGACCCTCGCGCTGCGATTGCCTCACGCTGTGACGCACCGGTCTATCGTGGCTCAAATCGGCGGCCTGCGGGCGCCGGTCCGTGGGTGGATGACTGTCTGGGCGCGTCTCGCCTTTGAGGCTCGACGGACCCGGTTACGAGTAAATCGGCGGGCTTCGCACGCCCCGACAAACAGTTTAGGGTTGATGGTTTGGGTTTAGTTATTTCTTCGGGCTGTGGCGGAAGATGCGGGAGATTACAATGCCCCATTCGCGGAATGTGAGCAGCATGGGGGTGAGGACGGGGATGAACTTGAGCTTGCGGCGCGGCACAAAGATGCGGATTGCGCCGGGATGGCACCGGATATGCAGCTCGGCGGGGAGGTCGAGGGGATCGCCGTCGATGTGTGCGGGACCGGGGGCGGAACGTCGCACGGTAAGTGAAGATGTGCGGAATGTGCGTATCTTGCCGTGGTTGCCTATGAATCCGGCGAGCATCTCGACGCCGGTCCAGGCATTCTCGATAATATTGCCGTCGTAGACGATTGTGACGTCGAGCATACCGTCGCGGATGGAAGCCGCAGGGGCGATGAAAGCGTTGTTGCCGTACTGTGAAGCGTTGCACACCGATACAAGGAATGCACGCTCGGTGATAACCCGGTTGCCGGCAATGATCTCGTATTTGTTGGGATGGTACTTGATGAACTCGTCGATGGCACTGGAGATGTATGAGTTGAGGCCGCGGCGGTGCTTGCGGGCAAAGCGGTGGCTGACGGCGGCATCGAATCCCATGCCGAATGTGCAGAAAAAGGGGCGGCCGTTGACTGTGCCGTAGTCGCAGGAAAGGACATTGTCGGCGGCGATAACGCGGGTGGAGAGCTCGACATCGACCGGGATGCCGATGTGCCGTGCAAGGCCGTTGCCCGAACCGGCGGGGAGGATGCCGAGAGCTGTCTGAGAGCCGACGAGGCCGGCGGCCACCTCGTTGACGGTGCCGTCGCCGCCGCAGGCGAGGACGCCGTAGTCGCCCCGGGCGGCAGCCTCGGCGGCGATCTGCGTGGCGTGCCCCGGACCGTCGGTGAACCGCACGTCGACTTCGTAGCCCATGCGGCAGAGATGACGCGGGAGCCAGGTATCAAGCCCACGCTTGGAGAGCGTGCCTGATGTGGGGTTTATCACAAGCGTGAGTCGACGATTATCCATAGCAGGTGCAAAATTACGATTTTTTTTGCGAACGTGTAAAGGGTAAGGCAAAAATATGTAATTTTGCGCTAATGATAGCAACAGTAAAAGATACGATAGAACGGCACAGGCTGCTCCGACGCGAGGGCCGGGTGATAGTAGCCGTGAGCGGCGGAGCCGACTCGGTGGCGCTGCTGGCGGCGCTGTGCGAACTGGGGTACGACTGTGTGGCGGCCCACTGCAACTTTCATCTGCGCGGAGCCGAATCGACCCGCGACATGCGTCATGTAGAAGAACTGACGCACCGGCTGGGTGTAGACCTGTATGTGAAAGATTTTGACGTGGCGGCGCGGCAGCGGGCCACCGGTGAATCGGTTGAAATGGCCTGTCGCGAACTGCGGTACCGGTGGTTTGACGAGTTGCTCGACCGTGAATACGCGCAGTGCATAGCCGTGGGACATCACCGCGAGGATCAGGCCGAAACTTTTTTTCTGAATCTGATACGTGGCTCGGGAGTGGCCGGACTGGCGGGGATGCGCTATCGCAACGAGCATGTGGTGCGTCCGCTACTGGATGTGTCGCGGGCCGATATCGAGGCATATCTGAAAGGCCGCGGACTCGAGTGGGTGAACGACTCGACTAACGCGGAGTGTAACTATGCGCGCAACCGTGTGCGCAACCGGCTGCTGCCGTTGCTTGAAGAGCTGTTTCCGGGGGGCACGGACGGAGTATTGCGGTCGATGGCAATATTGCGCGAGAACGCGGGCTTCTATACTGAGGCTATCCGGGCTGCAGCCATGCGATATGCCGACGGCGATGGAGGGATGGACCTGGCGGAACTGTCGGGCGAGCCATTTGCTGGGGCGATACTGTATGAGTATCTGCGCGGCGAGGGATTCAGCCGCCGGCAGACCGATGACATGCTTGCGGCAGCCGCGCGCCAGGGCGGCACATTCGCGGCATCGGAAGAGCATGTGCGGGAGGTGGACCACGGAATGCTGCGGGCACCGCGCGAGGCGCGCCGCTCGGGGGCTGATGCAGTGGAGGTGAATCTGCGCCGCGACATATTCGAGCCGCTGCGTATAGAGGTAAGTCGGCACAATGTGGCGGAATTTGCCCCCAAGCGTGATCCGCACACCATATATATAGATGTACGCGCGCTCGAGGGGAATGCACGGTGGGAACTGCGGCGCTGGCGCCGCGGCGACCGGATGCGGCCATACGGCATGGGCGGGGACAAGCTGCTGAGCGACATCATGGCCGACGCGCGGCTGAGTGCCGAATCCAAGCGGCAACTGTGGCTGCTGACGCGTGACGGGGAAATAGTGTGGGCCGTAGGGCTGAGGGCGTCGGGATTGTATACCGTAGGGCCCGGCACGGTGGAATATCTGCAGCTGAGGATGCTGTGAGCGGAGTGATCAGGTGATTACTTGTGATCGTCGGCGTAGGCGTCGGAGGGGTCGAAGCCGGAGCCGTCGAAGCAGTGTGTGCAGACGCGATCCTTCGGAAGGCCGATGCTGTCGATAAGATCCTCGATGGTGCTGAATTTGAGCGAAGTGAGACCGAGGCGGCGTGCTATCTCGGCTACCATGCGCTCGTATTCGGGTGTGCCGGTGGTGGCGTAGCGGCTGATATTGGCCTTGTCGTCGCCCTCGAAGTCCTTGATGATACGGCGGGTGATGAGCTCGAGGTCGCTCTTGGATGATGTGAAGCCGATGAAGGGGCAACCGTAGACGAGCGGGGGACATGATATGCGTGCGTGAACCTCGCGGGCGCCGCCGTCGAAGAATGTGGACACGTTGTCGCGGAGCTGTGTGCCGCGAACGATTGAGTCGTCGCAGAACACCATGCGGCGGCCGTTGAGGATGGCCCGGTTGGGGATGAGCTTCATTCTGGCCACGAGTGCGCGGCGGCTCTGGTCGCCGGGGGTGAAGCTGCGTGGCCATGTGGGGGTGTATTTGAGGACGGCGCGGCGGTATGGGATGCCGTGTCCCTCGGCGTATCCGAGGGCGAAGCCGACGCCTGAGTCGGGGATTCCGCACACGCAGTCGCTCTCGCTCTTGTCGGAGCGGCCCATGCATACGCCGGCGGCCTCGCGGACGTACTCGGCGTTGATGCCTTCGTAGTCGCTGGCGGGGAAGCCGTAGTAGACCCACAGGAATGAGCATATCTGACAGCGCGAGGCGGGCTTCTGAAGCACCTCGATGCCGTCGGGGGTGAGGCGGACGATCTCGCCGGGACCGACGTCGCGCAGGCGTTCGTAGCCGAGATTGGGGAATGCACACGACTCGCTGGAGGCGGCCATGGCTCCGTCTTTGGCGCCGAGCACAATGGGTGTGCGGCCGAGGTAGTCGCGGGCGGCGATGATGCCGTTTTCGGTAAGGATGAGCATAGAGCAAGAACCCTTGATCTTGCGGTATACGAGGTTGATGCCGTCGACGAAGTCCTTGCCCATGTTGATGAGGAGGGCTATAAGCTCGGTCTGGTTGATGTTGTTGGCGGAAAGCTCGCTGAAGTGCATGCGCTCGGCGAGGAGCTCGGCGGCAATCTCGCGGATATTGTTGACCTTGGCGACGGTCACGACGGCGTAGCGGCCGAGGTGTGAGTTAACAATAATGGGCTGCGGGTCGGTGTCGCTGATGACTCCTAATCCCTGGCAGCCCACGAAACGGTCGAGCTCGTCCTCGAATTTAGAGCGGAAATAGTCGCGCTCGATGCTGTGGATAGTGCGGTTGAAGCCGCGCTCGGGGTCGAAGGTGACAAGGCCGGCGCGCTTTGTACCGAGATGTGAATTATAGTCAGTGCCGTAGAAGAGGTCGTTGATACACTCTTTTTTAGAAATTGCTCCGAAAAAACCGCCCATGGGTGTATTGAGTTTGAAAAATTTGGTGCAAAGGTACGGATTTTTTTGCAGAAATATAAGAGCCTGTTCTAAAATTGTGTGTAAAAAATCGGCGGCCTGCATCAGTGCGGGCCGCCGATTGTCATATAGAGTTCTTTACGGAATCACTTTTTGGAGAAAGTGATGGTATAGGGCAGTATCGAGAAGTCGACAGTGACGTCGTAGGTGCCTTCGCCGGGAGTGGCGATGTTGCCGCCCTTGAAGTCGAGATCCTGAGGATCGCCGCCGAAGTCGATGTCCCAGGCGTCGTTGCAGCGGATCTTGTACTCGCCTGTGCCGGCCATCTTCACTGTACCGGTCCACTTGAGGAAGTCGGCCGAGGGAGTGAGGTTGGTGGATGCGCCCCAGCCATTGGGAGTTGCGTCGCCGATGAGGCCGACAGCGGTGATGGCTGTAGTGGTGTACTTGAGCTCGGCAAGGTTGACGTTGCACCAGTAGAGGCCGTCGGCCGGAACGGAGAGGTTGCCGGCACCGCCATCGTTGGAGAGGGTTCCTTCTTCGGCACCTGCGCCGTAGTTGGGACCGTCCCAGTTGGGCTTGGCGGTGAACTTGAAGCTGCCCGAGAGGTGAGCCATACCGAGGTAGGTGGTATAGTCGTTGGTGAAGAGCAGCTGCGAGTCGGTCTGGGTCCACTTGTTGGAGTCGCCGGGGGTGTAGAGGTTGGCTACGGAGAAGGTGAATTCAAACTTGAGGGTCTCCATGTTGACGGTGAGCATGTAGGGACCTGTCTCGCCGAGAACGCCGAAGTTGGCCTCGGTATACTTGCCGTCGACGAGTGTCGATGCTACAAGGTCACCTGCGCGGCTGTCGTCGTCGGGAATTGCGGGACCGAATTCAGAACCTGCGGCCTCGACGTAGTTGCCGGTGGCGAATGTGGACTCGGGGACGAGTTTCCATGTCCAGCCGGGGGTAACGTCGAATACGTAGGAGAATACGGGGTTGTCGTACTGGTTGCCCTCGTGGTTGAGCTTGATGGCCTGAGCGACTTCAAAGTCGGAGGCTGTGCCTACAAGGTAGTAGTTGGGCTCGATGACATGGGCGGGATCGTAGGGCTTGAGAGTGAGGTCGAAGGGGCCGATGAAGGAATCGCCTACCTGAGCGTCCTGCGAGCCTGCGGCGCCCTGTGAAGAAGTGTAGACGGCGTAGCGGATCTGAATCTTCTTTGTGTCGGGGTCCTTGGTGATGGCCTCGGTGTATGCGGCCTGCATGTTGGCGGGCACGACACTGACGGTGTAGAGGGTGCGCTCGTCGTTGGCGGGTTCCACGATTGTGGGCACCTGGGCGAAGGTGGTGAAACCGTCGGATGAGATTTCGCCGACTACCTTGTATGCGTAGTAATCGCCGAGGTCGGGACCTGCGAGAGTGGCGACGGGGATGTTCTCGCCGTTGGCGTTGTATTCGATGAGCGAATATGTCTTGTCGGCGGCGATGTCGCTGGTGAATTTAACGTCGTCGGGCTTAACGACGGTTGACTGAGTGTTGGACTGAGCCGGCGGATTGGGCTCCTCGTAGTTGTCGCAGGCGACAAAGGCGAAGGCCATGAGGGCCGACAAGCCGTATATATGAATATTTTTCATCGTTGTGTTCATTTACAGATTATTCGGCTTTGATGGTAATAGTCACGTTGGTCATGTCGCTCATGTCGACGGTGATGTTCATCTTGCCGCCTGTCCAGCCGGGGAAGTTGAGCGAGCCTTTACCGGCGACGAGCTTGCCGGCGAAGGAGCCACCTACGAGTTCGTAGTCGACGGGCGAGTCGTTGACCTGCGAGCCCCAGGAGCTTCCGTCCCAGCCATCGAGCTTGGTGTAGAAGCGGAACTGAGCCTGGCCGGCGGCGATGTCGAATGTGCCCTTGTAGATCTTGGAGTCGATCTTGTCGGCGTCCTCGAAGAGGCACCAGTCGGCGTAGTGAGCTTCGCTGCCGGGGTTAGGACCGGCCCAGCCCTCGGGAGCACCTACGAGGTAGATATAACCGGGCTTGCGGATTGAGAAGTATGATTTTATCTTATTGAAGGTAACGACATTGGACACCATTCGGGATTCGGGGATACCGGCAAACGAGCATATGGCGCGGAAATATACGGGTATGAAACCGGGGTTAACGTAGTCGGGTTCCTGTTCCTCGTCGGTGTAGCCCTGCAGGGTGGTGATAGCGGTGGCTACCATGCGCTGGTCGAGCTGAATTTTGGACTGGGCGGGGTTGAGGGGTTCGATGGTGTATGACTCGGCAAAGTCGGGTGTGAGTGAAAGCTCGGCCGAGTAGTCGCAGATTGCCGAGAATCCGTAGTCGGGCTGGCCGTTGCATGTGAGCTCGATGACCTTGCCGGGCTCGAGAGTTATGTAGAGGTCGGCCATTTCGGGCTCGTATACCTTGAACGAGCCTTCGGGAGCGGGATGAAACACCGGATCGCGGTCTTCGGAGCAAGAAGCGAAGCCGAGGGCGACGGCGGCCATAGCCAGCATTATAGAAAGTTTTTTCATTTTACGTTCTTGGAGTCAAAGGGTTAATAACCGGGGTTCTGGGTATAGCCGTTGCGTGTAACGACCGACGAGGGGATGGGGAAGAGGTCGAAGTTTGAGGCGAAGTCGCCGCCCTGCTGACGATAGTTCTTCCATGCCCAGGTGTATCCGCTGATCCACTGGTTGTAGCGGATGAGGTCGGTGCGGCGTGTGCTCTCGGTGTAAAGCTCGCGGCAGCGTTCGTCGCGCAGGAGAGCCGGAGTGAGCTGAGTGAAGGGAGGCATGCCGGCGCGCTCGCGGATGTAGTTGGTGTATTTGACAGCCATGTCCTCGTTGCCGGTGTTGAGGTATGCCTCGGCGGCGGAGAGGTAGATTTCGGCAAGACGTATCATGGGGTAGTCGAGGCCGAGCTGGTCGGTGGGGGCGGGGGAGTTATCCCGGTCGATGTTGCCGTTGTCGTCGATGGCCCAGTTGGTGAACTTGACGGCGAGGAAGCCGTTGTTGCCGTAGTCGGCCTGCGAGAGGCTGATGTTGTCGATGCCAAAGCCGTTGGCGGCGGTCATCCACAGCTTGGTGCGGATGTCGGGCGAAACGCTGTATGAGGCGTCCCAGTCGAATTTCTCGACGAATTCGCGGCGGGCGACGATGCACTTCCATCCGGCGTTGCCGGTATTGTAGAGGGCCTTGGGATCGCAT